>JAJDEG010000168.1 GCA_029259895.1 Planctomycetota bacterium
TGGCGGCAAAGCTGACGGCGCTGGGGGCGGTCGTCAAAATCGTCCGCCTGCCTGCGGGACCTGCCGGCGAGAACGGCGAGCCGATCAAGCAGGGTGCCGACGATTTTCTTGTGGCGCATGGCGCGGCGGAGTTGCACCGGCTGCGCGAGGCGGCCGAAGATCCCGAACCGCCGCAGGATGGCGATGGGAAGGTGGCGGCTGCGTCGCTGGACTCGGCAACGGCGGGCCGCGACTTTCTCGAGTCGGGAAAGATCGACGGACTCTATCGGCTGCGGTACTGGCGTGGCGGCTGGCAATTC
Organism: Planctomycetota bacterium; assembly: GCA_029259895.1. Classification (GTDB taxonomy): domain Bacteria; phylum Planctomycetota; class Planctomycetia; order Pirellulales; family PLA5; genus PLA5. The sequence goes on from JAJDEG010000168.1 coordinate 300, forward strand.
TGGACGAAGGGGCGATACGCCGACCTGTCGCCGTGCGAAGTGCGAGGAAACGTAGTCAGCTATCTCAACACGAATTGCGTCAAGCTTTCGACCGGCGTGACGAACAACGTGATCGATCAGGTCAAGGCACAATCGCTCTTGTCGGGCCTCGTCGAACAACCGACGTTCCTCGGCGAGCCGCCGGTCGACGCTGAGGGCAAGCCGTGGCAAACGAATGAAATCGTTGTCACTCGCAACGGCATGATTCACCTGCCGTCGCTCGTGGCTGGGGCAGAGGATTACGCGCGGCCATCAACGCCGCGATTGTTCACCCCCGCCGCGCTCGAATGCGATTTTCGACTCGACGCGCCGCCGCCGTCGTTGTGGCTCGAATCGCTCACCGAATGGTTTGACGGCGACGCCGAGAGTATCGCCGCGCTGCAAGAGGCATTCGGCTACACGCTCGTGCTTGACAGCCGCCAACAAAAGATATTCTTGCTCGTCGGTCCGACGCGGTCGGGCAAAGGAACCGTCGCGCGACTCTGGAGGGCGGTCGTCGGCAAGCAATACGTTGCCGGTCCGACGTTGGCGAGCTTGTCGACGAACTTCGGACTGTGGCCTTTGGTGGGCCGGTCGCTCGCCATCATTAGCGACGCGCGGCTATCGGGCCGGGTCGACCAACAAGCGATTGTCGAGCGGCTGCTGTCGATTAGCGGCGAGGATGCGTTGACGGTCGACGTGAAGTTCCGCGAGCCGCTCACGGTCACGTTGTCGACGCGCGTCGTGATTTTGACGAACGAGCTTCCTCGCTTGACCGATTCGTCCGGCGCGCTGGCGAAGCGGATGATTTTGCTGGAGCTTCGACGGTCGTTCTACGGCCAAGAGGACCAAGCGCTCACCGACAAGTTGCTGACCGAACTGCCGGGGATTATGCTGTGGTCAATAGAGGGGTGGCGGCGACTGCGGGAGCGAGGGCATTTTGTGCAACCGTCGGCCGGGGGCGATTTGGTCGACCAGATGGCGGATTTGACGTCGCCCATCGGGCAATTCGTCCGCGAGCAGTGCGTCATCGACGCCGAGGCGAAGGTGGCTCGCGACGAGCTATACGGCGCGTACCGGGGCTGGTGCGAGGCGAAGGGGCGGCGGCACATCGAGGACGAGGCCGGTTTCGGTCGGGCGCTTCGAGCGGCCGTGTCGGGCCTGCGCGACAGCCAGCCGCGCGTCGACGGCAAGCCCATCCGCCACTACGGCGGAATCGCCCTGAGACCTAGCTGTTGAGGCGCGCAACATGTGAAACATGTTTTCACGAAATACGCGCATGGAGAAGTTCATAATCAAAATCGCAAATATGAATAAGAACACACATATTAGATATGTCTCCGCGAAACATGTTGCGCCTGTTGCGCCTGTTGCGCCCGCGACGTCGTGGCCCCCAGTGTGGTTGGCTTGCCCGCGTGTCGCCGCCGCGCCCGAGCCTGCCATCACCGCCGTCACCGCCGAGCCGGTCGTCACCGCGCCCGAGCCGGTCGAATCCCTTACCGGTCCCTGCCCGACGTGCGGTTGCGCGATCGGCTGGCGACTTCTCGGCGGTCAAGTTCTCTGCGCCACCTGCCACAACCGCCCCAGCGACGCCACGAGAGCCTTGTTCGTCGACGACGGGCGGGGCTGGGTTGACTACACCGCCGAGCGAGATCGCCACGAGCGACGCCGCCAGACGCCCGGCGAACCGGACTCATGGGACGACGGCGAGTTGTGGACTGCGGATGCATGGCGTTGCCCGAACTGCGGTAGCGCGGAGGGTTGGCTGTCGATGGCGGACGTTTTTCACTGCATGAAGTGCCAGCCGCCGAGCCGAGCCGAGCGAACGATCAGAAAGCGCGAGGCGATGCTGTCTCGCCCGCCCCCGTGGCCGCCCCGCTGGAACCCCGCCGCAGACCGCCAAAAAAAGCCACCGCCATAACCGTGGCTCTCGCCGAAGCAACGGATTCCCTATCCGTTACCCTAACCGCCAAAAAGTTCGATTGTATAGAAAATACGCGACGCCGACTCCCGCGGCTGACACCTGTGGGCGGGTGTCTGCCCAACAGTTAGGCACGAAAACGGGGGGCACGCGATCTTACTGAAAAGTGTATATGCTCCCCCGAAAACAACAAAAACGCCGTTCGGCGCGACCAACGCTGTCGGTTTGGCCTGACGGTCGGCGGTGGTCCGATGTGACGCGGAATGTCGCCGCTTTCAACCGCCGTCAACACCGCCGTCTATTTCCTCTCTCGTGGCGTCGATCGGCCACGGGCCGGTGTGGCCAAGTATTTGCGGGAAGTCAGCCCCAGACGCCGTCTGCAACGCCACGTGTTCGGCTCGTTGGTTCGCTCCGTCCATCGCGATCGCTACGCCAGCGAGGCTCAACGCACGGCGAGAATCGCCCTTAGAATTCGCGGCCTCGAAGGCGGTCATCACGTCGATGACGACGGCATTACGTACGTCGGGAGGCGTCGGCCAGTCTTGATTCGCCGCCGAGCGGACCAAAAGCCAATCACTCCGCCGCGTCGGCACACCGCGCCCCCAACCCCCACACAACTTTCGCCGTTGTGGCGTCGGGGATTCGCCCGCGGTCGCCTCCG
>JAJDEG010000169.1 GCA_029259895.1 Planctomycetota bacterium
TTCACATCGTGCAAACGGCCCCTTATAAGGTACACGAGGTCGGATGGCGGTTTCAAGCGCGGAGCGTCGGTCTGCGGCGAATGAGGCAGCGATTCTTGGTAATTTCCCGGATTCTGTTCGTCGTTCGCTGGGTGGCGCGGCTTCGGCTGCGGTGATACCCCGCGTTGCCCGATTCGGCGGCAACCGATAGAATCCGCCCCACGCTTGGAGTCTGCGCAGGCGGAACGAAGCGATTCGGGTGCGGCGGCATGGAAGCCGTGAATTGCGGCGCGCGTCGCGCGGGGGTCGCGGCCGTTTGGATCGCTCGGAGTTGCGGAGTCCCTAGGAAACGTCAAGGAAGACGTCCGATGACTAGCCCTATTGCGGCCGGCTCGCGTTTGTCGAGTCGGTTCGAGCAGCTTCGATTGGCACGCGATATTCTTCGCCAGGAAGGCGAGGCGCTGTTGCGGCTTTCGCGCGGATTGGATGAGGCGTTTTGCGATGCCGTTGCGCTGGTGGCGGCTTGCCGCGGGAATGTGCTGGTGAGCGGGATGGGGAAGGCCGGGCATGTGGGGCGGAAGATCGCCGCTACGTTGGCCTCGACGGGGACGCGGAGTTTCTTTTTGCATCCGGCGGAAGCGGTGCATGGCGACTTGGGGCGGGCGCAGGCGGGCGACGTGGCATTGATTCTTTCGCAGAGCGGCGAGACGGCCGAGGTGGTGCAGATATTGCCGTCGCTCTCGGCGGCGGACGTGCCGGTGGTGGCGATTACGGGGCGAGCAACTAGCACGCTGGGGCGCGATGCGCGAGTGACGATTTCGCTGGGGGATTTGCAAGAGGCTTGTCCGCTGGGCGTTGCGCCGAGCACGAGCACGACGGCGATGTTGGCGGTGGGCGATGCGCTGGCGCTGGTGGCGAGCTCGATGCGTGGATTTCGGCGGGAAGATTTTGCGCGGTATCATCCGGGCGGAAGCTTGGGGCGGCATTTGTCGCGGGTCGAGGAAGCGATGCGGCCGCTGGCGGAGTGCCGCGTGGCGGCGGAGAGCGAAACGGTTCGCGCGGTGTTTGTCGAACGGCGTCGGCCGGGGCGACGCAGCGGGGCGATCATGCTCGTCGATGCGGAGGGCAAACTGAGCGGGCTGTTTACGGATAGCGATTTGGCGCGGCTGCTGGAGAATCGCCGCGACGGGGAAATCGATGGACCGATCTCGCGGTTGATGACGCGCGGTCCGAAATGTGTTGTGGCCGGGTCGCTATTGGTCGATGCCGTGAAGTCGATGGCGGCGCGGAAGATTAGCGAACTGCCGGTTGTGGATGCTACAGGCGTTCCGCTCGGCATGGTCGATGTAACCGATATTGTCACGATGCTGCCCGACGAACAGGCGCGGGAATGGGCCGATTCCCAAGCGGCGGTGACGCCGATGAGCGAAACAGGGAGCACTGCTGGCAAATCGGTCGCGAGTGGACCGAGCGCCGGGCGGAGCGACGAAAGTGAAGATTTTCGGCCGACGACGTTGCCGTTTGCGAACCGCAAGGCAGGGGAGAACCGTATATGACCGTGGAAGCTCGCGCGAAGGCGATTACGTTGCTGATCTCGGACGTCGACGGCGTGTTGACGGACGGACGGCTCGAATTCGACGATCAGGGTGGAGAACACAAGCAATATCACATCCGCGACGGACTGGGCATCAAGCTTTGGCAACAGGCCGGGCATCGGTTCGGGATCGTTACGGGGAGGAATTCGCCGACGGTGGCGCGGCGTGCCGCGGAACTGGGCGTGTCGATCGTGCGGCAAGGCGCGGAGGACAAGCTGGCGGCGATGAAGGAGTTGATGAAGGAATTGAACGTCGAAGCGCACGAGATCGCGTACATTGGCGACGATCTGCCGGACTTGCCGGCCATTCGGCTCGTCGGGTTGGGCATTGCGGTGTCGGATGCTTCGGCGGACGTTCGCGACGCGGCGCTGTGGGTGACGAAAGCCGGCGGCGGGCATGGAGCGGTGCGGGAACTGATCGAAACGGTTCTCAAAGTGCAGGGGCATTGGGGGAAGTTGCTGAGTGCTTACGACGGCCGGTAGCACTCGAAAGACCGTATGCAAAGAAGACGTCCGAAAAGAAAGTGCGAGCACTTCTGACAGTCTGACCGATGGAGGCGAATTCCAACGCCTGACGAATCGCTAACCAGCATCGTCGGCGAAGAGATTCGCCTCTCACATTCGTTCGTAACGGCATCGGTGCGATGTCATCCGCGCATGTTAGTTCGACAACACTCTGGACACCCGCAATCGAATGCGAACTAAGGCGATCCGAGTTTGCGTAGCGCTGGCGGCATCCTTGGCCGCTTTTGCCGCTTATGCGCTGGTGGCGACGCCGCTGATCGAGCCGGACGCTCCATACATCGGCCTCGACGATCCGGAAGGCCGGGTCGAACCCGTTGCCAGTCCGACGGATAAGTATCAAGAGCTGCTTCGGCGTTTCTTTCCGGCCGACTCTTGGGTGATGGATAGTCCCAAGCTGCTGGAGAGCGATCAGGGCATTCTGCTGATTAATGAGTATACGCACGTCGACCCGCGATCGATTCGGCTGACGCCGTTCGCGATGGTGATGTTTCCGAGCGAGGGCGCGCGTGACGATCCCGACCGGATGGGCGAGGCGGTGATTCTCGAAGCTCCGGAGGCGGTTTTGGAGTTCGATCGACCGCTCGATTTGAGCCGGGCGAAGATCGGCAATCTCAAAGGCGGGCGGTTGGTGGGCGACGTGACGATTCGTAGCGACCAGAAACAGCCGGGGCCGGCGGACGATCTGCTGATAACGACGCGCGACGTGGTGCTGAGCGAAGAAAAGATCGAGACGCAGGAGCGCGTGCAGTTTCGGTTGGGTGCGAACGTCGGCACGGGTCGGCTGCTGCGAATTCATCTGGCTCCGCGCGACGGCCGCCGCGCGGAGGGGGGCGCGTTGCTGGGTGGTTTGGAGTCGATGGAGTTGGTGTACGACGTGAAGATGCGATTTCAGATGTCGGGCGACGGTTTGCTGCCGGGCGAGAAAAAAGAGGGTGGACTAAGAAAGACGGCGGCGCGCGACGTGATGGACAGCGACGAGGATCGATTGGCCGCGTCTGGATTGCTCGATCCGAGTCGTTTGGTCACGCGCGCGTTTCGCGAGACGAGTGAAAAGTTGCAGCCTCCGGTGGAGATTGTGTCGCGGGGGCCGTTTCGCTTCAACTTCACTCGGCAGGAAGCTTCGTTCGAGCGTGACGTGGACGTGCTGCGGCTGAATCCGATCGGCGAGAGCGATCATATGACGTGCGACTGGTTGTCGGTCGGTTTTGCGCCGCGCGAGGATGAGAAAGAGGCGGCCAAGGAGGGGGCGAACAAGAACGCCGGTGGGAAAGGGAAGCGAGATCGGATGCCGCCGCTGGAAATTCGGCGGTTGCGGGCGATGGGGCGGCCGGTGGTCGTGCGTTCGCCTTCGACGGGCTCGTCGGCGCGGTGCGAGAAACTGGAATACGACTTGAAAACGGGGCGCGTGACGATGGAGGATTCGGCGCGCGTCATGCTTCGTAGTCCACGCAACGAAGTTGCCGCGCCGCGGGTGAGTTATCAGCCGGGCGCGAAGGATGGCTTGCCTTCGTTCGAGGCGATCGGCGCGGGCTGGATGGAGGCGGTTGGCGAGGACGATCCTTCGAGCCGATTTCGTGCGTCTTGGCAGCGCGAGATTCGTTTGCGGCCGCACGAAGGGCAGCATTTGCTATCGGTGCTCGGCGATGCGGAATTGAATTACGGCGGCGTGGGAAGTTTGTCGGCGGAGGAGATTTGGCTATGGCTGCGCGAGAAGCCGGGGCGAAAGCGTTCGGCGGCGGCCAGTCGCGCGGCACACGATTCGGCAAACGATTCCGCGGCGCACGATCGGCAAGGCGGCGAGAACCGCGGCCGGCGTGGGCGGAGTGAACTAGCGGGCGCCGAGGGCCTGGGGAAGCTGACGACGAGCGCCGTGCCGGATCGTTTGTTGGCGACGGGGGGCGTGAAGATTCGTGCTACGCAACTCGTTGGCAATCCGGGGCGTTTTGAAGTTTGGTTCGAGGACGTTACGACGTCGGCCGCCGAGGGCGACGGCTTGGCGGATGCGAGTTTGGAAACGATCGAGGCCCAACCGCCGGTGGATGCGCCGCCGATTGAGCCGAATCGCCGCGAGCGGGGCACGGAAAAGCCGCCGGCGTCGAGATTTGCGGTTGGCGGTGAGCTGCTTCGCGTCAACGTGCTGTGGACCGATACGGAGCCGTTGGTCGAGGACGTCGAGATCATGGGCAACGCCGAACTAGTCGAGACGGCGCTGGAAGACCCGACGCAGAAGCCGTTTTCCGTTCGCGGCGACGAGGTGCGCGTGGCGCGTGCGAGCGCCGACGATAGCGTGGCGACGATTACGGGGCAGCCGGCCGTGGTGGCCGCGCGGGGATTGGTGATGTCGGCGGCGCAGATCAATCTGGATCGGGGCGAGAATCGGCTGTGGATCGACGGGCCTGGTCGGATGACGTTGCCGGTCGACCGGGATATGGAAGGAAAGCCGCTGCCCGAGCCGCAGAGTCTGACGGTTGCGTGGCAGGATGCGATGGACTTCGATGGCGAGACGATTCGGTATCGCCGGGGCGTGGAAGCGACGGGCGAGACGCAGCGGTTGGCGACGGAGACATTACAAGCGCGGTTGCTGAAACGGATCGATTTCGCGGCTCCGCCGAAGCAATCGCAGAATATCAAAGTCGCGGCCCTAACTTGCCAGGGAGGCATGCGACTGGACAGCCGGAGTTATGAGAAGGGCGAGCAAGTTGCGCACGACACGATCATTGCGCAGGACCTGGCGATCGATCAGACGACGGGGGCGATCGTGGCGCGCGGTCCGGGGTCGTTTCGGTCGCATCGTCGCGGATCGAGTTCGATGTTTGCCAATTCGGCCGCTTCATCGACGGGCGGCGATGGGCGGATCGTGCCCGGCTCGCAGGGCGGGCTGGTTGCCGACTCGAGCAACCGCGATGTGACGCGTGGCGAATCGGCGGCGGCTCGGCAACTCACCTATCTCGAAGCCCACTTCGAGCGGGAAGCGACGGGGAATCTCAACGATCGTCAGATTACGCTTAGCGATCAGATTCGTTGTGTTTATGGCCCTGTGGTCGACTGGCAGCAGAACATCGCGGTGGACGTGACGCGGCGACTTCCTGAGGACGTGATTACGTTGTCGTCGGATCGGTTGACGATCGCGCAGCCGGTGATCGATCGGACGCGCCGCGGCCGGCAAGCGATTGAACTGGCGGCCGAGGGGAATGCTTTCGTCGAGGGGACGACGTTTACTGCCAGGGCGGATCGAATGACGTATGCCGAGGCGAAGGACTTGTTGATTCTGGAAGGGACGGGTCGGGCCGACGCCGTGCTGACGCGGCAAGCGAAGGTCGGTGGACCTTCGACCAAAGCGGCGGCGCGTAAGGTGCTGTTTTGGCGGACGACGAATACGGTCGAGGTCGACGACGCGAAGAGTTTGAATCTTAGCAACCTGCCGCCGATTCGACGGGATCAGTTGCGGTGACAGTTGCGATGGCTGGGGCGGGGTAATTAACCACGGAGGTCACGGAGGAGGAGCACGGAGGGGCACGGAGATGCTTGCGACGATTTTGGACGTATGAGGTTGGGAATTGGCGCAGGTCAAGTAATTCGGTGGGCCTCACTTCGTTCGACCCACCCTACGAAGTTGCCGTACTGTTGCTTGCCTTGCGCTGTCGTTGTTCTTTGCGGCGCGTGAGGCGACGCGAGCGGGGTTGGGTTCTGTTGCGGCCGACGGTCTTGGCTACTTTACTTGCGGCTGCGGCGGCCGGACGACGAACCGCCGCTGCTTGGCTGTCGTGAGGGCGCTTGGCGTGCGCTTGATGAGCCTCGCGATGGTGACTGACGCGCGCTCGAGCTGCGCGAGGGCGATTGGCGCGTGCTTGGTGCGCGAGACGGCGCTTGGCGGCCGCTTGGCGCGCGCGACGGTGTCGACGGGCGTTGATACTGGCGGGTTGGGGCTTGCCTTGGGGCGGTTCGGGCGGATGGGGTTGGCGTTCGTTGCGGCGCGACGCGGGATGGTGCTTGGCGCGACGGCGTTTGCGACCGCGATGGCGCTGGGCGGGAGGCCTGGCGCTGGGCGGCGGAGGCCGCTCTTGCCGCGGAAGCGGATGCGGCACGGGAGCGGGCCGCGTCGATGGCCGCATCTCGTGTGGCGTCGCTGCGCGAACGGGGCGATGGACGCGATTCGTTGCTGGGTCGCGATGGACCGCGATCGATCCGCGGCGATGGGCGTTCGATGCTGGGCGATGGGCCGCGATTGCCGCCGGTAATCGACGGGCGGCTTTCGCGGTTGGATGGCCGAGGCGACGTGACACTGGGCCGCGGCGTCTGGACGGTGGGGCGATCCGGGCGGGTCGTGGCCGGTCGTTCGGTTTCGCGGCTGCGAATGTCGGGGCGATTGCCGCTTGGGCGTTCAATGCCGGGGCCCGTGACGCCGGGGCCGGTGACGCCGGGACGGGTAATGCTGGGGCGGCTTGCGTCGCCGCGGAATACGTTGCCGCCGGTCACGGAATTGCCGCGAGGGACGTCGCCGCGTCCGACGATCGGGGCGTTGGCGTCGCCACGTGTGATGCCGGGCCGCGTCGTGCGATCTGGACGCGTGGTTTCGGCGGTCGTCCGCGGGTCCGTGATCGTCCGCGGGGCGGTGGCAGTTGAGGGGGCCGTTGAGGGTCGGCGCGGTCCGCGATCAAGTCGGGGCGATCCGTCGGGGAACGTGCCTGGGGCGGTGCCGCGCGGACGCGCTGTGCCGATGTCGCGGGGTGTCGGCATGCGGAGGTTGCCGGTCGTTTCGCTTCCGGGCGTTAGGCCGGTGGTTCGGCCGCCGGGTCGGCTGCCGTCGCGGCGCGGGGTGCCATCGGTGCTTCCGGCGACGTCGCCTCGGCCTTCGCGAATGCGGTTGGGCCGTTCGCCGGCCAGGTTGCCGGTCGCGTCGGCGCGATCACTGCGACCGCCGCGATTGGCGTCGCCGCGGTTTCTATCGCCTGGGGTTCCATCGCCGCGACTGCTGGGACGGCGGAGTTCGACGTCGCCGCGATCCTGCGCGAGGCGCTGCATATCGCGTCCTCCGCGGCGGAACTCTTCGCGTCCGCGTTGGTCGATTCGTTGGAGTTTCGTCGCGAGCCGGTTTTCGGCGGCGAGCTCGCCGACCGGACGAACGGCGCGGAGCGACTCGCGTTGATCGCGGTCGAGGCCGTCGCCGCGCTGACGGAGACGGACGACGTCGGCATAGGTTCGGGCCGGCCGGTGATCGGCATTCCTGACGAAATGATCGTGACGGCTGTGGACTTTGTGATCCCAATCGCGCTCGTGAAGGCGGTTCACGTGATGCCAGCGGTGGTGGGCGTAGATTGGGTCGTAGCTGCCGCGGTGATGGTGATGGTGGGACCAGAAGACGATGCCCCGATCGCGGCACCACGGCTCGTAGTAGTTTCCGTAGTAGTAGTGGCCGTAGTTGGGTCGGGCGAACAAATGGAGGTGGAGCGCGCCGACATCGAAGCAGATGTTCGGCGTCCAGAGATAGCCGACGTCGGCGTAGATCGGTTCGTTGTAGTAGACGGGGGCGTAGCAGATGCCGCGACGGGGGACGAGCCAATCCCAGTATCCGCCGCAGAGGACGTAGCCGCGCGGGGTCCAGGAATAATAGTGCGGCGTCCAAACCCAATCGTCGTGGCCTTGCCACCAATAACCGGGTCGCCAGACGTAGCGGACATCGTGCCAGACCCAAGAGCCGGGCACCCAGAAGTGTCCGTCGGACGGCGATTCGCTGGAGGGACCGATCTCGAGAGACGCAGGAGGCGCGGGCTGGAATTCGATTTCTTGTTGGTCGGCGGCGGCCCAGAAGCCGGGTGTCCATTGCCATCCGCCGGCGACTTCGGCCCAATAGCCGGGCATCCAGCGTCGTCCGGGCGGGGCGTCGCGCCAGACGCCGCTGATCCAGATGAAGTCTTCGCGCGGATCGTCCCAGGCCCAATAGCCGGGCATCCACTCGACCTGCTTGCCCTCGGGCTTTTGCTCGGGTGGCAATTCCTCGACGGCAGCCGGTGGTTGATTGGGGACGATCAGTCCCTGCTGCGGGTCGAGGACCGTGGGATTGGCGAAGGCTTCGTGAATCGGCCCGCTGGCGAGGACTTCGGCCGCGATGTGTTTGTCGGCGGCTGCGGGCGGGTTAGCGGGGGCGTTTGGAGGGGCGTTTGCGGCGGGTGCATCGATTGGCGGCGGGGGATCGATGGGGGGCGCGACGACTGGCTCGGGTGCAACGAATCGCGGCTTTGGTACTTCGGTCGCGGCGCTTGGTGGGTTGTCGGTGTTTTGGGCGGTGTCGTCGATTCTTGCGGCGTCGATGAGCATTGCCAGATCGGCGATGGAGTTGCGCTCAGCCGCCGATTCGGTGGGCCAGGATTGCGGCGGAAACTGAGCTACGGCAAGTGCAGTCGTTCCCAAGACGATTGCGGCGGCGACCGTTATCGCAAGCCGACGGTGGGTGCGCCCCAGAAAACTTCTCATAGCAATCTCCTAGCCGGATCGATCGGCCGATTGGCCGCCGACAAAGCGTTCGATTCCCCCGGTCTTACGCGGCAAGCGGCCGCGTGGCGTGCAAAACGACACTCGTCATGCACAGGGACGAATACCGAATGCGGTTCCCCCATCACTTCTACCGCAATTCTCGCGCTTCACCCGCCAAGAAACCATGACGAACTTTACTGGATTTTGAAAAAACTTGGCGGAATGCGCTCCATGAAGGCTGCGG
>JAJDEG010000170.1 GCA_029259895.1 Planctomycetota bacterium
TGCAACGCTGGACGTTGCCAAGCCGCCTCGGGCCTCTCGCCGGCCCGCACCTGCGAGCGTGGATGCCGCCGCCACGCCACGCCAATCTTCGCGAGGTCCGCCGTGAGTAGCGCGGCCAAGATGATCGCATCCACCTTCTCACACAACGCCGAGCCAACAACAAACCACGGGGAAGGGGCCGCTACGCCCGCACATCACCCCAACGCCACGCCCGCCACTCAAACGCTCGATTCATTCGAGGGTGAATAAGTCCGGATAAACTGTCCCATCCTTGGGCCTCCTTGTCATGGGATGGAATCTTTCTAAACCACCTCATGCACAAGACAGGCCCTTTTTGTCTAGGTCGTTTCGAGAAAACAAGTTACGACTAAACGAGTGCCATTCGCCCCGGGGGCCCCCCAGGCGTTTGTTCAATAAATCGCGGTCGCCGAGGGCCGGGCTTGGAGGGTGCGCGCGGACGTCCTATTGTCTTGAGGTATCGCAGTGAGGAGGAGATCGGGATCCTTTGTTCGTTTCGGGAGACCTATCGGTCGGGTGGCCGGAACGGTCGGGAGACCTTGCCAGAACAGAGCGATTTCATTACTGCACAGGGCGGATGCCTTGCATCGTTTCGCTTCTTGTCCGATCTGTTTATTGCACAGGACGGGTCATTGTTTCACGTTGCATCTCAACGTCATATCGGCGACATCCCCTCCGTTAGCTCGCCTGCCTTCATCATGTCGTTATCTTCAGTGCATCCCGCCGTATCAATGCCATGGTAACTAAAATCGGGAAAAAGCGACTTCCACATCCATTCGAAGATGCGTCGCTCATCGTCGGGACGCCCCATCGAAAGATCTGGAACGTTGGCAAAAATCTCCGCACCGGTGAACGTTTGTTTCTTTAAAAAATAGGCCAGCGTAGTCATTAACAACGCGCGGCGTTCGGGCTTCAGCCGCCTCACCCACGGACTTACATACAACTCAATCGCTCTCCGCACAGACTGTTCGTCGTTGGGATCTATCCCGAGTGGATGCCCTTGCTCTGCCTCCTCGCCGACAAGTTCGGAAAACGCATCAATGACATACCAGTAATTCACAGTACTCATGTCACTTCTCACGGCAGGGTGGCACTGTCGACGGCGTTCCTTTTAGCCTCGCTTCCATTGTCGTCGCGTGCCGCTGGCTCTGCCACTGAGAAGCGGACACTACTTTCGCCAGCCGTAGGGCACCTCGGCAACGGACCGCTCGCCGCACTTCGGGCGCTTGCAGATCAAACGCTCTCCGCCGCCAGATCCAAAACCTCCTCTTCCTCCACAACCGCAATCTCCTGCTCGACCTCCGGCTCGATTACGCGCATGGTCTTCCACTGGCCACCGAGAAACCGCAGCCAATAAACCACGCCCAGCGTGCAAATCCACACGGTGATTATTGTCCAACAAGCCCACAGCCCAAACCCGCCCCACCGCAACCCCGTGTACGACACCGCCACGGCGACGGTCGAAATCACCGCCGCCGTCCACATCACGAACCGCGTGTCGCCGGCCCCTTTGATCGCCCCGCCGAACACCGTGTACATCGCGTCGAACATGCAATAGACCGCCACGAACCGCAGCAGCACCACGGTGATATCGCGTAGCTCCACGAAATCCGCCTTGTCGCCCATCTGCTCGTGCAGCCACATGATCTGCTGGGGCAAGAACAAATAGATCGCCGAAAACGCCGCCATATAAACCGCGGCGATCGAGAACGACGTCCACGTCGCCCTCTCGGCCAGGTCCGGCCTGTTCTCGCCCAGCCGCTGTCCGACGAGCGTCGACGCCGCGATCCCCGCTCCATACACCGGCATAAACGCCAGCCCGTTGAGGTTCGCCGCCAGCGATGTCGCCGCCAGTTCCATTTCGCCAACTCGGCCCAGCAAGAACAGCAGCGCGGTAAAGCCCGCGATTTCGACCACCAGTTGGAATCCGCTCGGCGTCCCGAAGGCGAGCAGCCGCCGCATCAGCGCCCGGTCCCAGCGGCAACCGCCGAGCGTATCGAATTGCCGCCGCGCCGCCGGCTGAAGAAACAGCGCGAAGTAAACCGCCGTCTTCACCCACAGCGAAACAACCGTCGCCCACGCCGCCCCTTCGATACCCCACGCCGGAAAGCCCCACATGCCGAAGATCCAGGCGTAGTCCAGCACGATATTCAACGCGGCCGCCCCCATGTCGACCACCATCACCACCTGCGTCTTCCCTCGCCCGGTGAAAAAGCTCGACACCGCCGCCGAAAGAATGATCGCCGGCGAACCGAACGTGATCGCCTGAAAGTAAACCACTTCCAGCGCCGCTATCTCCGCGCCATGCTCAGATGCCGCAAATAAGCTCGGCGCGATCCAATTCGTCGCCAGCACCAACGGCGACACGAGCAACGTCAACCACACCGCTTGCCAAACCACCAGCCCGATCCGCCCCGGCCGCCCCGCCCCATGATATTGGGCCACGAACGTGTTGACGTATGAAACCAGCCCCAGCGGAAAGCAAGCGATTGCAAACGCCAACACGCCCGCCGGCAACGCCGCCGCTAGCGCCACCTGCGAATGCCACAACAAGAACAACCGGTCGGTGAATTGCAAGATCGTCCACGACGAGGTCGAAATCACCAGCGGCAACATCAGCCGCAGAACCTCGCCCCCACCCGCCGGCCGCCGATACCAGTTTCTCAATCCATCGAGCACGACAAACCCCCAAACACCAGCGCGGCCGCTCGCAATTCCGAACCGATAGAGATTCCAACGTCGGCAAAACGCCAACTTGCCGTACGCGCCGAATGGCACACCGACGAGTGAGACGAAATACACGGGTTTCGAGAAGACAAACGAACTGCGAATAAGGTTCGCGTCGGCCAATCCAGGGCCCTGAACTTCTAAGGAGCGAAGCCAGCGGGGACTGGACGAACCATCAGGCCACTCGCCAAAGAATCTCCGGCCGAGAAATGCAAGCAGCGCCGCCGCTCCACCAACGCGCCGCTCACTCGATCCACCCACCGCCCAACACCCGATCCTGCTCGAAACAGACCACGGCCTGCCCCGGTGAAACGCCATCGACGCCGTCGTCAAATTGCACGTCGATCCGATTGTTTGTTAGCGCCTGCACCGTCGCCGGTCGCGGTGGCGTGTTGTAGCGGATCTTCGCCAGACAGCGCCGCGGTTCCGCCGGCGGCGGCACAAGCCAATTCGCCCGGTCAGCAGTCAGATGCGTCCGCGCTAATTCTTCGCGGCGGCCGAGCACGACGCGCCGCGTATCGGCCTCGATGCGAACTACGAAGTGCGGCTCGCCCAGCGCAATGCCGAGTCCCTTCCGCTGGCCAACGGTAAACGCTTCGATGCCTTCGTGCCGACCGACGACCTGCCCATCGGTGAGTACGATTTCGCCCGCCGTGTCGAGGTCGTTGCGCACCCGGCGAATGAACTCGGCGTGATGCCCCGTCGTGACGAAGCAAATCTCTTGGCTGTCCTTCTTGTCGGCCACTCGCAGCCCAATCTCGCCGGCCATCCGCCGAATCTCCGACTTCTCGTAGTGCCCAACCGGCAGCAACACGCGGGCCAGCACCTCCGGCCGCAAGCCGAACAGCACGTACGACTGATCCTTCGTCGCGTCGACGCCCTGAAACAGCGCCGGCCGCCCATCGTCGTCCGGCGCCACGATGGCATAGTGTCCCGTGGCCACGTAATCGGCCGCCACGCTGTCGGCATACTCGAACAGCTTGCCGAACTTGATCCAGTTATTGCACATCACGCACGGGTTCGGCGTCCGCGCGGACGAATACTCGTCGATGAAATATTCGATGATCTGCGTAAACTCGTCCTGAAAATCGATCGCATAAAACGGAATGTCCAGCCGATCGGCCACGCGACGTGCATCCTCCGCGTCCGTCGCCGTGCAACAGCCCTGCTTATGCGGCGAGGCGGCCGGATCGGGCAGCGTCGTGACGATGGGAAGCAGCGAAGTCGTGCCCAAGCCGTCGGCATCGCCGCTTTTTGACGACGCAGCACACGCCGTCTCGACGGTGTGCCCATGCCGCATGAACACACCGATCACCTCGTGCCCCGCGCGCAGCAAGAGATGGGCCGCGACACTACTGTCGACCCCGCCCGACATCGCCAAAACCACCCTCGCCATCGCCCGTCGCTCCACATTCGCTCAAACGCTTGACATCCGATTCGCCCACAACCCATGATAGGACCACCCGCCGGCCGAAACTAGGTCGAGCCAAGCTCGCTGGCCAATTCGCTACGCTATGCCGCACACCCTAACCACGAGAGCCATTTCGCGATGAATCTCCGACCCACCTCCAAACTCGCCATTACGCTCGCCGCCGCGCTACCATCGGTATTCCTCGCCGCCTCATTGGCCTCGGCCGCAGAAAACGCAGTCCAGCCGTTCAACGGCAAAGACCTCACCGGCTGGGTCGTCGAAGGCAGCGCGAAGGCCGAGCGAGACGGCAAGCCCGTTCCCAACTGGTACGCCGAAGACGGCGAAATCCGCTGCGCCGGCAAGGGCTACGGCTTCCTCCGCTACGACAAACCGTTCGCCGACTTCCGCTTCTCACTCGAATACAAGCTCGCCGCCCGCGGCAACAGCGGCATCGGTATCCGCGGTGTCAAATTCACCGGCAAGTCCGGCACGCGACCGTCGGCCGCCAGCTACGAACTGCAAATCCTCGACGACGGCGGCAAACAGCCCAACGACCACGCCACCATGTCGCTCTACCGCCACGTCGCCCCTAAGTCGTGCGCCGCTCGCAAGGCCGGCGAGTGGAACTGCGTCGAGATCGAATGCCGCGGCCCAAAGATTCGCGTCACGCTCAACGACGAAGTCGTGCAGGACATCGACCAATCCACCATAGAAAAAATCAAGAACAAACCGCTGTCGGGATACCTGTCGCTGCAATGCCACGGCAGCGTCGTCGCGTATCGAAATCTCAAAATCGTCGATCTCGCCGGCGAAGGCGACGAAGAACTGAAGAAGGCCGATTGATCGCTTCGCCCCCATCCTACATCCGACGCGCGGAGTCGACCGTAATGCTTCCAACCGATTCCGCCAAGCCACGCCCGACGATTCGGCATCGTTTGCTTGAGCGAGTCGCGGTTTTCGTTCTTGCCGACGCGCGCCCGAAAGGCTTGCGTAAGAAACCGGGAAACGCACGATGAAGATCGCCTTCTTCGGCACGCGGGCGTACGACCGCGCCGCGTTCGACGCCGCCAACGCCCGCTTCGATCAAGCGATTCACTTCCTCGAACCGCGGCTCACCGGCCAGACCGCCCCGCTCGCCGACGGCTTTCCCGCCGTCTGCTCGTTCGTCAACGACCGCGTCGACGCCGACGTCGTCATGCGACTCGCCGCCGGCGGAACTCGGCTCATCGCGCTCCGCTGCGCCGGCTTCAACCACGTCGATCTCGCCGCCTGTCGCGACGCCGGCATTGCGGTCGTCCGCGTGCCCGCTTATTCGCCGCACGCGGTCGCCGAACACGCCCTCGCCCTCATGCTCGCCCTCAACCGGAAGACCCACCGTGCCTACAACCGCGTCCGCGAAGGCAACTTCTCCCTCGACGGCCTAACCGGATTCGACATGCACGGGCGCACCGCCGGCGTTGTCGGCACCGGCAAGATCGGCGCATGTGTCGTCCGCTTGCTCCGCGGATTCGGCTGTCGCGTGCTGGCCTTCGATGTGGCCCAGAACCCCGACTGCGTAAGCGCTGGCGCGGAGTACCTTCCGCTCGCCGATCTGTTGCGGCAAAGCGACATCGTCACGCTGCACTGCCCGCTAATGCCGACGACGCAACACCTTATCGGCGCCGATTCGCTCGCCCAAATGAAGCGCGGCGTCATGCTCGTCAACACCAGCCGCGGCGGACTCCTCGATACCCGCGCCGTGATCGCCGCACTCAAGTCCGGCCAGGTCGGCTTCCTCGGCATCGACGTCTATGAGGAAGAAGAGGGCATGTTCTTCGAGGATCAATCGGCCACCGGCATCCGCGACGACGTCCTTGCCAGACTCACGACCTTTCCCAACGTCCTCGTCACCGGGCACCAGGCATTCCTAACCACCGAAGCTCTAGCAAACATCGCCGAAACGACGCTCACCAACATCGCCTCCATCGAACGCAACGAACCCTGCGCCAACCGCGTCGATTCGGCGTAACACCGATGAACCTCGCTTGCTAGCCCAACCGGCACGTCCCATCTCTTCCGTGCCATTGCGTGCCGCTCCATGCTGCCCACCGAACTGCGAATTCGAAACTTCTTGCGAGCTGACGCGAAACTGGGCTGGTAGGTTTTTCAACCCAGAGATCGCCGAGGGCGCGCAAACTTCGCCCAGTACGGAACTCTCCGAAACTTACCAGTCCACCGTTGATCCCACCGTTGATCCCACCGTTGATCCAGACGCGCGAACATTCCGATTGCCGGCCCCGTATCACTTATGTCGACGGTAGCCGCGTCATCGCTGGGGGCCGTCGACAGCTCTCTTTTCGATCGTCTGCGATCGCACGCCGCGACGCACGTTACGCCACGGCCGGCATCAATGGTTCACGCGGTGCAACCGTTAATGGGCCGGTCGGGTCGTGCGGCACAAAGCGCTGGTAGCGGCGAAATCCTCTCGCCGTTTTTTTGACTTCGATTCGCCGCGGCCTATACTACTTTGGCCGCTCGCTAGTCGACCCATCTGCGCGGCCGCCCTCGCCAGAGTCCCGCCTGTATTTTCGCTCCACTCTACCGAGAGACGACGTTGATGCTGCGCAGAGCGCTTTTATTGTGGTCGATGTGGGTGCTGACGGTCGTAGCGATTGCTCCGACCGCCGCCCAAAATCCCCTTCCGCTCGCGGTCGAATCGTCGTCCGCGCGGATCGGCGTCGAAGAGCTGCTCCGCCAAGGCCGGCAGCTCGAGTTGGGCGAGCAGTGGGGCGACGCCCTCTCGCACTACGAAGACGCGCTCCGCAACTTCCCCGACGATCGCACGCTCCACGAGCGACACGATCAAACCCGCATTCAGTTCGACGTCGCCCGCCGATATCGCGACGATAGCTTTCGCCGGGCCGTATCGACGCTCACGCGCAGCGACGCGCTGGCCGTTTACAACGACGTACTCCTGAAAATCGAATCGCACTACGTTCACTCGCCCGACTACGCTCAACTGGTGGACCACGGACTCTCGACGTTCGACGCCGCGCTCGCCAAGAAAGCGTTCGTCGAAACCAACCTCCGCGGCGTCGATCGCACGGCCATCGACGCTTTCCGCGCCGACGTCCGCCGCACCGCCGCGGCGCGGCAAGCCCGCAATCGCTTCGAAACCCGCGAGGTCGTTGCCGAAATCGCCGACCTGGGCGCGAAACAAGTCGGCCTTTCCGCTTCGGCCACGATTCTCGAATTCACTTGCGGAGCCGCCGCTTCGCTCGATCACTATTCGACCTACCTCACCGCCGATCAGCTTCGCGACGTCTTCTCGCAAATCGAAGGCAATTTCGTCGGCCTCGGCATCGAAATCAAGGCCGTCGACGACGCGCTCCTGCTCGTCCACGTTATCCCCGGTAGCCCCGCCGCCAACGCCGGACTCCGCTCCGGCGAACGCATCGTCTCCGTCGATGGCCGTTCGACGGCCGGCGTCTCGACCGACGGCGCGGCTACCCTGCTTCAAGGCGAAGAAGGCAGCGTCTGCTCGCTCACCATCGCGGCAGCCAACACGGCCACGGCCAACACCGCCGCAGACGACACCACCGCAGTCGGCGGCGAAACTCGCGATGTCCGCGTCCGCCGGGCCCACGTCGAGGTACCTAGCATCGAGAACGCCAAGGTTGTCGACGCCAAGACCGGCGTCGCTTACTTAAAGCTCGCTTGCTTCCAGAAAACCACGGCTCGCGACCTCGACGCCGCTCTCTGGCAACTCCACAACGCCGGCATGAAAAGCCTGATCGTCGATCTCCGCGGCAATCCCGGCGGACTGCTCACCGCCGCCGTCGAGATCGCCGACCGCTTCGTCGCCAGCGGCACGATCGTCGCCACGCGCGGCCGCAGCTCGCAGGAAGACTTCAACTACACGGCTCACCGCGTCGGCACGTGGCAAGTGCCGCTCGTCGTGCTAATCGATGGCGATAGCGCCAGTGCCAGCGAAATCTTCGCCGCCGCCATCCAAGACAACCGCCGCGGCACGATCGTCGGCCGCCGCAGCTACGGCAAAGGCTCGGTGCAAGGCATCTTCCCGCTCAATCTCGCCGGACTCGGCGACAGCGGCGGCATCCGCCTCACCACGGCCAAGTTCTACGGCCCCAGCGGCCGACCCATCAGCGGCGCAGGCGTCACGCCCGAAATCGTCGTCCAGCGCACCGCAAAGCCCGTCGCCGAAACGGGCCAAGCCCCCGCGGAGGCCGAAGACGCCGACCTCCAAGCCGGCATCCAAGTCGCCCGCCGGCAAGTCGCGTCGCGGTAGGCAACCTGTTCCCGCCCTGTGTGGGACGAATCTAGATTCCGTCCCACAACCCGCCGACGCCTCGGACGTACGGGCTCAAATCGTTTATCGATTGAACAAAAACGCCGGGCTATTAATCAGCGCCCAAGCCAAGTCTTGAGCCCCAACCAGCCGAGTGTTCTTCGACTGCTCCGTGGCATCGGCAACGGCCTTCGTCAGCCGCGCCAATTCGCCGTCGAGCGAGCGGAAGTAGTTCGTCAACGTCGTCCGTTGCTCGTCGCTCCGTTCTTCCGCCGGCGTGGCGATGATTGCCGCGATGTTCTCCGGCAATCCTTGCATCCGCAGCGGCTGCGGCGACGCCGTAAGCGAAATGCGGAACTTGCCGATCGCGTGCTTGCCGTCGACGTAGTTATGCACGAGCGTCAGCGTCAGCCGAATGCCCCCTTCGTGACCGATTGCTTCTTTCGTCTCGGCCACCAGCACGTGGTCTTTGCCCATCTGCGGATGAATCGCCCAACCCGTGCCCGCGTTGCCGTCGATCGCGCCGGCCGGCGAAAAGCTGGCCTGGCTAAAATCGGCCTGCGCGTTCTGTAGCGCTACGGCCGCCGCCTTATTCGGCCCCGATTTGGCCGCCGCCGCAACCGACAACTCATTCAGCACGAAGTTCCCATTCTGCGCCCGCCCTGGCCCCTTGTCCGGCAGCGACGCATCGGCCAGCGCCTCTAGCCGCACGCCCGTAATCCCGGTTAGCGCCGTTTCGACGACCACCGTATACGTGTCCTTCGTCAACGCGCCGGTCACGAGAACGGACCCGTCTGGCTGCTTCGCAAACGTCGCCCCAGCCGCCGAATTCATCTCGACCGGCTCGGCGACCGTCCACGCAGTCGGTCCCACCGACTTCTCCCACTCGGCCTGTTTCGCGGCCAACGTCGCCTCGTGGGCCGCCAGTTCGGCTTGGGCCCGCGGCAGATCCTCATCGACGAACTGCATCGCGTCGATGCCCAGCTTGAATTCCGCTTCCGTCGGTTTTCGAGCCAGGAACCGCAAATACATTTCCTCGACCACTTTGGCGTCGTCGCTATGCTCGGCGACGAGCTTCGTGATCGCGTTGCCGCCGTCGCTGATCGCGTTGGCCACCGTCGGGCCGTTGACCAACTTCAGCACCGGGGCCAGCAACATTCCGCCCGAGCGTTCGCACTCGCACGAGCTTTCCCGCGGCGGACGACCGAAATCGTCCAGGAACGGCAACGACACGCCCGCGTCGGGCAATTGCGCCGCGCGGAAACCGGCCGGCACGCCCGGCAGCTTCGGTTGCGATCCCGTCGCCCGGTGAATCGCGTCGTACAACACTTCCGCCGGCAAACGCCGAGCCGAGGCGTGCGAAAAGTTGATCGTGTCGTCCTCGTTCCATTTATTCGTCGAAATCGACATTTGATACGTCCGCGATTTGCAGATCGTGCGAAACATCGCCTGCACGTCGAACTTGCTGTCGACGAATTGCCGCGTCAGCGCGTCGAGCAACTCCGGATTCGTCGGCGGATTGCCGGCGCGGATGTCGTCGATCGGCTCGATGATGCCAATGCCGAACATATAGCCCCATAGCCGATTCGCGTAGCTCTTGGCGAAATATTGGTTGTCCTTCGACGTCACCCAGTCGGCCAGTTGCTCGCGCCGCCCGGCATCGCCCGCATCGACCATGTCGCCCTGATAAGGAAACTTCGGCGGCGTCACCTGGCCGGTTCCTTCGTGCGTCACTTCGCCGCCGCGCTTGTCGTAGACGATCTCGAACAGATCGGTCGCCGCCTCGACGCTGCTGCCGCCCACCTTGCGGCCGCCGGAAACCGGATCGACCTTGTATCCCACTTGGGCGAAATACGCCGCCATTTCATAATACTGATTCTGCGTCCAGCGTTCGAACGGATGGTCGTGGCATTTATTGCAGTTGAACCGCACCGCCAGGAATAGCTGCGTCGAGTTCTCCATTATGTCCACCGGCGTGCGATGAATCTTGTAGTACGAAGCCGGCGGATTCTCCAGATTTGATCCGCTGGCCGTCAGCACTTCATGCACGAACTTGTCGTACGGCATGTTCGCCGCCACCGCGCCGCGAATCCAGTTCCGATAAGCAACCGCCCCTTCCTCGCCCAAGTACTTGCGATTCACTTGCAGCAGGTCGGCCCATTTGTTCGTCCAATGCTCGACGAACTCCGGCGAACCGACCAGCCGATCGATCAGCGCGTCGCGTTTGACGCGCGACTCGCGCTCGTCGGCCAAGAACGCTCGCACATCGTCGGCAGACGGCGGCAGCCCGGTAAGATCGATGTACACCCGGCGCATGAACTCATCGTCGGTACAAAGCTCGCCCGGCGAAGTCTTTACGCGGCGGAGTTTGTTGTAAACCAGATCGTCGATGTAGTTGTTGGCCGACGGTTGTTGCCACTCGAAGCCGCTACGGTCGCCCATCACCGTCAGCGTCGTTGCCGCGTAACTTCCTTCGTAGCGGACCAGCACCGGCGACTCGCCGCGGCGAAGCATCGTGAGCACGCCGTGCTTGTCGGCCTCGATCACTTCGATGTTGCCGCTTTCGACGAACGCCTCGCCCGATACGTCTCGCGTCTTTCCGTCGGCGTAAGTAGCTATAACGACGATCTGCTGCTTCATGCCGGCCCGCGGCACGATCGGGTTCTGCGGATAGACGTCGATCTTGGTTACGCGCGGCGTGGCCAGATCGAGCTTCACGCCGGCGGCGATCCACTTGCGGAGAATTTCGTAATAAGGTTCGCCGGGCTTAGTGAGCATGCCGCCGACGTGCGGAATCTGACCGCCCGACTTGAGCAGCATCAAGCTTTCGTCCGGCGCGACGCGGTTGAATCGCCGCCCGCTGATGTCGTCGGTGAGCGCCCGATGATCGAACAACGGATCGTAGCCGCGCAAGGAAAGCTTGAATCCGTTTTTCCCGTTCGCGCTACCGTGGCACGTACCCGCGTTGCAGCCGAGCTTCGACATGACCGGGGTCACGTCGCGGATGTAATCGACGGTGAATTCGGCCGTTGTGCCCGCGACCGTAACCGGAACTTCAGCGGATTGACCGGCGGCGGAGATCTTCAGCACGGCTTGCCCATCGACCTTGGGTCGGACTTGCCCGGCCGGCGAAACGCTCACCACGTCGGCGGTCGGCTCGATCGTGGCGATTCGCGTCAAATCGACCCGCTCGCCCTCGGCGGTCACACCGGTCAGCAGCAGTTGCCGATAGTCGAAGCGATGAGCGAGTTCGATCTTGTCTGGAAACACTTCGAGCGAGACGACATCCACGCCGGACGGAATCGTCTCGAATTTTTCGTCGGCGGTAAGCGCCCCGTTCGTGGCCGCAACTAAAATCACCGCAAGGATATATTTGACGTACATGCGAACCGCCTTGCTCGATCGGGTATTTGGGTTGGTTAGTTTCTTAACGCAGAGACGCGGAGGTCTCGCAGAGTTCGCAGAGAAGGAGAATCAAAGTTTATTCGCGAAACGTTTGATGCCGTCCTTTAGGAGGGCAACATTGAAGTTGATTAAGAGTCCAAGTCGTTTTCCGGTGATTCTCAGGTACGAGATGATCTGCGATTCATGGACGGGCAGAATCTGGTCGACGGCTTTGAGTTCGACAATTACTTCATTCATCACGATGAGGTCGATCTTGAGACCCGACTCGATGCGTATGTCGCCATAGACGATCGGAAACCCAACTTGTGTCTTGACTTCGAGTCCTCGCCGTTGCAGTTCGTGTTGCAAGCACTTTTCGTAAACCGATTCCAGCAGCCCTGGTCCGAGCGCTGAATGAACGCGAAGCGCCGCATCGACGACCTGACCGCTAATCGCGTTGATGTCGCCGACTTGCATTCTTCTCTGCGACCTCTGCACGCCCTCCGCGTCTCTGCGTTAAAAAACCAACCAGCTTTCCATCATCGAATATCTCGCGCGGCGCGAAAGATACCTACTTCGACACCGCCTGCGTTTCCACAATCGGTACGGGCACAACCTTGACCAGTTCCTTGCCTGTCGCGGCGTCGAGCAATCGGACCGTGCCGTCGAATCCGCCAGTGGCCACGGTCTTGCCGTCCGCCGCAAACGCCACCGCATACACGCCGCCGCCTTGCTCCGCGTTTTTGGCGACCAGTTGCGCGTTGGCCGTGTCGTATACACGAACTTCGCCGCCACCGTCGAGGCTGCTGCCGCAAACAATCCGCGTGCCGTCGCGGTTGAACCGCGCCGCATACACGCGCCCCGGCAGCGCGGCGTACTTGCGAATCAGGTTATAGTCGTCGCCAATTTGCCGGGCCTTCTCGCGGTCCATCTTGTATAGCTTCGGCTCGCCGTCGCTGCCCGCGCAGAGCAGTTCGTCCTTCGTCGGATGACAATCCACGACCGCCAACCCGCCCTTGAGCGCGCCGGGCGTAATGCTGGTGAGATTGTCGATGAACCGCTGCGTCGACACTTCGGTCAGCTTCATCGTCATGTCGCGGCTCAC
>JAJDEG010000018.1 GCA_029259895.1 Planctomycetota bacterium
TGCACGAAGAGTGCAAAACGTCGATCGCCACCGTGCCCAAGGAGCAGCGCGTGCTGGTCACCGCGCACGATGCCTTTCAATACTTCGGCCGCGCCTACGACGTCGAAGTCCACGGCATCCAAGGCATCAGCACCGAAAGCGAAGCCAGCGTCAGCGAAGTCAATCGGCTCGTCGAAATGCTCGTCGCCCGCAAGATCAAAGCCGTGTTCGTCGAAACCAGCGTCAGCGAGCGTAACATCAAGAGCCTGCTCGAAGGCTGCCGCGCCAAAGGCCACGAAGTCCGCATCGGCGGCGAACTCTTCTCCGACGCGATGGGCGAAAAAGGAACGCCTGCAGGAACGTACCCCGGCATGGTCCGCCACAACGCAAAAACAATCGTCGAAGCCCTAAAATAGCGCACGCGCCGCCCCGGGGGCGCATTTCCTGCCCCCTGACCCCTGCTCCCTATCCCCATGTCCGTCCTCGACATTCACGACATGACCGTCGCCTACCACCGCCGGCCGGTGTTGTGGGATGTCGATCTCGTGCTCGACGAGCCGCGACTGGTCGGCATACTCGGACCCAACGGAGCCGGCAAGAGCACGCTCATCAAGGCCGTCCTCGGCCTCGCCCCCATGGCTCACGGCTCTGTCCGCGTGTTCGACGAGCCGGTCGAAAAAGTCCGCCGCCGCATCGGCTACGTCCCCCAGCGCGAAAGCGTCGATTGGGGCTTTCCCGTCAGCGTGCTCGACGTCGTGCTAATGGGCACCTACGGCCGACTCGGCTGGTGCCGTCGGCCGGGCCATCGCGAGCGGCAACTCGCCCGCGAGTGTCTCGCCAAAGTCGGCATGGAAGATTTTGAACGCCGCCAGATCGGCCAACTTTCCGGCGGACAGCAGCAGCGCACGTTTCTCGCCCGCGCGCTGGCCCAACAGGCCGACATGTACTTCATGGACGAACCGATGGCCGGTGTCGACGCCGCCACCGAACAGGCCATCTTCACGCAACTCGCCGAACTCCGCTCCGCCGGCAAAACCGTCGTCGTCGTCCACCACGACCTCCGCACCGTCGAGCAATATTTCGATCACGTCGTCCTGCTCAACATGCGCGTCGTCGCCGCCGGCCCAACCGAGCAAGCCTTCACCGCCGAGAACTTACGCCGCGCATACGGCGGCCGCCTGTCGATGCTCGAAGCGGCCGGCGAAGCCGTCCAAGCTCAGGAGCGGGCGTAATGAACGCCGTGTGCCTGCTGGCCGAATCGATCAGTGACGCAGTATCGAATCGCGTGCTGATCCTGGTACAGCAAACGGCCGAATTGCTCGGCGTCCAATACAACACGCTGCTCGTCCTGGTCACCGCCGCGCTATTGGGTGCGGTCTCCGGCGTCGTCGGCTGTTTCGCCGTCCTCCGTCGCCGCGCGCTAGTCGGCGACGCGCTGGCCCATGCCGCGCTCCCCGGATTGTGCGTGGCGTTTCTCATCGCCGGCGTGCGTAGCGTGCCGATCATGCTCCTCGGCGCACTCGCGTCGGGCATCCTCGGTATTCTCGTCATCGTCGCCCTCCGCCGCTGGACCCGCATCAAGGAAGACGCCGCCATCGGCATCGTCCTCTCCGTCTTTTTCGGTGCCGGCATTGTGCTGAGCGGCTGGATTCAGAACAGCACGACCGCCGGAAACAAAGCCGGCCTAGATTCCTTCATCCTCGGCAAGACCAGCGGCATCCAAGCACTCGATCTGCTTGTCGTGGCCGTGGCATGCTTGATCTGCTTCTTGCTGGTGGCCTTGGCGTTCAAGGAGTTTCGCCTCGTCACGTTCGACGCCCCGTTCGCCCTTGCTCAAGGCTGGCCGACGGCCCTGGTCGACCTCGTCCTGCTCGGCATGATCGCCGTCGTCGTCGTGATCGGACTGCCCACCGTCGGCGTCGTGCTCATGGCGGCGCTGTTGATCATCCCTGGCGCAGCGGCACGCTTCTGGACGGAGCGATTGAGCGTCATGACGCTGCTCGCCGCCGCGATCGGACTGACCGTTGGCATCGTCGGTGCCGCGGCCAGCGCCCAGGTCGATCGCTTGCCGACTGGCCCGATCATCGTTCTCGTTGGAACCGCGCTGTTCGTTCTCTCGGCCACGATCGCGCCGCGGCGAGGCGCGATCGCCCGCTGGATGTCCGGCCGACGCTTCGCCCGCGACATCGCCGTTCGCCGCCTCATCGGCGAGTTGTACGAAGCCCGCGCGGAAGAAAGCCGTGGCGCCTGGCAAGATCGCGAGCATCGCGCGGCGTGGCGCGAAGCGCAACGCCGCGGCTACCTGAAACCGCCCGCCCGCGGCAACCAGTTAACCGACGCCGGCCGCGCCGCCGCACTGGCGGCACTCCGCGACGAACGCCTGTGGCAGGCCGTCCTCGTCGAGTATCCCGAATTGGCCGTCGGCGCGGCAGACCCCTTCCACGCCTCCGCCGCCGACGTGCTACCGTCGGCGATCGTCGACGAATTGGTAACCCGGCTGCAATCGGCGGGGCGCTGGCCCGCGGAATTGCGCACCATCGCGGCCAGTGTTGGAACGAGTGGTGCGGCGGCTGGCGGAGCGCCGGAAGGAACGCCGTGAACGCACAACTCCTCCAATCGCCGCTCGGCGATGCACCGCTCGAAAAGCCCATGGTGCCGCTCCCCGCGCGGCGAGACATCCGCGGCGACGTCGTGCTCGGTGTCGTCGTCGCCGTTCTTCTTGCACTGGGCGTCGTGCTCGTGGCTCGTTTCCCGTCACCGCACCTATCCTGGTGGACCGTCGCGCTGGCCGCCACGTGCAGTTCCGCCTGCGGACTCGTCGGCTGCTATCTCGTGCTGCGAAAGATGAGCCTGTTGGGCGACGCCATCAGCCACGCCGTCCTCCCCGGCATCGCCCTGGCGTTCTTCTTCACCGGCGAGATCACCGGCGTGCCGATCTTCCTCGGCGCGATGGCCCTCGGCGTGCTTACCACGCTATTGACCCAAACCCTTCGCGACTACGGCAACGTCCCCGAAGACACCGGCATGGGCGTCGTCTACACCGCGCTCTTCGCCGCCGGCGTGATCATGGTCCAATTCGGTGCGCGGCAGGTCGATCTCGACCCCGGTTGCGTCCTTTACGGCCTGCTCGATTTCGCCGCCCTCAATACGACGACGATCTGGGGCGTCGACGTGCCCCGCTCGATGCTCACGCTCGGCATCGCGCTGGCCCTCACGGTCGCATTCATCGTCGCATTTTGGAAAGAACTGAAAATCACGTCCTTCGACGCCGGACTGGCCACCGCGATGGGCTATCGCGCGATGCTCGTCCACTACCTGCTCATGGCCGTCGTCGCCGGCGTCACCGTCGCCTCGTTCGAGGCCGTCGGCTCGATTCTCGTCGTCGCCATGTTGATCGTCCCCGGCGCAACGGCCCACCTGCTCACCGATCGGCTCGGCTGGATGCTCGCCTGGTCCGTCGTCGTCTCCGTGCTGTCCGCGCTGTATGGTTACGCGCTCAGCCGCTGGCTCAACGTCAGCGTCGCTGGCATGATGGCGGTCGTTGCCGGTGCGCAATTCGCGCTCGCCGTATTCCTCGCGCCGCGCCACGGGCTGTTGGTGAAATGGGCGTCCAGCGTCCGCCTCGCGCTACGGATCGTCGGCGAAGACATCGTCGCCCGTCTCTATCGCGGCGAGGAAGCCAACGCTGCCGGTGCCAATGTGACAGGCCCGCTCGCAGCCGACGAAGCACCGCCCCAATCGGACGTCCATCATCCGGCAACGGCTTGGGCACGCCTGCGCCGCGCGTGGGCAACGTCGAGATTGATCGACACCGGCCTCGCTCGTCGCACCGCCGACGGCCAACTCCTACTTACCGCCGCCGGCCGACAAGCCGGCCGTTCCATCGTCCGCGCCCATCGCCTCTGGGAAAGCTACCTCGAGCGCCATTTCGAGCTTCCCCTCGACCACGTCCACGAGCCGGCCGAACGCATGGAACACTACCTCGGCCCGGAACTCCAAACCCAACTCGCCGAGCAACTCGCCGAGCCGGCCGAAGATCCGCACGGCCGCTCGATTCCGCCGTCGTAGCCCCGGGCATCGAACGCAGGGATCCGCCCACCACGACGCCCCGCCGAATCGCATCGCACGGCGACCAGCGATTCCCATCCGGCCCAAACCGCCCGACCTATCTTGCGTCTGCGGAGCAAAGTCTCTAAAAATCCGCCCCGGCTCAACTCAGTTTTGCCAAGCTCAATTGCGCCCGACTCAATTCCCGCGCCCCGAGCGCCCTGGAGAAACCGTCGTGAATCGCCCGTTCGCCGCAGCGCTACTGATCCTCGCCGTCGCTTCCGTGTCGTGGAGTTTCCTCGACGCCGGCCGAGCTTCCGCCGAGCCCGTCGATTCCAGTGGCATCGATTCCAGCACGACGGCCGCCGGCGAAACGGCCGCCGACGGCATCGACGACCTCTACAACACGCTCGCCAAGGTTCTCCGCGCCCGCCGCCCCGAAGAATTCGACTTTCTCGACCACGTGGTCGACCTCGTCGACAAAGGCACGCTGCCCCGCGACCTCGTCATCAGCACGTTCAATTGGGCGCGCACCAAGCCCCGTCGCCAGTTCCAATACTTTGAATTCGGCCTCCGCGAACGCGCGAAACGCCGCGGCATCAACCTCTAAGTCGCCATCGCCCCAAGTTCGCCAACCTCGTAGGGTGGGTCGAACGAAGTGAGGCCCACCAGCGACTCGATCTCGCCCAACCCCTAGCGCGCTCCATGCGCGGCGGCGCAACATCCCTTGCCCGCATACACGGCAGCAGGCATCTCCCGCCGCGCGCTGGGTCGACAATCTTCGTCGGCCGACGCGTCGCAACGTCCTATCCCAGCGCCGTTTCCGCATCGGCCAGCGCACCAGCAAGAATTGCTGGCACGCCGCTTGCTCTAATCGCAGCCCAAAGATTCCTCAGGCGGCTCCAATCCATCGATCGTGCGCGGTCAGCGGCCCAGCCGCTCTTGCCCACCAGCCGTTCGAGCCCAGAAGGATGCCTGCGGGCCTGGGTCTGCTTTCCGCCTAGCAGCCCAGGCCGGGGCATCCTATCTCCTGTCTCCTGCCCCCTACTTCCCGACCTCGCCGTTACCAATAATCCGCACGTTCGTCGAAAAGTAAAACGGCGTGCTCTCCCCGTTGTATTCCGCCTCGCCGAACATCGCCGCATAGCCCTCCCGCGGCGTCGACAGCTCGTAGCTAAACCC
>JAJDEG010000171.1 GCA_029259895.1 Planctomycetota bacterium
ACGCCCTCGCCGCGCACCCCGAGCAGTGGCTGCCCTGGACATACCGCGCCACGCTCGAATCTCTCGCTCCCGCCGCCTGATCGACCCCGCCGCCCGCCCACGCCGCGGCCGAAAACTTTTACAGGCTTGCCGGAAGGACACGATTATCCTCGTTGGTTCTCCTTCGGTCCGATTCCTTCTTCGCCCATTGGGTCTCGGCGCCAGCCCGACGCGCCGCGAAAAGAAAACCCTTGCCCTCAATCGCGAGAACCCATTCGCCCTATTCGCCCCGGACGACCTATTGCCTCGCCGTTATTGAACAAACGCCTGGGGGGCCCCAGGGGTTGCGCTCAATAATTCTCCCCAGGGCGACCAGTTCGCCGGCAAAGGAAGATCACCGGCGAACGCGCCAATTCGCCAAAAAAGAAACCAAATTGCCAAACAACAACGGCTCGCCAGTCAACACCGGCGCACCGATCAACGACGACGCGCCAAACCCCTACGGCGCATCGCCGACGACACCAATCATCTACCACAACCGCTGGCCTGTTTTCAACCCAAAATCTCGACGCTCACACAACATTGCCGGCGAAAGAGAAACCGTCGCGTCCTCCCGACAAGCCTGATAAAAGCCATCGCCGCGACGCACCGCGCGAGCAAACAAGAAGCAACAATCGGGAACGGGAGTCGTTGTTTCGGGCAAAGTGACGCCGATCGTGAAACTCAGTGAACCGCGAGCGTTGTTGCCGTCCACAAGTTGACCGCAGAACAAAGTCGCCCGTGCCCTTATCGTCCCCCCAGGGCAATCGCACGTCGAAACCCTGCAAATACCGAGCGTTTTGAGCAATTCAACGAATTCTTCACGATCCGCCGCGGCGAATTCCGTGTTTTCGTCCCACGTGAGTGCGTGTCTTGTTAGATGCCGGTGCTGGAATTGCAGTGCCGCACGATGCTAGCCTTCACTTCCGAACGCTAGCACGCGACAATTCCCTTATAGCATCGACGTGCGATTGCCCTGATCGTCCCCCAGTTTCCCGATGAGTCGACGGGAACATCAAAACCGACGCCCAACAACGGCTCCGGTGCAACCGATTGTTAGATGGAATTCTTTGAACATCGTTCCCCGTAGCAGTAGACGCATATCGGCACTGTTGCGGACTAAACGTCTTGCCAAGTGATCTTGCCATCGCGAATCGATCCGTTTCTTAACAGCTTGTACGCAACGAAACCATATTCATCAATGTCTACAACTTGAATCAGGTTGAGTTGCCCCACATCGAGTTCTTGTATCGCTTCGCCGAATACGGCAAAGTTTACTCCCGGAGAATCCTTTGTACTAAGAAATACAACACCATCGAGTTGCGTGCCTGGAGACAATTTGTCCCGAATTGCGCTTAACAATAGTCGATTCAATGCGTAGCCGTCTTCCGGAGCAGAAAAGCTTGAGAAAATCTCATTTAGCAATGCGTCCTGATAAAGGAACGAATGCCGCGCCACTTCGGGAAAATATGCAGTGAGATGGAGGTCGTTCCTATCGGCAATGTAGTGTGATGGCTCACTTGACTTGTAGAATGAAGCGAGCTGGCCAACGAACCAAAACGACCTGTTGCGAATGTCAGAATACTTGAGCCCGACAACATTGATCATGTCGCCGATCTTGGGGTCAGTCTCGGAAAGGCAGGTTTGCATGGACGTCGATGCGTACAATATCGGCACGTCTTCGGATGCGAATGCTCTCCCAGTTGGAATTGGCGGATTGAGGAGTTCCGTTACGTCCGTGAAAGGGGCCTTCCCTACGCACTTTCTAGCGCGTAACAATCTACAGCCGTAGTGCTCCGCCAATGAAGATACGATGGGCTCGTAATGCTGGATTATCGGCTGGACGTACATCTGGAAAAGAGCTTCTGCCATCCCGGAAGTGTCCGCGGTCTTGCGCATGCGCGAAACCGCCCGGACAATGTTTTGCCGCAGGTCTTTTAGTGCCTCAACGTAAACGAATGATCTTTCCATCTAGCTCGGCTATATGGATTGTCCGCACGATCAAAGGGCACAAACGAAGCGGGCGGGAGTCTTGGTTGCACTTGGCAATGCCCGCCGCTCGCAGTAATCGGACGGGGAGTCGTTTAAGGACGGCGGGGACGGTCGCTATTTGCTTAGCTCCGTAATCGGCGTCAGCTCGACTTTGCGAAACTCGACCTCCGAGCCTTCGGCTTGGATGGCGATCTGGCCCTTTTTCGCCGTGCAGGCGGTGCCGTGGTTCACCAGGTCGCCATTCACCCAAACTTTGACCTGGTCGTCGAGGCATTCGATCGTCATGGCGTTCCATTGGCCGGTCGGTTTTTCGGAGCCGTCGGTGAGGTTGAGGATGCGGCGGGCTTTGCCTTCGGTCGCGCCCCACTTTTCCGGCGGGCCGCGGCGTTTTTCCATGTTCTCGACCTTGATGTCCTCGCCGATGCACCAAAAGTCGCCGGCGTTGGTGTGGTGCATTTGGACTTCGATCGACTTGGGGAACATTTTGTAGAGCGTGCGGGGCGTCGACGCGTGGACCAGCACGCCGCAGTTGCCGGGCTTGTCCGTGAAACGGTATTCGACCGCAAGGCGGTAGTTGGCATGAGCATCGTCGGTGATGAGATGGCCGGCGGGCGTGCCGAGGCTCACCAGCTTGCCGTCGCGGACGGTGAAGGCGCTTTCGGCGTCGGGGTGTTCGTCGAGATGCGGAATGTCGGCGTGCCAACCGGTGAGGTCTTTGCCGTTGAACAAGCTCTTAGTTTTAGCGGCGTCGTCGGTATGGACGTTATCCGCGACGGCGCTTATCGCAAAGGCCGAAGCGACGGCGACAGCGGCGGCGACTGCGGCGAATGTGAACCTGGCAATCATGTTCGTACTCCTAAAATGCGAGATGCGTTGTTGATAGATATTGATACTGGTGCCTTGACGACGTTCTGGATTTGGCACGAAATTACTTCCTGATTTCGCGTGCGGCGATTTCGTAGGGTGGGTCGAATGAAGTGAGGCCCACCACTCGACTCGCTGTCTACGTCGTAGATTACGGTCTCGTCGAAGTTTGCCTCCGCGCTCGGCGTTTTCGCCCTGCTTGGAAAGCCAGCCGGGACACACCGGCAGCGGCGCAATGTACGCTTCGTTCTAACGCGGTTCGCTGCCGCATGCAATCGACTGCAAAGGGCCGATCGACGAGGCTTCGAGCGCAGAAATGCGCGCACGAAAAAAGGGCGCATGCCACGAGGAACCCCGCAACATGCGCCCCGACACGGGGGTGAGAAAGCCAAGATGAGAGGGCCCATGGTGGTCGTTTCCTTCCACCTCGCCCCGTTCAATTGAAGCGTATGGCAGACGCCGGTGAAGTCAAAGTTGGCGCTGAACAAAAGCGGGAAATACCGCCGGACGGCAGCGCGATTTTGCCGTATGTGGCTGGCAACGGTGCGGTTCGGCAACGCGCGTCGACGTGCTGCGTCGCCGAGAGACGTGGAGCGTGGCGAGGGTGCAACACGTGGCCGAGCGTCGACGGTGTGGCCGGTTCGGTACGGCGACAATTCTCTTGCGGATTTCGCCGCAATGAATTCGGCGATAGATAAAGATGCCGTCGCGACGGACTACCGCGAGGCGTCATTGCGCGAAGGCGCTGGCGCGTCGGTGGGGAGCCGCGGCTGAGGGACGCTGGGATGCGCCGTGCCGATGCCGTCATCGGTTCCATCGTCGGCGCCGCGGTCCACACGCAGCGATGGGCTGGGCGATGGCCGGGGCGATTTGGAGAGTGGTCGCGGCATGGCGGATGGCTGGGCGTGGGTCGGATGGGCGTGAGCCGGATCGGTGTGGGCCGAATCGGTGCGAGCGACATTGGCCGGCCGAGTTGGCGCTGATTCGTGGGCCGTTGTGGCAGACGTGGACGTAGCAACGGCGCGGAGCCGGTGGGCTTCGGCGCAGTGCGGCTCGGCGGCGAGCCAATCGTCGAGAACGGCGACGGCGCTGGTGGATTGGTCCGTCGCGAGCAGCGCGGTGACGTAGGCGCGCTGGCATAGCACGTCGCGGCAGCCTTGTCGGTAGGCGGTTTCGAGTTGGGCGATGGCGGGAGCCCATTCGTTGGCGGCGGCCAAACAGGCGCCGCGGACGGCCGCTCGAAAGCCTGGCTGGCCGGCGGCGTTCGCCAGTCGTTCGGCCTGGGCAAGGGCGGCGTCGCGACGATTGGCGCGTATGTGGATTTCCATGAGACGGCGGCGAAGTCGAGCTTCGTCGAGAGCACCGGCGAGCGCCGCTTCGAGGACGTCGACGGCTTCGTCGTCGCGTGCGAGCATTTGCAACATGAGGGCCAGGCAACTCGCGGCCAGCGAACGCGCGTCGGCCACGTGCCATACGTCGGGCGAGACGGTTCCGTGTTCCCACGCAAGGCGGAACGAGCGCGCGGCGAGCTCGATGTTTCCCTGGGCTTGCAGGTACCCGCCCATGGCCATGAGCAGTTGCGCGTCGAGGGGAAAGACGTTTAGCGCTTCGAGACCCAGGGCGACGCGGACACCGAGCGTGTCGCCGGCAGGATTTTTTAGTCCGTCGAGCGTGGCGAGCAGCGCCCCGTACGCGGCGAGTTGCGTCGTGGAGCCGGGCGCGGCACCGGTTACGGCCAGACGGAGCAAGTCGATGGCGTCGGGGCGATTGTCCAGGGCCGCAAGAGCTTCGCCCTTGGCGAGCAGCAGGGCGGCGCAGTCGCCCCGTTTGGCGAGGTCGCGCTGGGCCAGTCGCAAATCGCGACGGGCCTTTGTTGCTTTGCGTTGGGGGTCGTGTTCGCGCGGGCCACGCTCGACTAGGATCGGCGACGACTGCACGACGATGCCGGCGGCGTCCAACGATTCATGAAGGCTTTCGCGAACGCGACCGACAAACCGCAGTTCCGGATGCCGCGGCACGAGCCGCACGGGTGCGATCTGTTCCGCCTGGGCATCGGCCGATGGCGGCGGAACGCGAACCGTGACGCGATACGCGTGGCCGATCACTCCTGGATTAGCGATGAGCGAACGAATCAGCTTCGCTCCGTCGGGCGCGAGCCGTTCGCTGGCGTCGAGCCAAAGCACCCAATCGCCGGTCGTGTATTGCAGGCAGATGTTGCGCGCGGCGGCAAAGTCGTCTTCCCATGGGCGCTCGATGAGCCGTGCGCCGTGCCGGCGGGCGACGTCCTGAGAGCCATCGTGGGAAATCGCGTCGAGCACGACGACCTCGTCCGCAACGGCGTCGATGCTGGCAAGCGTTTCGGCCAGTCCGGCAGCGTCGTCGCGAACGATGATGGCGACGGAAAGGCGTGGGCCGCAATGGTCTTCGGACGATGGCCGCGACATGGTTTCTCTCATCGTGGCAAAGGGGCAATCTCGGAGAGGAACGCGGCGGAGAGTGTACCAGTGGGGCCGGATTGGCCCTAGAGCGGAATGCCGGCGGGAGTCGCGCAGACTCGACGGCACGCCGAATCGCATCCGCAGCACGCCGTTATGCCGACTCGCGGAAATCGAGCTGGTACAGCCGGCGATAGAGCTGACAGCGACTCATCAGTTCGTCGTGCGGCCCGATGTCGAGAATCTTGCCGGCATCCATCACCATGACGCGGTCGGCCAGCGTAAGAACGCTCATTCGATGGGTGATGATAATCGTGGTGCGGTTGCGGACGAAGTCGGCAAGCACCTTTTGGATGAGCTGTTCGCTTTCGAGGTCGACCTGACTGGTGGCTTCGTCGAGGATCAGGATGGCCGGATCGCGGAGAATGGCGCGGGCCAGTGCGATCCGCTGCCGCTGCCCGCCAGAGACGCGGTTGCCCGAGGGGCCGACGACGGTGTCGTAGCCGCGTTCGAGTTTCTCCGTAATGAACTTGTGGGCGTGAGCCTGTTTGGCCGCGGCGATGACTTGCTCGCGCGTGGCCTCGGGATTGCCGTAGCGGATGTTCGTGAGAACGGACTCGTCGAACAGCGATGTTTCTTGCGTGACGAGTCCGATCTGTCGTCGCAGCGTTCGCAGTCGGGCGTCGCGGACGTCGACACCGTCGATCTTCACGCTGCCGGAGTTGGGATCGAAAAATCGCGGGATCAGATTGGCCAGCGTGCTCTTGCCACAGCCGTTGGGGCCGACGATGGCGAGCGTTTCGCCGAAGCGAATCGTCAGGCTGACATCGCGGAGAACGGGCTGGCTGACGTTGTACCCGAATTCGATGCGATCGAAAACGATTTCGCGGCGATGGCGGGCCAGCGGCAACGGGCGCTTGGGATCGACGATCTTCGGCTCGCGGTCGAGCACTTCGTAAACGCGATCGGCAGCGACGTACGCACGCTGCAGGTGCCCCCACACGTCGCCGATTTTTCGAATGGGATCGCTGACGCCAGCCAGCATGGCGTAGAAGACGAGCAGCTCGCCCATCGAGAGCGGCTTGTTGCTCATCCAGATGCCGAACAGCTTCGTTTCTTGATTGAGCACCAAATGGGCACCGGCGAGAATCGCCACGGCGATCATGAGAATGCCCATGATTTCCGTCGTCGGGCGGACGAGCGAGTCGTAGCGGGCGATCTTCATCGCCTTGCGGTAATACTCCTTAGCGACGCTGTGGAACCGCCAGCGTTCGTGGCGTTCCATGGTAAACGCCTTGACGATCTTGATGCCGCCGAGCGTTTCGGCCAGCACTTTGTAGATGACGGACATTTCTTCCATCGCCCGTCGGCTGGCCCGTTTCATCGACTTGGCCAGGCTGTTGATCAACAAAGCGGCGATCGGCACGATGACCAGCGACAGCAGCAGCAGCGGCCAGCAGATCCAGGCCGCGCCGAAAAAGCAGGCGGCCATTTTGAGCGGTTCGCGGACCGCGCGGCCGAAGAACAGTTGGATGCCGAGCGCGACGCAGCCGGCGTCGTTGGTGAATCGAGAGATCAGGTCGCTGGTCGACTTTTCGCCGAAACTGGCGAGGTCCATGCGCAGCGTGCGGCGGTAGAACGTCTTGCGAAGCTCGAACGTCGTCAACTGCGCAAGCCGTTCGACGAGCAACTGGCCGAAGATGACGAAGGCACTCTTGACGAGCGTGCCGATGAGCAGCGCGGCAATGGCCAGGGCGAGCGTCTCGAACGGTTCGAGCGGCAGGTACTCTTCGACCCATGGCTGCGCCCAGCGCAGGCGCTCGATTTTCGTCGTCTCGGCGTCGCGGCGACGTTCGGCGGCCGCTATTTCGCGTGTGAGTTGCTTCGTCTTGTCGGCGTTGGCGGCGGGAAGCTGCGTCTGCTTCGCTGCGATCTCTTCGGCCGCATGGTCGACGTCCTCTTGGGCGGATTTGACTTCGTCGGCGACCCACACGTCGAGCCGCTTGCCTTTGAAGACGACCTCGACCACCGGATACAGCGTGCCGATGTTGCCGCCCCAGAGAACGGCGACAATCATGGCACAACACACCGCGCCGACCACCGTCCAGCGATATCGCAGCGCCAGCCGCAGCGTCCTGGCGAAATTGCCCATCCTTGGTTCCTCGGCGCGGCGCAGTGCGAGCGCCAACATCGCCACGGAGACCGACTGCATGCGATTTCCGGGCGGCACATTCAAAATAGCAGCGCCTGCTCGGCACTGCCCTGCGGCGGCGGATACTAGCACATCGCCCCGTGGCGACCAAGGTCGGATACCTGCCGGCCTACAGGCGGAGCAGTTTCTGGCTGTACGAGGCGAATCCTTTCGCCGACAGAACCGCTAGTCTTAGCGCGACGGGCAGAACGCCGCCTGGGACACGGATCGGCGGTCGTCTTGACTTGCCGACTTTCCCCGCCAATGTAGTTGCAATTTCCCCAGAAGCCGGTAATATGATTTGCGTCGAAAGTTCTCCGCGTAGGGCCGCCCAGTTTCATGGGTCACACTTCTCGTGCCAGGAGCCGATCCGATGCGTTTCTCCACGCTGTCGCAGCTTGCCCGCAAGTTTAGC
>JAJDEG010000172.1 GCA_029259895.1 Planctomycetota bacterium
GCCCAAGGACGTGCCGCCGTTGCCGGACGAGGAAGCGGCGACGGCGGAACTAACCGTGCGACAACTGGTCGAGCGGCACGTTTCCGATGCCAAGTGCGCCGTGTGCCATCGTCGGTTCGATCACTACGGCTTCGCGCTGGAGAAGTTCGACGCGATCGGTCGGTGGCGCGACAAGGAGTTGGCCGGCAGGGCGATCGACGCCAGCGTGGTAACGCCTGAGGGACTCGAGATGGACGGCGTAGCCGGACTTCGCGAGTACTTGCTCACCGAGCGGCGCGACGACTTCGTGCGACAGTTCTGCCGCAAGCTGCTCGGCTACGCGCTGGGACGAGCGGTGCAGCTTTCCGATGAGCCGCTGCTCGGTGAAATGCAGACGGCATTGGCAAAGAGCGAGTACGACGTTGGTCTGGCCGTCGAAATGATCGTGCTGAGCCGGCAGTTCCGCGAGATTCGCGGACGCGATGCGGCGGGCGAGGAGTGACAGGCAATCGAGTTGGCTTGGGCGGGCGTTTGGGTTAAGATGCGCTTGAGCATCGGTCGGTGGGACGATGGCTAGGACGTGGTATTCGCTCGTTTCGTTTGCGAACCGTCGGTCCTTTAGCGATGAAAGTCCATCCACGATTTGTTGCCAGCCGGTCGATTTGCTCGCGGCAGAATGCCGGCGGGTCGGGTCGCGTTCTTGATACGTCCAGCGGAATCTCGCCGCCGGACACGCCATCGTCGCCGCGTTGGCTAGCTTGTGCGACGTTCGTTCGCATGCTGGCGGTTCTTTTTTTGGCAGCGTTCGGCTCTTGCCAGTTCGCCGTCGCCGCGGACATTACTGAGGCGATTGCGGC
Source organism: Planctomycetota bacterium (assembly GCA_029259895.1). Taxonomy (GTDB): domain Bacteria; phylum Planctomycetota; class Planctomycetia; order Pirellulales; family PLA5; genus PLA5. The sequence goes on from JAJDEG010000172.1 coordinate 837, forward strand.
TTACCGCAGCGGCAAGTACGACGAGGCGATTTCGCTCGCCGCGGAAGCAATCGAAGCCGGACGCGAATCGGAGGAGTGGCATCACGTTCGGATCGAATCGCAGATGACGCTCGGCCAGTATGCCGATGCGCGATGGTCGCTCGCCGTTGGACTGGAGCGTTTTCCGAACAGCATTCGCTTGCGATGGACCGGAGTCGACGTGCAGCGTTACAACGGCGATTCGCCGCTGGCGGAGGAAACGCTCGGCGAGATCGGCGAGTTGCTCGATAAGTCCGCCTGGCGATATCGCGACGCCGCGAACCAGATCGCGGCCGGCTGGTATTTCCTGCACCGCGGGGCCGACGCCAAGGGAGTGCTCAACGAATACTTCAACAAGGTGAAGCGCGCCGCGCCGCGGTTGCCACATGGCTTCATCGCAGCCGGCGAATTGGCGCTCGCCAAGAACGACTACGGGCTGGCCGCGACGGCGCTGGAGGAGGCGGCCAAGTTATCGCCGGACGATCCGGATGTGCACTTTGGACTCGCCCACGCGTATGCCGAGTCGGATGCGAAGCGATCGCAAGCGGCGCTCGACGCGGCGCTCAAGCTCAATCCCCGGCACGTGCCGAGCTTGCTGCGAAAAGTGGACGAACACGTTAGCGAAGAACAGTACGACGAGGCCGACGCGGCGATCGAACGCGTGCTGGCGGTCAACCCGGAGGAACCGACGGCTTGGACGTATCGGGCCGTGCTGGCCCATCTGCGCGGCGACGCGGAAAACGAAGTGGCCGCTCGGGCGCGAGCGCTGGCACATTGGCAGGAGAACGCGGAAGTCGATCATCTGATCGGCCAGGAGCTGTCGCAGAACTATCGCTTCGCGGAAGGGGCGACGTATCAACGGCAGGCGCTGGGCATCGACGCCGACTATTTGCCGGCGCAATTGCAGCTCGCCCAAGATTTGCTGCGGCTGGGCGACGAAGACGGCGGCTGGCAGTTGGCCGACGCCGTGTTTGAGCGGAACAACTACGATGTTGTTGCGCATAATTTGGCAACGCTCCGCGACCGTTTGACCAAGTTCACAACGCTCGAAGGGCACGGCTTCGTCGTGCGGATGGAGTCGCAGGAAGCCGCGATCTACGGCGAGCGCGTGCTTGCATTGCTCGCTCGGGCGAAGCGCGAGTTGTGCGCCAAGTACGACGTGACGCTCGACGAGCCGACGTTCGTCGAGATTTTTCCGCGTCAGCAAGATTTCGCCATCCGCACGTTCGGCGTGCCGACCGAGGCCGGTTTCTTGGGCGTCTGCTTCGGCCGCGTGGTGACGATGAACAGTCCCGCGTCGCAGGGCGAGAATCCGGCCAATTGGCAGGCCGTCATTTGGCACGAGTTCTGCCACGTCGTGACGCTCGCCAAGACGAACAACAAGATGCCGCGGTGGTTGAGCGAAGGGATTTCGGTGTACGAGGAGCGGCTGGCGAATCCGGCCTGGGGCCAGTCGATGAACCCGGAGTATCGGGCGATGATCCTCGGCGGCATGCTCACGCCGGTGAGCCGATTGAGCCGGGCGTTTCTCGACGCGCAAAGCCCGCTGCACATTCAGTTCGCGTATTTCGAGTCGTCCCTGGTGGTGGAGTATATCGTCGAAAAGCACGGGCTAGAGACGCTCAAGGGCGTGCTCGACGACTTGGGGCAGGGCGTGTCGATCAACGTGGCATTGGCGCGGCGGGTCGGTTCGCTCGAAGAACTCGACGGCGGCTTTGCGAAGTTTGCCCGCCAGCGGGCCGAAGATCTTGCGCCGGATGCCGATCTCGACGAGCCGGACGCCCAGACGAAGGCCGACGCGGATTTGCTCGCCAAGTGGATCGAAGAGCATCCCAACGGCTACTTCGGTTTGCGGCGGCTGGCGGCGCGGATGATCGCCGAGAAGAAATGGGACGAAGCGAAGGACGTGTTGACCAGGGTCCGCGACTTGTATCCGCAGTACGGCGGCGGCGACAGCGCGTACGTGCTGCTGGCGATGGTGCATCGGGAGTTGGGTGAAACCGAGGAGGAGATTGCCGCGCTGGCGATGCAAGCGAAGTTGGACGCCGATGCATTGCCTTCCTGCTTGCGGTTGTTGGAACTTTGTTCGGCGGCGGAAGATTGGGAGGCGGTGGCGCGGTATGCCGAAGCGGCGATCGCAATCAATCCGCTGGTGGCCGCGCCGCATCGACAATTGGCGGCCGCGGCGGAGAGATTGGGCGACGACGAACGGACGCTGGCCGGCTTGAAGGCCCAACTGTCGATGGACGCGCTCGATCTGGCCGACTCGCATTTTCGCATCGCCAAGGCGTATCGGCGGCAGCGGAATCTGGCGTCGGCACGGCGGCACGTCGTTCAGGCATTGGAAGAAGCACCGCGGTATCGCGAGGCGCAGCGACTGCTCGTTGAATTGGTGACGGCGATGCGTCCGCCGCGTGCGCCGGAGCCGGACGTAGCGCCGGTGGCTCCGGAGCCGGATGTTCTTACTTTGCCCGTCGCCGATGGTGCGACGGCGTCGATCATTGAATCGGAGACCGCGCCGTGAAGCGAAACGCATGGTGGACGTTGGC
>JAJDEG010000173.1 GCA_029259895.1 Planctomycetota bacterium
ATCATCGCCGGTCCGTGTTCCGTCGAAGGCGAGGACAACATCCTGCGCACGGCCGAGTTCCTGGTGAGCCGCGGCGTGCGGCTGCTGCGAGCCGGCGCCTTCAAGCCGCGCAGCAGTCCCTACAGCTTCCAAGGCCTGGAACACGCCGGCCTGGATATCTTGGCCAAGGCCCGCGAGCAAACCGGAATCGGCATCGTGACCGAACTGATGGACGCGGCCCACGCCGACGCGGTGGAACAGGCGGCCGACATCATTCAGATCGGCACTCGCAACATGCAGAACTTCACCCTGCTCAAGCGCGTCGCCACGTCGCACCGGCCGGTACTGCTCAAACGCGGGCTTGCCGCCACGCTGGAAGAATGGCTGATGGCGGCGGAGTACATCCTCGCCGGCGGCAATTACCAAGTCGCCCTGTGCGAACGCGGCGTGCGGACTTTCGCCGACCACAGCCGCAACACGCTCGATCTATCCGTCATCCCGCCGGCCAAGACGCTTTCGCATCTGCCAGTGCTCGTCGATCCCAGCCACGGCACGGGCCGCCGCGCGTTCGTCCCCGCCATGGCCCGCGCGGCAATGGCCGCTGGCGCCGACGGTCTACTCGTCGAGATTCATCCCGAGCCAGACAAAGCCTGGTCCGACGGAGCGCAGACGCTTGACTTCGATCAATTCGACGAACTGCTCGCGTCGCTACGCCGTATGGCCGATGTATTGGGGCGGGAATTGAACTGAGCAATGTTGGCAAGTCGCCAGTTTCGCAGCCCCATCGTTGGACTTGCGGTGGGCCTCACTCCGTTCGACCCACCCTACCTTGCGCTCTACGATTCGCCGCGAGCCTCAAGTTCCTCCCAACGCCCGTACGCAGCAGCCAACCGTTCGTCGAGCGATTTGAGCCGCTGCTGCTCCTCGGCGATGCGGCTGCCCGGCAGTTGGTAGAAATCCGGCTGCGCGAGCGTGTGGTGCAGCGATTGAATCTCCGCTTCCAGTCGCTCGATCTCACCCGGCAACAGCGTCAGCTCACGTTGTTCATTGAAGCTCAAACGTTGCTTGCGTTCGGCGACGGTCCCGGCGGCCGCGCCGGTGGACTTCGCGTCGCTCTTGGCGTCGTTCGTACCGCGCTGAGACGACTGCCGCTCGCGCGCCGAGCGCGATCTTTCCGCCGTTGCGTCCGCCGCCGCGTTACGCTGCCGCAGCCAGTCGTCGTACCCACCCACGTACTCCCGCCAACCATCCGCCTCGTAGGCGATCGTGCTGCTCACCACGTTGTTGAGAAACTCGCGGTCGTGGCTCACGACCAGCATCGTGCCGTCGAACTCGACCAGCCGCGCTTCGAGCAATTCCAGCGTCTCGGCGTCCAAATCGTTCGTCGGTTCGTCCAGCACGATGACATTCGCCGTCTTGGAAAACAGCCGCGCCAGCAGAAGGCGATTCCGCTCGCCGCCGGAAAGAAACCGCACCGGCGTGCGGGCGCGCTCGGGGCTGAACAGAAAATCGCGTAAGTAACCGATAATGTGCCGCTTCTGGCCGCCGACCGTCACCGAGTCCGACCCGTCCACGACGTTATCCGCCACGCTGGCCTGATCGTCGAGTTGCTCGCGAAGCTGATCGAAGTAAGCGATCTGCAAATTGGACCCCAGCCGCACCGTCCCCGCTTGCGGCGTCAAACGGCCGAGCAGCAGCCTCAGCAACGTCGTCTTGCCCGCCCCGTTCGGGCCGATGATGCCGATCTTGTCGCCGCGCATGATCGTTGTCGAAAAGTCGCTTACGATCGGCCGCTCGTCGTATGCGAACGTGACGTTCTTAATCTCCGCCACGAGCGCCCCGCTCCGCTCCCCCTCTTGAATCGCCAACTGCATCGAGCCCGGCGAAGAGCGGCGCTGCTGCCGCACGCGCCGCATCGCTTCCAACGCCCGCACGCGGCCTTCGTTTCGCGTCCGCCGAGCTCTTATGCCCGTGCGAATCCACACCTCTTCCTCGGCCAGCTTCTTGTCGAACAAGGCGTTTTGCTTCTCCTCGGCCGCCAGCGCCCCTTCCTTGCGGGCGAGGAACGTATCGTAATCGCAGGACCAATCGAATAGCCGGCCGCGGTCGATTTCAAGAATCCGTCCGGCCAGCTTGCGCAAAAACATCCGATCGTGCGTGACGAACATGAACGTCGCCGGAAACCGACTCAAAAATCCTTCCAGCCACGTGATCGCGTCGATATCGAGATGATTCGTCGGTTCGTCGAGCAGCAGCAAGTCGGGCGCGGAGACAATCGCCTGGGCAAGCAGCACGCGCCGCTTCATGCCCGACGAAAGCGAGTCGAACGCCACGTCGCCGTCGAGCTCCATCCGCGAAAGAATTTGCTTGACGCTCTGTTCGTCTCGCCAGGCCGTTTCGTGGTCGGCGGCACCGAGTTCGGCGGCATTGTGGTCGGCCGTTGCATCGTCGGCCGATTTTTGCGGCAGTCCGAGCGCTACGATCTCGGCGATGCTGCCGCTCAGTCCCTGCGGCACCTCTTGCGGCAACAACGCAACCTTCGTGCCCGGTGCGAACAGCACGTCGCCGCCATCCGGCTCGACGTCGCCGCGCAGAATGCGCATCAGCGTCGTCTTGCCCGACCCATTGCGGCCGAGCAACCCAATTCGCTCGCGAGATTCGATCTGGCAGGACACGCCATCGAGCAAGACAGGTCCGCGGAATCCGATGCTAAGATCGCGGAGCGTGAGAAGCGGCATGATGGCAAGGGGCGGACGAATCGAGGAGGTCGAGTTAGTTCGATCACTGTCGGCGACGATTATCGCCGAACGTCGGCTAAACCGCCACGGCGCGCGACCGCCGATCGCGCGTCGATTTCCGCCAGAGGCGATTCCTCGCCGAAGATACTTCACGTCCCGCAGTCCTGGGATAGGTGCCTAGAACCACGTCGCGTAGAATCACGAAGTCGCCGCCGCGATCCGGCAATCCCATTCCCGCTACGTCTGGCCAATCTACGATGCATCGACCGACGGTCGCCGCGATTACGTTGCTGCTCGTCGTCGGCGCGATCGCCATGTGGATTTGGCGGCCCGACGCACAGGACGCGATGCTCGAGAGCCTGCACGGCGCGCTCGTGCGAATGTCGATTCTGATGGGCTCGCTGTGGCTCGCCGAGCCCATTTTGCGGCGATTTCCGCCGTGGATGATCCAGGCGGTTCTCTTCGGCGGCGTGTTTTTACTCGCCGGACTGCGCCAACCGGGCATCTATCGCGTGGCGCTTCCCGTGCTGATTATTCTCTGGCTGACCCGCCGAACGCCGCCGCCGAAAGCGCGACAACCCCCGTCGACGACCGTGTAGCGCGAACGGTGTCCACGCTACGTTAGGCCGAAGCGCAGTCTCATTTCATTCCTCCGGCGAATCTACGCCCCGTATCGTGGCGAATCGTTGCCACACGCGCTCGTGGTTAACCGTGTTGAGAACGTACCGCGTGCTCGTGTCGCAGAACACGACGTTGATGCCGCCCGTGTGCTCGCTGCGGGCGGCGACGTGCCAACTGTTCGGATTCCCGCGGTCCAAGTCGCAATTCATCGGATTGCTCTCGTGGATACTCGTATCGCAAAGCGGAAGCCGATCGATCCATTCCTTTACGCCAGCCGTGCCGTCGGCGTTGGGCGGATTCATCGCCGTAAAGTTCGATGCGCCCATCGAACCGTTCGTCCAGCAGCCGCGTCCATCCATGTCGCTGTTGTCGCCCGTTATTTCGCTCAGCATCATCGTCTTCGTATCGCCGTCT
>JAJDEG010000174.1 GCA_029259895.1 Planctomycetota bacterium
AAGCTGATGACGCACGACATGCTGCCGTCGGCCGTGACGAAGGTGATGCCGTCGGAAAAGCTGCCGGCGGCGCTCACTCAGTTCATGTCGACCGACTCGGTGGGCGTGCTCAAGCACGGCGTGCAATTGGGCGTGCGGACGTGGGCGTCGTTCTTGCACAAGCTCGGCTGGGCCGACGATGAGATCGACAATGTGATCTGCCACCAGGTCGGCTCCGGACATCGCGACACGATCCTCAAGGAATGCGGGATATCGCCGGAGAAGGATTTTTCGACCTATCGCCACTTGGGGAACATGGGCACGGTGTCGCTGCCGCTGACGGCGGCACTGGCGGACCAACGGCGGTTTCTAAAGGCGAACGACCGCGTCGGATTCTTGGGCATCGGCAGCGGGCTGAACTGCATGATGTTGGGATGGGAGTGGTAGGGCGCGGTGCGGAAGCGCGGCGCGCTTGCCGCGGGCGGGAAAATAACCGCAAAGTCGCAAAGTCGCAGAGGCGCAGAGGCGCAAAGAGAGCGACGCAGACCCGATCCGACGCCGTCACGCCCCGCGATGAGAGTTTAACGCGCTTGGACTTTGCGTCTCTGCGGTTCATCTGCAATTGCCTATGAACGGCGACGGCTGGGCGTTGTTAGGTCGTTTCGCCGAGGATCCAGCGGACGACTTCGACCAGGCCTTCGTCGTCGTGGCGGGGGGCGATGCGGTCGGCGGCGGCTTGGAGTTGGGCCACGGCGTTGCCCATCGCGATGCCGAGGCCGGCAGCGCGGATCATGGGGAGATCGTTGACGTCGTCGCCCACGGCGCAGATTTCTTGGGGGGCGATGTTCCATCGCTCGGCCAGGTGCATGACGCCGGTCCATTTGGTCGCGGCGCGGACGGCGATTTCGCACATGTAGCCTTCGTACCGCGGGCTGCGCAGCACGTGGATGTACAGCTCGCCGGGGAGGCGGTCGTCGAGCCGTTGCTGCATGGCGAACATTTGCTCGGACGTGCCGATGGCGAAGCCGGCGAACACGCCCTCGGGCGGCGCGGCAACGAGGCCGGGCGTGTGGCGACCGTTGTCGGGGTTCATGCGGATGAACTGGGCCAGCTCGTCTTGCCGCGGCGGGGCGAACGGAAAGTGATATTCGTAGCCGGCGGCGAACGTATCGGTGTAGACGACCGGATCGTGCCCTGCGTTGTCGACGGTGGCCAGCACTTCGGCCAGGACGCGCGACGGAAAGTCGGCGCGGAAGAGCGTTGCGTGGTCGGTGGGCTGTTTGATGAGCGATCCGCAGGAGGAGACGATAGGCGTGTCGAGACCGAGCGCGCGCGCCAGCGGCAGCGAGCGGCCGTATTGCCGACCCGTGACGAGGACGACGCGAACGCCAGCATCGACCGCCCGGCGCACGGCGGCGGCGACGGCGGGGGTGAGCTCGTCGCGGCTGTTCACGAGCGTGCCGTCGATGTCGAGGGCGAGAAGGCGGTACTTTGGCAAGGAGGTTTCCAATTCATTACGGCAACGAAACGAATTCACTCGGTTTTCCAACACGCAACCAAATGTTCTTCGCCGACAAGTTGCTGCGGTTCTTCGCGGCAGCGGGATTCGGCGATGGGGCAGCGGTCCGCGAATGCGCAGCCGGTGGGCGCGTTCTCGGGCGAGCCGACTTCGCCTTGCAGTACGATTCGCTGGCGGGTTCGTTCGCGGACCGGATCGGGAACGGGGGCGGCGGAAAGGAGAGCTTGCGTGTACGGATGCCGTGGGTTGCGATATAGCTCGGCCGCGGCGGCTAGCTCGACGATGCGGCCGAGGTACATCACGCCGACGCGGTGCGAGATATGGCGGATCACCGCCAGGTTGTGGGCGATGAACAGGTAGGCGAGGCCGAATTCTTGCTGCAAATCCATCAGCAGGTTGATGACTTGCGCTTGTATCGAGACGTCGAGGGCCGAGACCGGTTCGTCGCAGACGATCAGTTCCGGGCCGGCGGCGAGGGCGCGAGCGATGCCGATCCGCTGCCGCTGGCCGCCGGAGAATTCGTGCGGGTAGCGGTTGAGAAACCGCGGGTTGAGGCCGACGAGTTCCATGAGCCGCAGCGTTTCGAGCTGGCGGGTGCGGCGGTCGTAGAGGCCGAAGATCTTCATCGGCTCGGCAATGGTGCGGCCGATCGTCATGCGCGGATTGAGCGAGGCCATCGGGTCTTGAAAGACCATCTGCATGCGGCGGCGGTGCGGGAGCATCGCCTTGGCGGAAAGATGGTCGATCCGCTCGCCACCTAAGCGAACTTCGCCGCTGGTGGGCGGAACGAGATTGAGAATCGCGCGGGCGGTGGTAGATTTGCCGCAGCCGGACTCGCCGACGAGGCCGAGGGTTTCGCCGGGTCGGACGGACAGCGAGACGCCGTCCACGGCGCGAACGATGCGCTGGCGACGACGCCAGGGCGGGCCGTGCCATGAAGTGAAATGGACGGCGAGGTCGCGCACGTCGAGAAGCTGCGCGAGTTGGCTGGCGGCTTTGGGCTGCGGCGTGGAGGTGGTTGGCGACGAGCTGGGAATGGGCAAATCCTCGCCAACGGGGAGACCTGGGGTCGGGTATGTGTCACGGTCGGGAGACCGCGCCACAACTGGGGTCGGGATGAGCGTGCCACAACTGGGTTTTGCGCGTTGCGAGCGGTGCTCACAGAGCCGCCAACGGAATAGAATACGTGAAATTGTGCGGGTCGCCCACCGCTTTGCTCTGTGACGCGAATTGTGAACTTGTCATGCCTCATACACCTGCGCCTGGCCGTATCGTCGCCGTCGACTATGGCACCGTTCGCATTGGCCTGGCGATCAGCGATCCGGAGCGACGCTTTGCCAGTCCGCATTCGATCTATGCGCGGCGGGATGCGGCGGCGGATGCGGCGTTCTATTGCAAGCTTGCGGCCGAGGAGCGTGTGTCGCGGTTTGTGGTGGGCCTGCCCGTGCATCTCGATGGGCAGGAGAGTCAGAAGTCGTTCGAAGCCCGCGAGTTTGGGAAGTGGCTGGCCGAAGCGACGGGCGTAACGGTGGATTATTTCGACGAGCGGTTCACCACGGCGCAAGCGGAGGAGCATCTGTTGGCGGCGGGATTGACGAAAAAGCGTCGCAAGGAGCGGCTCGACATGCTGGCGGCGCAGATTCTGTTATCGGCGTATCTAGAGGCGGGCTGCCAGAGCGACGAAGCGCCGCGCGGGCTGGAGGATCGGAAGCGATGAAACTCGTCGTCGGTTGCGGGTATCTTGGATTGCGCGTGGCGCGGCGGTGGCGCGACGCCGGCCAGCGCGTGGCGACGGTGACGCGGAGCAGCGAGCGCGCGGAGGCGTTGGCGAGCGAGGGCTTCGTGCCGATTGTTGCCGACGTGACGCGCCGCTCGACGCTGGGACGGACGTTGTCGGAGTTGCCGGCGCTGTCGGGTTTACCGGCGGTCGAGGCCGTGCTGATTGCCGTGGGTTACGATCGCGCGGCTGGGCTGTCGCAGCGCGACGTTTACGTCGGCGGATTGGAGAATGTGCTGGCCGTGTTGGCGGATGACGTGCAGAGGATCGTGTATGTGAGCACGACGGGCGTGTATGGCGGGGACGACGGTTGGGTCGATGAAGATACGCCTTGCCAACCGAGCACGCCGGGCGGAGCGGCGCATTGGGAGGCGGAGAAGTTGCTCGCGGCGAGTCGGTTCGCCGATCGGGCGATCGTGATGCGGATGGCGGGGCTGTATGGAGCAGGACGCGTGCCGCGGAAGAACGATCTGCTTGCGGGAGAGCCGATTGCGGCGGCGAGCGACGGCTATATCAATTTAATTCAGATCGACGACGCAGCCGATGCCGTCGTGGCCGCCCTGCGGCGGGCCGCGCCGCCGATCACGGTGAACGTGTCCGACGGACATCCGGTCAATCGACGGGCCTACTTGGAAGAGATTGCGCGGATCGTCGGCGCGCCGGCGCCGCGGTTCGTCGAGCCGGATGCGAGTGCGCGGCCGGCTCGCGGTTCGGCGAGCAAACGGATCGGCAACGGGCGGTTGATCGCGACGCTCGACGTGACGCTGACGTATCCGACGTACCGCGAAGGACTTGCGGCGGCTCTGAAGGCGGAGGCGAAGTGACGACCATGCCTGGAAGGATATGCTTCGTTTGTCGCGAGGTGTCGTATGCGTAAACTACGCACTCGTTTAATGCCGTCAGCCGGAGCCGCATTGACCGGTGTGAACCTTCGTACCGTCGGGAAGTACGAAACTGGCCGGGACGACACCGCCGTCAGGGCTGCCGGCAGATGCGCTGCTGCTGGGCGAGCGCGGCAGCGGCGGCGGTTTGATACCGGCGGTGCATCCGATTGCGGCGAGCGAAAGTATCGGACCGAGGCACATCCAACGCGTGCGCATTCCGCGAGAATGCCTGAGAGAACGGTTGATGAGTGGCATGCCTTCGGCCTCCGTGCATGGGACGCACTGTTCCGCCGGCGGGTGCGCCGCGGGTCGTCGCCGGCTGTGCGTCGGCGGTGATTCTTCGATGGTGGGGCTGTTGTCGACGAAACGAGGCCGCGAACTTTAGAGAATTGCGAATCGAACGGCAATATCGAGGTTCGTTGGACGATATCGCGACTTCGACGCCAGAGCAGCGCGGAAGCGGAGCGGCGCGACGCCAGCAGCGATGGCAACGCGTCGTCGCGCGACGTTACGGAGCGGCAGAAGCAGAAGTTTCCGCGCGTCGGCCGACGTCGTGGTACCGATCGATCGCCGGGCCGGTCAGCGTGTCGACTTTGCCGTCGGGCCAGCGGATATCCAATTTGTCGACCCTTGCCGTCGCACCGAGGCCGAAATGGACAACCGGGCCGTGTTGGGCTGCGAAGGAATCGCCGGTGACAACGGAGGCGGTTCGCTGCTTGCCGCCGGCCGAGAGCGTCACTTTTGCACCGATGGGCGAGCGGCCGCTGGGCGCGTTGCTCAGCCGCACGCCGATCCAATGCCCGCTTCCACTCGGTTCCAGCGTATTGCGCAAGACGTACAGCGTCTCGCGAGGAAAGTCGTCGACGAAAGACAATACGACGAGCACCAAATCGATGCGGCCGTCGTCGTCGATGTCGCCGGCCAACGCGGTCAGTCCGTCTTCTTGCGACGCCACGCCCAGCGCGTAGGCGACGTCGAGGAAACCGTTTTCGCCGCGATTGGCCAACAGCGCGTTGTGTTGAAAGCCGTTTTGCGACTGCTTACGCGTACCGAGCGGACCGACGAACATTCGGTCGAAGACCAAGTCCACAGCGCGATCGGGTTGCGACGAGCCGAGGTAGATGCCGTGTCGCCAGAAATTCGAGCCGACGTCGGCGGCCGATTTGCCGCTCTGCTGACCGTTGGGGATGTACAGGTCGACGTCGCCGTCGTTCTCGACATCGAACGAAACGCATCCGCGGGGCGCGCCCGTTCGAGCAACCTGGTCGGCGAAGGCCGGCGGCTCGAAGCGGCCGTCGCGAGCGAGGAACATCCGGTTGCCGTAGCCCATCGCCGTGCGCATCTTCGTTTCTTCGGGCCTGTCGGTCCGTCCTATGCCGAGCCCGTCGAGGCGGCGAACGACGTGCGAGCTCTCACCGACGACGAAGAAATCGAGCCGACCGTCGGCATCGAAGTCGGCAAACGTGTGCGCGGTACTCAGGCCGTGCCGCTCGCCGAGCATGGTCGAGGTGACGTCTTTGAAATTGCCCGCACCGTCGCCGCGATACAGGTCGACGCCGGCGAAATCACTCGTCACGAGCAGATCGAGATGCCCGTCGTCGTCGAGATCGACCAGCGACGCACCGTACGTGCGGCGATTGCGTTTGGCGGTCAGCCCCGACGACTCGGTAACGTCGGTGAACTTGCCGCCGTCGTTGCGGAGCAAGAAGGCCGGTTCGCCGTCGTTCGCGTCGTAGTAGGGCATGGCCATCTGCCCGTCGTGCCAGGGTCGTTTGTATTGTCCGACGAACAAATCCAGATCACCATCGTCGTCGATGTCTCCGGCCGTTACCGCGGTAGGCATTCTGATCGGGAATTGCCCGTAGGACTCGCTTGGCGCAAAGCTGCCGCGACCGTCGCCGCGATATATGAGAATCCGCCGCTGTCCGTCGAAGCAAAGAAAGTCGCGATGGCCGTCGCCAGAGAAATCGGCCAACAGACCGGCCGACGCAATGAACGGTAACTGGGGACAAAACGTCCGCGGTGCGCCGAACTTGCCGCCGCCAAGATTGGGATAAACCTGGTTTCGGCCGGCGAGAATCAATTCCGGCAGGCCGTCACCGTCGAGATCGTCGAGAATGATGGGCATGACGTGGCGGTAGCCCCGTTGAGCGTTCGCCGAACCGGGCTTTTCGGTCGCAAACTTGAACACCTCGACGAACGCCGGCGGCGCATCGCGGACGGTAAGCGTCAGTTGGCTGGCGTCGACGTTCAAGGGAAGCGGGCTTCCGGCTTCGTCGACTCGTTCCGCCCAGTCGATTTTCAGTTGACCGCGAATCGACACGCGTCGGCGCTGTTGAGGTCCGTGAGCGTGGATCACGATGTCGACGGTAGATCGAGCGGGCGCGTCGGATGCCGCCGGCGTGAATTCGACGTGCTTCCATTCGGTTTGCTCGACGACGTAGCCCCCGCCGCGAAACCCGGCAAGCAACGCACGGAACTCGTCCGCCGTTCGCGACTTCGTTGGCTGAGAGACGGCAACGTGCCGGATTCCAACTCCCACGTCCTCGGCGGCACCGAGCGATCCAAGGACAACCGAGGGCGGAGCTTGAGCTTCAAAAACAGCGAGCTTGTCGTCGGCCGCCCGCAGATCGTCCCATAGCCTGACGATAGCCGCCTCGTAGCGTTGGGCCTCGACTTCCTTGGCCCAGACCGTTTTGTCCAGTTCGTCGATCTCAATGAGCAGGTCGGCGAAATTCGGTTTCCGCGGCCCATCGTCGTTCG
>JAJDEG010000175.1 GCA_029259895.1 Planctomycetota bacterium
CGTCGTGAACCAGTGGCGCAGGGGCACCGTTGTGCAGCCGAAACCGCCGAAGCGTGGCGGTGGCCGGGCAACAGTCGCGGACCATGCACCCCGCCCCAATCCGGTTACGCCAGATGACGCCCGTGACCGAGAATCGGTCAACCAAACTGCATGGTCATTGACCAAAATTGATCCCGCAGGTAGCACCACGGTAGCACCGTGGCTTTTTCGATCAACGGTTTTCGAGACTTATGAAACCGCTAGAAACCGCGGTTTTTCTCGCATAAAACCGCGAGCGGAGGGCAAGGGATTCGAACCCTCAACCGGTTGCCCGGCACCTGATTTCGAGTCAGGAACGCATCTCCCAACCTAGTACAGCGTTCTGTTTGCCATCGGATCCGCGATGTTGAGTGGCTTTAGAGGCAGAAACGTTGGGACGCGAGTAACCTCGACGGCGACGTGGACCGGGCGGACCTAGCGATCGTCACGGCGAACCTTGGTCGTATGCCCACGCCCACTCCCACTCCGCCAATTGCCCCCGAGGCGGTTGTTACGACCGCTAACCGCCCGTCGAAGCTGGTCGCCGGGCGTAGAGTCGTATCGCGCCGCGGTGCGGACATCGCGTTGGTTGACTCGATGATGGATTCGTCGCCATTGACGCACCTGCGGGCTTTGCGGCGAAGGGTAGGGTTCTGATTTCGGACTATCGCCGTGCTGATCGTCGGTTGGGGGCAAGGCCCGCGCGGCGAGGCGGTCGCCTGGGTTACGACGCGTTCACGGCGGTTGTAACTACAACCGCCAAGGCACATTTCGGCGCACTCATGGACATTTCGAGAAAGCGTCCGACTTGCAAAAAATACCTTGTTTTCTCGAATGAAACGGCGTTTTCCCAGGATTCCCGAAAACGGCTGTATCCAATTCGGAGGCCGACGCTCTATCCAATTGAGCTACGGGGACTTTTTCTTTCGCAACCGTATTTGAAATTCTGGTTTGCAGATGCCGCGTCTCGATTGCCTGGAGCAATCTTGGGATCGCTTCTTTTTTGTGAAACTTGGCGCGGATCGTATGACTAAGGATATCAACGCGCTCAGTTGACAGCAATGCACCGGGTGCGAACGATTGGCTCGAACGGCTCGCTCGAACGGCTCGCTCGAACGGTTCGCTCGAACGTGACTGCCGTTGCCGAGTTCGTGAAACCGCGGCCAGCGTCGATCGACGATCGTAGCTTTCGATGCGGACGATTTATGGGCGTATTGCTGCGTGGTCACGCGCCCTGCGGCTGGCGGCCGCGACGATGAAGTTCTATGCGAAATCCTGTGCGAGATTCTGTGCGCGGATGCCGACGAAATGATGCCGACGAAACGACGGCGCGATGACCGGCGTTGTGCCGTACACGTTGCGAGTTCTTAGAAATTGCCAACGAGTCGCCAAAGAGCGACGCCGCCGTGGCCGACGATCGATACCGCTGGGATGAACATGACGAGCAGAATTCGGCGGAAGGTGAGGGGCAGCAGTTGGCCTAGTTCGTCGACCTGGGGCCGGCAGGGGAGATGAGCCAGCAGCGTGGCGTCGCCGGGGTTGCGGGGGTCGTAGAGCAGCGGTTGCCGTTCGTCGGCGAGCGTATCGACGTTGTGGGTCGACGCGGTGGCTGCGTAGATGTTGCCGTCGTTGGCGGGGAATTCGTAGTGGAAGCGGATCACGGGACGATTGTTGATTTCCGTGTCTGTTTTTTCTCGGCCAACCAACTCGCCAGCGGCGGGCGTGCCTTCGACGAGCAGCCGGCAGACGCGGCGGCCGCGGCGAAAGCCGATGGTGAAAAAGATCATGCCGACGAGCGGGAAGATGACGACGAAGATGCCCCATATCGGCAGCGGGCTGCTCGTGCCGCCTTTGATGCGCGAGCGGTCGGGATCGCCCAGCGGATATTCGATGGTCGTCTTGCCGCCGACGCTGTGGTTGTCGGTTGTGGAATAGGAAACGCCGTCGCGCTTCACTGCGGCAACGGTGAACTTGTAGCCGATTTTGCGGACCGTGCGATCGTTGACCTCGATATTGAGCGTTTCGACGGACGTGACGACGCCGCGAGCCGTTTCCAGTTCGCCGAGAAAGTACAGCGACTCGAAGTCGGCGTTGGCGGCAAAGACCCAATAGAAGATCATGCCGAAGCCGAAGAAGAACCAGCCGAATTGGTTTAGAAACCCGCCGAACATGAGGCCCAGCCGCAGCGACGGCGGCACGTGGCGCGGCGGGTCGGTGAGGGTCCGCAACGGGGCAAATTCTTCGACGGTCGTCGCGTCCATGATCGTGTTTGGCGTTCGATTCAGCGATGCTGGCCAACGGAAGTCAATCGTCGGCATTCACTCGTTGACGTTCACTCGTGAGGCGATTCGCTGGCGGTCGGCTCGGCGGTCGACGGCGACGTTTCGTCCGCGCTGCCATTCGACCGTCCGTGATCGTACGTGTCGGCGTCCGAGAAGTCCACTTCGCCGGCGGCCGCGTCGGTTTCGCTAGGGAGAATCCAGATTTCGCCGAACAGGTCGTTTTGATCGGCCCGCACGTGGTGGTGCCGCACAAGCTCCAGCACGGCGAGGAACATGCCGATCTGGGCCGACTTGATGATGTCGGACGGGAACAACTGACTCAGCGCAATCGCGCCTTCGACGCGGAGCCGCTCGACGATCCGCGACATGTAGACGTGGATTGGCGTGTCGTCGTAGACGATACTCGACGGGCGTGCCGTGCTCGTCTCGCGAATGATGCGGCCGAAGGCGCTGACAAGATCCCACAGTTCGACTTCACGGAGCGGCGCTTCCGACGGATCGACCCGCTCTGGCGAGTCGTCGGCGATGCGGCCGAAGCGCTCCTGCCAGGCGCGGCCCTGCTCGTCGAGCATGCTGGCGGCGTCTTTGTACTTCTTGTATTCGAGCAGCCGGGCGACGAGTTCCTGCCGCGGGTCGTCGAGCGGTTCTTCGACTTCGTCGCCGCGGGGGAGGACCATCCGCGACTTAATCTCGATGAGCCAACTGGCCATGTCGAGAAAATCGCCGACCGCGTTGACGTCGATGTGTTCGAGGACGGCCAGGTGGGCGAGGAATTGATCGGTGACCGGCGCGATGGGGATATCGACGATCTCGACCTCGTGTTTGCGCACGAGGTATAAGAGCAGGTCCAGCGGACCGCGGAAGATTTCGAGATCGACGCGAAACGTCATGGGTCGTGCAAACTGCGGGTGCGGCAATGCGGGTGAGACGGCGCGACGGCTATTCGTCAGCCTAATTCAAGCCGTGCCGGCAGTGCTGGCGGATTTTGCCCAAACGGAAAAGTCCCACGATCAGCTTCGGCGGCGGTTGGGTAGCGACTTGAGCTCTTGCGCGATGAGGGCGCTAGCGCGCGATCGGCCGGCGATTGCGACAAAGCTTTGCTGGGCCTACATTTAGCATTCTAGTCGGGCGGACGGATGTCGGTGATTTGAAGTGGGTCGGGGGCGACTGTGATCCGCAGATTGCGCAGATTTTCGCAGAGGGGATGCGGGCGGCTTGGCGATTTTTGGACTTTGGGAAAGCTGGGTTGGCAAAGAACTTGACGCACCTTCAGGCTCCGCGGATAGCAATGAGACTTGCGAATCAAATTTGTGAAATCTGCGTCATCTGTGGATGCGTCGCGTCGGCAGTCTTGAGCAACGATTGAGGTGAACGTGGCGCACGAGCAACTTTGGGCACCCTGGCGGTTGGGGTATATCGTGGGAACCGACCGGCCGGCGGAAAAGCCGGACGAGCAGCTTGCCTGGCTCGATGGTGCGGACCGTTCGTGCTTTCTGTGCCGGGCGATTGCGGATACGGCCGATCGGGAGAATTTGGTCGTCGCCCGGGGCGGCGCGACGATGACGATTCTCAATCGCTATCCGTACAACAATGGGCACTTGCTGGTGGCGCCGCAGCGGCACGTGGGGCGGATTGGCGAGTTGACCGATGCGGAGCATCTGGAGCTGCAGCGCGATGTGGCGCGATTCGTGGCGATTCTGGAGCGCGAGATGAACGCCGAGGGCTTCAACGTGGGGCTGAACCTCGGCCGCGTGGCTGGGGCCGGTCTGCCGGGGCATCTGCACTGGCATATCGTGCCGCGGTGGAATGGCGATACGAACTTCATGTCGTCGGTCGATGCGGTGCGGGTGATTCCGCAGGCGCTGGACGAGTTGTGGCAGTTGTTGCGCGCGGCGATCGATGAAGCGCCGCAGAAATGAGAACGTAGAACGTACGGTGGGTCGAACGAAGTGAGGCCCACCACGCGCCGACGAGATCGATTTGACTTTGCATGGAAGATCGAGACTGGTGGGCCTCACTTCGTTCGACCCACCCTACGTTGGAGTCGCAATCGATCGTGGGCAACACTTGGGATGCGCGTTGTGGGCGGTTACAATCCGCTAGGTTTCGCCACTTTTTCGACAGGATAAGGCCGCGGCATGGATATCCAGCTTATCGATTCTTCGCCGGAGCAGACGGAAGCCGACGCAATTGTGGTTGGCTTGTGTCAGGACGAGACGCTTGTTGGTGCTGCCGCCGCGGGTGCTGCCGCCGCGGTCGATAAAGCGGCCGGCGGATTAATCGGTCGGCTCGTCGAGCGCAAGGAGATTTCGGCGAAGCTTGGCGACGTGCAGATGTTGTTTTCGCCGGCGGGTGTTGCGGCTGGCATCGTGGCGGTTGTGGGCTTGGGGCCGCGCGAGAATTTCGATCGCCGCGCGGCCTTTGAATCGTGTGGCGCGGCGGCGAAGAAGTTGGCGACGAAACAGCGGGGCCGCGTGGCGTATTTCGTCGCCGACGGCTGGACGGCCGAGCAGGTGGAAGCCGGTGTCTGCGGCCTACACGTCGGTTGCGAAGGTCAAGACTTGTATCGCGCCGAGAAGCGGCTGCATGTGCCGACGGAAGTCTGTTGGGCGGGCAAGGACCGCGTGGCCGCCTTTCAAGGGCAGGTGATCGGCGAGGCGATGAATCTCACGCGGCGGCTGGTCAACGAACCGCCGGGGGATATGTATCCCGAGACGTTCGCCAATCGCGCGGCCGACGTGGCGTTCGAGTGCGGCATGCACGGCGAGATTTGGGATCGGGAACGACTGGAAGCGGAACGCTGCGGCGCGCTGTTGGCGGTCGCCCGCGGGTCTTCGCGAGCGCCGCGGATGATTATTCTGCGACACGAGGGCGCGTCGCGAAATGACCCGACGCTGGCGCTGGTCGGCAAGGGCGTGACGTTCGACTCCGGCGGGCTGTCGCTCAAGCCGAGCGACGGCATGCTCACGATGAAGTGCGACATGGCGGGCGCGGCGACCGTGATCGGCGCGATGCAGGCGATCGCGCGGCTGGGCTTGCCGGTGAACGTGATCGCGCTTTGTGGGCTGGTCGAGAATATGGTCAGCGGCCGCAGCTACAAGCTGGGCGACGTGCTGCGGGCGCGCAACGGCAAGACGATCGAAGTTCACAACACCGACGCGGAAGGGCGGCTCGTGCTGGCCGACGTGCTGTCGGTGGCCGTCGATCGCGGGGCGGCGAACATCGTCGATCTGGCGACGCTGACCGGCGCGTGCGTCGTTGGGTTGGGGCTCGACGTAGCCGGTGTGATGACGAACGACGAGGCGTGGGGCGCGCGCGTGCGGGCCGCAGCGGATACGTGCGGCGAGTTGAATTGGCCGCTGCCGATGTTCGAACATTTCAACGACCAGATCAAGAGCGACGTGGCCGACATCAAGAACGTTGGCG
The DNA here is from genome assembly GCA_029259895.1 of Planctomycetota bacterium. Classification (GTDB taxonomy): domain Bacteria; phylum Planctomycetota; class Planctomycetia; order Pirellulales; family PLA5; genus PLA5. The sequence continues at coordinate 5,727 of JAJDEG010000175.1, forward strand.
AAGGCCGCTGGGGCGGGGCGATCACGGCCGCCAAGTTTCTCGAAGAATTCGTCGGCGAGACGCCGTGGGCGCACATCGACATCGCCGGGCCGGCATTCCGCGACAAGCCGAAGCCGTATTGCGACGCGGGGGCCAGCGGGCAGTTCGTGCGGACGCTGGTCGAACTGGCTCGCAGGTGGAAATAACGCTGTTTGTTTTACCACAGAGGACACAGAGGGGGAGTACGGAGGAACACAGAACCGTAAATGCCGAATGCAAAATGAAGAATGAAGAATGCCGCGCGTCCTTCATTCTGCATTTTTCATTTTGCCTTTCCTCCGTGCCTCTCTGTGCTTCCCCTCCGTGTCCTCCGTGGTTAAGCATTCGACGTCAATCCGAAATCGTCGCCGCGAATCTATCCGATGAAACCCGCCATCTCGCAAGTCTGTTCTTTGGAGTCCGCGTTTGAGCGGGATGTCGAGGACTATGCGGCGGGCGCTTGCCGGGCGATTGAGCTTTGGCTGGGTAAGCTGGAAGGCTATCTCGAACGGCACTCATCGGCCGACGTTCGCGAATTGCTCGCTCGGCACGGCGTCGCTGCGCCGGTGGCTAGCTTTCAGGGTGGATTGCTTACTAGCCAGGGCGAGCGGCGGCGGGAGGCTTGGGATCATTTCTCGCGGCGGCTGGACTTGTTGCGGGCGATTGGCGTGGAGACGCTGGTCGTGGCGGCGGACATTGTGGGGAGCCTCGCTCAGCAGGATATCGACCGCGTGACCGCGTCGCTGGCCGAGGCAGCGGCGCGGGCGGCTCCGTCGGGCGTGCGGTTGGCCGTCGAGTTTCAGGCGCGGGGGAGTTTCTTCAACAATTTGCAGACCGCGGCGGCGGTGATCGCGGATTTGGGCAGCCCGCACGTGGGGCTGTGTCTCGATGCGTTTCACTATTACGTGGGGCCGAGCAAGCCGGAGGATCTGGCGTATTTGACGCGCGAGAATCTGTTTCACGTGCAGCTTTGCGATCTGAGCGGCGTGGCGCGCGAGTTGGCAGTGGACGGCGACCGCGTGTTGCCGGGGGATGGGGATATTCCGCTGGACCCGATCGTCGGCGCGCTACGCGCGATCGGCTACGACGGTTACGTATCCGTCGAGTTGATGAATCCGCAGATTTGGCGGGTGCCGGCGCGGCAGTTCGGCGAGATCGCGATGACGGCGGTGCGGAAAGTGCTGGGACAAGCGGCGATGGAGTAGGGGACAGGAGATAGGAGTCAGGAGTCAGGAGAAGTTTTCCGCTAGCGCGCGCGCCGGCGAGCCAACGGTGAGTTCATCGCGTCGCGCGGTGGCGATAGTCAAAACTCACTCGCTCCTGTCTACTGACTCCTGTCTCCCCAGTCCCGAATCCGAGTCCCGAATCCCCAGCCCTTGCTCATCATGCCGAATCGCCTTGCCGACGAATCCAGCCCATATCTGCTTCAGCATCAGAATAACCCGGTGGACTGGTATCCTTGGGGGCCAGAGGCTCTCGAACGCGCCAAGCGGGAGGAGAAGCCGATTTTCTTATCGGTTGGTTATTCGGCTTGCCACTGGTGCCATGTGATGGAGCACGAGAGTTTCGAGAACGCCGAGATTGCGGCGGCGATGAATCGGGACTTTGTGTGCGTGAAGGTGGATCGGGAGGAGCGGCCGGACCTGGATCAGATCTACATGATCGCGGTGCATGCGATGACCGGCCGCGGCGGGTGGCCGATGTCGCTGTTTCTCACGCCGGGCTTGGAGCCGTTTTATGGCGGCACATATTGGCCGCCGAGCGCGTCGCGGGGGATGCAGGGATTCGATCAGATTCTCGACGCGGTGGCGCGGGCTTGGCGCGAGCGGCGGGAGCAGGTTGGCGAGCAGGCCCGCGAGTTGACCAAGCGTCTGCAAGCGTCGCACGTGCCGCCGGCCGTCGAGGGCGAGTTGACCGAGTCGCTGCTGCTCGATGCCGCGGCGGCGCTGGAGCGGGCGTTCGACTTTCAGCACGGCGGTTTCGGCGGCGCGCCGAAGTTTCCGCATGCGATGGACTTGATGATGCTGCTGCGCGTGTGGCGACGGTGGCCGCGGGATGGAATTCTCGACATGGTGCGGCTCACGCTCGACCGGATGGCGGCCGGCGGCATGTACGATCATCTCGGCGGCGGGTTCGCGCGGTATTCCGTCGACGAGCGGTGGCTGGTGCCGCACTTCGAGAAGATGTTGTACGACAACGCGCTGCTGGCGACATGTTACATCGAAGGCTATCAGGCGGTGGGCGACGAGCGGTATGCGACGGTGGCGCGCGAGACGCTCGATTATTTGCTGCGCGATATGCGCGACGCGGCGGGCGGGTTTTATAGCGCCGAAGACGCCGACAGCGAAGGGGAGGAAGGGAAGTTTTACGTGTGGACGCCGGGCGAGATCGCGACGCTGCTGGGCGAGGAAGCCGCGAAAACGTTTTGTTACGTTTACGACGTGACGAACGAGGGAAACTTCGAAGGGTACAACATTCTCAATCTGCCCAAGTCTGTCGGGCAGGCGGCGCAACTGCTGGGCCGCGACGAGGGGCAGCTCGCGGCGGAGTTGGCCGACGGGCGGGCAATGCTGCTCTCCGCGCGATCGAAGCGCGTGCGGCCGGGATTGGACGATAAGGTGCTCGTGGCGTGGAATGGATTGGCGATCGATGCGCTCGCCCGCGCGGGGGCAGCGCTGGGTGAGCCTCGCTATACCGAAGCGGCAGTGCGGGCCGCTACGTTCTTGCTCGATTCGCTGCGCCGCGAGGATGGGCGGCTGCTGCATACTTGGAAGGGCGGCGCCGCGAAGCTGGACGCTTACCTGGACGACTATACGTACTTTGCCAATGCATTGGTTTCGCTGTATGAGGCGACGTTCGACGAGCGTTGGATCGACGAAGCGATCGGTTTGATGGAAACGGTTCGCGAGCACTTTGCCGATGCGGAAGTTGGCGGGTTTTTCTATACGGCCGACGATCACGAGCTGTTGATCGCCCGCAATAAGGATTTCATGGATCAATCGGTGCCGAGCGGGAATGCGGTGGCGGCGACGGCGCTGGTGCGGCTGGCGAAGCTGACGGGCCGCGGCGATTTGCTCAGCGAAGCGGAGCGCGTGTTTCAGGCTGGGAAGGGCGTGATGCAGCGCGCGCCGACGGCGGCGGGGCAGTTGCTGCTGGCGCTCGATCTGTATGTTGGCCCGACGTATGAAATCGCGATCGTTGGCGACGCGGCCACTGGGCCGACGGCGGACGCGATTGCCGATCTGCGGCGGCGATTCGTGCCGAACAAAGTGGTCGCTTGCCGCGCGAAGGCGGACGAGGGGAGCGCCGGACTCGCTGCGCTTTTTTCGGGCAAGACGACCGCGGCCGAAGCGCCGGCGGTCTACGTTTGTCGCGATTTCGCTTGCGAAGCGCCGGTCAGCGGCGCGGCGGGCGTTGCCGAGGTATGGCAGCGTTTGAGCGAGCCGCGGCGTGCGAATTGATTTCAAGAAAAGTTGACGGTATCTCCCGCCGGTCGGTAGACTGATGTTCGTCGATGTGGTGGGGTGTTTTCTGCGCCCTGGGGAAGGCAGCGAATTCTCTTCGAGGGCTGTCGTTATGTTGCGCTGGAGTGAGAGCCTTGCGGCGATGCGGTCAGGTCGTTCGGCACGCAATGTCAGATCGACTCGCGTAGGTCGGCTCGCTTGCGAGTTCTTGGAAGCGCGATGCCTGCTCGCCGTTTCTTCGCAGCCGGACGTGTTCCATCTCGACGAGGACATGTCGATCGACCTTGCGCCCACGGTCGAAGCCGTTTCGGAGCAATCCGTCTGGCATTACCTCCAGGCATTCCATAGCAACCTGATCACGCCAACCGACCCCGACTTTGAATCGACCTGGTTTACACAGGGGCTTGATAGTAGCGTTTACGATGGGCCGACGTTTGCCGTCGGCCCCGGTGCTTTTGAAGCCGGTTATGTTGAAGGACTTCTCGCCACAAAGCAAACGACGGCATATGGCTTCACCCTACTGTTCTGGCGAACGTTCGATTTCGACGGCGATCCTGGCCAAGTAACGCGTGTCGTAGCCGATATCTTAGCCGACGACGGCGCAGTCTTGTATCTCAACGGCGAAGAGGTCGGCCGCATCAATATGGGCACTCAGGCCGACACCATTGACGCCCGCGCCGAGAGGAGCACAAACGAGAGGGAGTTTCGCGAGATCGAGCTTTCCAACGGCTTAGTTCCGGGCCAGAACGTGTTGGCAGTCTCCGTTCACGACCACGTGTTTAGCGGGGACGATATCGGCTTCGACATGAGTCTCCGCGTGTCGAGTCGATTAGAAAGCGTGCTCGACAACGACGCGAGCGATCTAGCGCCGCCGGACAACACGCTGCGTGTCGTGGAGGTAGACGGCGTTGCCGTCGGCGACGAGCCGGTCACGGTCGACACGCCGCATGGCACGCTCACGATGCGACCCGACGGGGCGTTCTTCTACAAGCCAGACGAGAACTACCACGGCGACGATGCGTTTACCTACGTGGCGGCGGATGGACAGAGTGTGTCGGCGGCGACATTGGTGACGTTGGAGATTGCGGCGGTGAACGATGCGCCGGTGGCGGTTGGCGACGCATACACGCTCGCCGAAGACACGACGCTAGTGGCCGAAACGCCACCAGTGCCGCAGGTGATTCTTCCCCGCGGTGCAATCTGGGACTATCTCGACGACATCACCAACGGCTTTACGACCGACTATTTCGGGGGCGACGAGACGCCCGAAGAAGATTACCCGCTCGACGCGGCAGGCCGCTCCTGGTTTGAAGTCGACTTCGATGTGGCGACCAGTGATGCGGCGATCGGAGGTTGGTCCTCCGCCGCGGCGCCGTTCGCCCAGGGCGGCATCCTTTCTTTTTCCGAGCCGCTTACCGTGCTGGCGAACACAGCTCACTCGAACACGACCGACCTGTTCCGCAACCAATTCACGCTCGCGGCCGAACAGGCCGGCACCGAGTGGTTGTGGATTACGAGCCTCATCGACGACGGCGGCATCCTGTACGTCAACGGCCAGGAAGTCAAACGCTGGAACATGCCCGCTGGCCCCGTGACCACGCGAACGCTCGCCGAATTGAGCAACGGTGTCGAGCAGTACGAATCCGAATCGGTCTACGTCGCCGGCCTGCTCCGCGAGGGCGTCAACACGATTGCATTCGAGTTGCACCAGTCGGGCATCAACACCAGCGACCGCGGCTTCGATCTTGAGTTGTCGCTTACGAATCCCAACGCCGTTGGCGTGACGGTGAACGATCGCGACGTCGAGAACAGCCCGCTGGTGGCTCAGTTGGTTAGTCCGCCGCAGCACGGCACGGTGGTGTTGGAGCCTTCGGGCCGGTTCACGTATACGCCGGACTTGGACTATTTTGGCGAAGACAGTTTCACGTATACGGTGACGGACGCGGGCACGCCGCCGGCGACGAGCTTGCCGGCGACGGTGCTGCTTACGATCACGCCGGTGCCGGACACGCTGGTGGCCGTGGCGGATGCTTTCGAGACCGACGAGGATACGCCGATCGTCGGTGGGAACGTGCTGGCGAACGATTTCACCGAAGATGGCCCGTTGCTGGCGTCGCTTTTCGAGCAGGCCGCGCATGGGCACGTTTTGCTGATGGGCGACGGGACGTTTAGTTATGTGCCGGACGCGAATTTCTTCGGCGTCGATTCGTTCCGCTATCGCGTGAGCGATGCCGTCGAGGATTTCGACGTGGTGGCGGTCGAGATTACGGTGCTTGCGGTGAACGATGCGCCGACGATCGCCGCGCCGCCCGTTTATCAATCTCGTGAGGATCAGCCGCTGGTGGTTACGGTGCCGCCGGTCGCGCCGCTGGTCGTCGTCACGACGGGGAGCGTGTGGTCGTACAACCAGTCGATCGTGATTGGTACGGAGTTGATGCCGCCGGGCGCTTATCCGACGGACGCGACGCATCCCGATGCGGACTGGAACGATCCGCAGTTTTCGATTGCCCAGAGCAGCACGCCGTGGCTATCGGCGGCGTCGCCGTTTGCGGCGGGCGTGATTTCCGGTCTTAGCGGCGCCGGCGAGGTTACGACGCTGGAGAACCGTGGGATCAACACGATCTTGTTCCGCACGTCGTTCGAGTTGACCGTCGAACAGGCAGCGGCGGCGGGCGTGGCGACGTTCGACGCGCTGGCGGACGACGGCGGCGTGTTGTACGTCAATGGGCGCGAGATGCTGCGGATCAATATGCCGGCGGATGGGGAGATCGATCCGGAAACGCTGGCGACGACGAGCGGTACGGAAGGAGCGCGAAGGCACGAGATCGACATCGGCGGGTTCGTCGTGCCGGGTACGAATGTGTTGGCGTTCGAGTTGCATCAAGGGCCGCCGGCGCGGAGCGATTTGAGCGAGTATCTGCGGGTGAGCGAGATCATGTATCACCCGACGGAGCCGACGCCGGAAGAGGAGGCGGCGGGCTTTGACGACGACGGGGATTTCGAGTTTTTGGAGTTTGTGAACACGAGCGAGCGGTTTGCGATCGATCTGTCAGGCACGGCGTTCCTGAGCGGCATGACGTTTTCGTTCGGTGCCGAGATGTTGGCGGCGGGCGAGCGAGGCGTGATCGTGGCGGACCTGGCGGCGTTTCGGATGCGGCACGGCGATGGCCCGCGGGTTTTGGGGCAATACGTGGGAGGTTTGAGCAACGGTGGCGAGCGGTTGCGGCTTTCGCAGGTGGGCGGTGGCACGACGTTCGACTTCACGTACGGCGACGGGAACGCCGAGGGTTGGCCCGTCGAAGCGGACGGCGATGGACGGTCGTTGGTGATTGTCGATCCGCAGGCGGCGGCGAGCGACTGGGATTTGCCAACGCAGTGGCGTGCGAGCACGAACGACGGCGGATCGCCGGGCGCGAGCGATGTTGGTGAGCCGGCCGGGCGAGGCATCGACGACGCGGGTTTTGATTCGCAGTTGCGAATCGCGTTTGCGGATGGACTTTTGAACGGTGCGGCGGATGTGGAGGGGAGTGGGCTTTCGGTCGTGCTGGTGGAGCCGCCGGCGCACGGCGAGTTGGTCGTCGGTGCGGACGGATCTTTCTCTTATTCGCCGGCGCGGAACTTTTTTGGCGACGATTCGTTTCGCTATGCGATCGTGGACGACGATGCGCTGGGGGCGGCGTCGAGCGAGCCGATCGTGGCGACGATTCACGTGCTGGCGGATTCGCAGACGGCGACGTGCGAAGATTTGGACTGGAATCAAGACGGCGCGATCGACGCGAGGGATGCGGCGGGGCTTGCTCGGCGGTATGGCGCGACCGTGACGCCGCTTTCCGAGGCGGATTTCGACGGCGACGGCGTCGTGGGGCTTGGCGATGTGGTACGGTTGCAGACGATGCTCGGTCAGTCGTGCGGGTCGGCATCCACAGTTCCATCCGCCGCGCCTGCCGATTCGGCGGCGTTGGTGGTTCGTGCCGCGGCGGTTGACGCAGTGCATGCCCGCGAT
>JAJDEG010000176.1 GCA_029259895.1 Planctomycetota bacterium
GCACAAGGAGCGAATCACCGAACTGAGCATGGCGATGTACGTCATGTCGCCGTTCACGTCGCTGCTGGTGCTCGAAAACGAAGCGATGTACGCCCAGTACAAAGTCGACCGCGGCCGCAAGGATCATTGGGCGATGTACCCCTGTCCGGAAGAAATCGAAGTCGTTCGCGATCCGCTTCCGACGATCGCGCGGGCCGACAAGCAAGGCATCCGACCAGACGGCGAGCCGACGACGGAATTGGAGACGAAGCTGGCCGAGGTGAATGCCAAGACGCTCGCCGCGTACCAATCGGTTTACGTCGAACCGCGGTTCTTGGCCAGCTACGGCGTCGATGCGCGGAACCTGGGCCGGCGCTCGTCGGTCGTGCGCTATCGTCTCAACGACGGAACGCTGCGCGAGAAAACAGTGAATTTCTCGTTGGCAATGGGACAACCGCATTTTCAATCCGGCACGAATGGCGGCGCTGCCGTGCCGTACTTGACGCATTTCGGTCGACCTAGCCGGACGACGGAAGGCATCGATTTGGGATATGACGTCGCGAGCCGGTATGGTTTTTTGCGAGGAGACGATGGGCTAGCAACGGTAGCTTCCGAGTTGGGATTAGGTACGCTCGGCGAACGACAGCTGGGATGGGCTTTGAATTCGCCGGTGGCCGTGGATGGCTATCGCCGTGACGGCCATTCGATCATTTACTACAATCTCCCCGCAACCGCATATCCCAGCGACGATTTTTTGACCGATCTGACGGATCGCCGCAAGCAGCTTGCATCGGTGAATCTCGGCGACGTGGAGTACGAGCGGTACTACCGGCAGTTGGGACAAAGCAACGGCGTCGTGCGATTGCATAAACGGTACGACGACTACGGCTTCGACGGACGAGGAGTTGTCGACGGTCTTTCGCGAACGCCGGGGAACTGGGCTTGGATTCCCGTGCCGACGAACGGCCGCGCGGCTGGCTCGCCTCCGCCGTACCTGTGGTCGACGATGCCGCTCGACATTGCTACGAAGACGGGGCAGGTCGATTGGCTCCGTCCACCGCAAACTTCGTTCATGTCTTCGCTCGACGTGAACGGCAATGGGTTGCCGCAGGGCCTGTACGACCGTCTGGCCTCCGCACAACATCCCGTGCGGCCGGGCGAATTCGCCATCGTCGGCTCGCGGAACGTGCAAAGTTTCGGTGAGCAAAGGGAAATCAAGTTGTTTCCGACCGTCGATTTCAGTTACTGGGATGCGGACAGCGACCGCGATGGTCCGCCGTCGGACTACTGGTTCGAGCCGAGTTGGATGTCGCCCCAACTCCAGAATGAGATGGAAGTGGAACAGCTCGTCCGGGCCGCCGGTCAAATCCGCACACTGATCCGCACCGAGGCTTTGACGCTCGACGAGAAACAGAACACGACGACGCTCCGCGGTCAGGTGCGGGTCGAGTACCTCGACGAGCTGGATCAGATCGTCGTGACCGGTAGTCCGCGTGACACCGAGACAATCACGCAGTTGATACGCCAGCTCGATGAGTCTGGCGGGAGTCGGAATGATCTGTTCGCCGGCATTGACGGCAAGTCGCAACTTGGGTCGGCACGCGGCACGAGTTTCGCGAAGGCGGGCAAAAATGCTGGTTTCGTCGGTAGGTATGCGGCCGGTCAGTTGCCGAGCGGTCCGGCTTTTCCTGGCGAGAAGCTTAACCTCGTCTACCAACCGCCCACGTTTGCACCGCTGTCCACATTCGCGCGATCGGCGTCGAGTCTGGTCGGCTACGCACCGGGCATGTACACGACCGCGGCCGACGTGCAAGCCGTGCTCGAAGACGAGGTCCGCGAGCAGCGGCCGACGCTCGGCAAGATCGACGACGCCGCGCGGAAGCTGATCGAGCGGGCACGTTCGCGCGGTTGGCAGCAAGTGACGATTCCACGGACGATGCCTCCAGGGACGATGCCGCACGAGCCGATGGCCGTTCTCGTCGACGGCCAAGGACGTCATCGCTACACGTCGCACACGCAGTTCGGCCTGGCCGAGCAAGTCGTCTGCGACGGCCAGCACCAGTGGCGGCTGTACGACGAGCTGGGCATCGGAGCTAAGCGCGCTATGTCGCGGTATCACCGCGCGGAGATCGAAGCTCTCGTGCCGTGGATCGTGCCGATGGCCGAAGATTTGGCCGTCTCCGGCGACGTCGTGAGCGTCGACGAGCGGACCGTGGCGGTCGTTCGCGAGGTCGAATGGGAAGTGCTGAAGGTCGCGTTCGACCGCGAAGTTAACCCAGACCTCAACCCAGTAGTTAACCCAGTAGTTAACCCAGAGGCGACCGATGTCGCCGAGAGCATTGCAGGCAAAAAGGTCGCCAAGCTGGCAAAGATCGACGTCGAAAGGATTCTCGCCGAAGCCAAACGCGAAACGCGCACGACGCGGTACGAACTGCGGCTGGTGCTGGCCGACGATGGCCGTTTGACCGAGCGGCAGTGGCTCGTCGACGGCAAGCTGCTGCTAAGGGTAACCTACGCCGCCGACGGACGGATCGCATGGCGCGACGCGAAGGGCCAGTTGCTGGCCGAGCGAAAGTTGGACGTTCGTCCGGCGGCCGAGCCGAGCTTAACGCCCGACGAGCGGCGGTTGGTGGTGTTGCCGCTGCCGTGGCGTCGCTGGGGAACCGGTCCGACGGCCGAACTCAAAAAGAACAAGGCGCTCGACTACGCCAATTACACCGACGACGAAGCGATGGCGGCGCTCTCCGCGCTGCTGGTCGAGAACGATACTTCGGCGGTGCAGAACTTGATCGCTCAGCGCTATTTCGGTTCGCCGCAGCAGATTCGCGGCAAGCGGACGGCGGCGGATCGGCGGTTGGGATTTTACATGATCTTGTGTCTGGCCGGGTGCAATTGGCAGCCGGACAGTCTCGTGGCGGTCGGC
>JAJDEG010000177.1 GCA_029259895.1 Planctomycetota bacterium
TGCCCCGACGGCTGGCTCCTCGACAGTGAAGGCCGGCCGACGAACGATCCAAGCTCGCTCTACGGCGATCCGCCTGGCACGATTCGTCCGATGGGCGGCGATCAATCTTATAAGGGCTTCGGCCTTGCGCTGATGATCGAGTTGTTCGCCGGCGCGTTGGCCGGAGGACTCTGCGTTCGCGAAAAACCGCCCAACCAGCTCGGCAATTGCGTGTTCATGATGCTCGTCAATCCGGCGATGCTGGGCGGTGCCGATCACTTCGCTCGCGAAGTCGCCGACCTCGACGCATTCGTGCGCGGCTGCCCACGCATTGATGGCTGCGAAGAAATCCTGCTTCCCGGCGATCCGGAGCGGCGCATGTTGGCCGAAAGAAATTCAAACGGCATCCCCATCGACGACGGCAATTGGAACGAGTTGCTCAAAGAGGCCGCGCGACTGGGCGTGGAGAAGGCTTGATGCACGAGGCATGAGATTTGTCGATGGATCGCGTTGAAGAATCGCGCGCAAGAACGACGGTCGTCGATGCGAAACGTCGTGCACGACAAACGTCTACTTTGGAACTCTTGATGCGGAACGACAATGAGTTGGCAACTTGAAATCGACGCTGCCGTCGACCGATCCTTCGATCGCCTCGTTTCCGTGCGGCGACGGCTCCACATGCAGCCGGAACCGTCGGGCGCGGAGCAAGCGACGAGTCTCTTTCTCTATCAATTACTCGGCGACGAAGGGTTTGCCGTGCGATTGGGACCAGAAGGCTGCGGCGTGATCGCCGATACACCCACGAGCGAAGCGGCATCGAGCGACGCGCAGGGAATGCGCATTGCAATCCGCGCCGACGTCGACGCGCTTCACATTCACGACGCCAAGCAAGTCGAATACCGCAGTCAGCGCGAGGGCGTCATGCACGCTTGCGGTCACGATGCCCACACGGCCATCGTTCTCGGGGCGGCGCTGGCCGTCCGCCACGTCGATGCCGCCGGACTGTTGCCCCGAAAGACGCCCCTTCGCGCACTCTTTCAGCCCGCAGAGGAAACCGGCAACGGCGCCAAGGCGATGATCGAAGTCGGCGCCGTCGAACGCGTCGCCGCCATATTCGCCACGCACGTCGATCCGTCGCGACAAATCGGCCACGTTGGCCTGCGCACTGGCGTGCTGACCGCCAATTGCGACGAGATGCGAATTGTCATCCGCGGACGCGGAGGACACGCGGCCCGACCTCACGAGTCGAGCGACCCGATCGCCGCGGCCGCCCAGTTCGTCAACGCCCTGTACTTGTTCGTGCCCCGTTCGACCGACAGCCAAGATGCGGTCGTCGTGACGATCGGCGAAATACGTGGCGGCGACAACGCCAACGTGATTCCGGAGGAAGTCACGCTACGCGGAACGATTCGCACGTTAGACGCGCGCGTTCGCCGCCAGACCATCGAGCACATCGAGCGACTCGCCGAAGGAATCGGACGTACGACGCTTACGCAGATCGAAGTTCACTACGGTTGGGCGACCGACTCCGTAATGAACGACGCGGCTCTAGTGGCCCTGCTGCGTCGTGGCGCGCGCGAAGTCGTCGGCGACGCCGGCGTCGAGGAAATCGTCCGCCCGAGCATGGGCAGCGAAGATTTCGCCGCGTATCTTCAACACGCGCCTGGAGCGATGATCCGCCTGGGATGCGTCTCGGACCGCGCCGGAGGGCCGATGCTTCACTCGCCCATGTTCGACGTCGACGAGGAAGTCATCCGCCACGGCGCGAAGATCCTTGCCCGTGCGGCGATATACTGGGGCGAATCGCAAATCCCAGCCGCCTGACCTCCAACCGGTGTTCCCCGTCATGAGCAAGATGACCTTTACGAACAACGACGAGCCTACCGTCGGTGTCGAGATCGAGCTGGCCCTCGTCGACGGCAAGTCGATGGCGCTGTCCAGTTCCGTCGGCAAGTTGCTCGAGTCGTTGGGCCCCGCCGGCGAGCAGTCGTTCAAGCCCGAGCTCATGCAGTGCTGCGTGGAGATTAACACGTGCGTGTGCCGCACGATCGGCGAAGTTGAAGTCGACCTGAGGGCCAAACTCGCCACGCTCGAATCCGCCACCGACGATCTTGGCCTGCGCTTGTGGTGGGGAGCGACCCATCCGTTTTCAAACTGGCGCGAACAGCAGGTGACGCCGAACGAACGTTACAACAACCTCGTCGCCAGCTTGCAGGAGATGGCCCGCCGGCTCGTTACATTCGGCCTGCACGTACACGTCGGCGTCGATAATGGCGACAAAGCCGTGATGATTTGCGACCGAATTATGCAACACCTACCGACGCTGCTCGCCCTGAGCTGCAACAGCCCGTTCTGGCAAAACCGCGACACGGGCTTACAGTCTCATCGTTCAAAAATCATGGAAGGGCTTCCCACGGCCGGTCTGCCGCCGCTTATGCGCAACTGGAGCGAATACGTGTGGCTCGTTCGACACATGGTCGACACCGGCTTCATACAGACGATTCGCGAGATATGGTGGGACGTCCGCCCTCACCATAACTTCGGCACGGTCGAAGTTCGCATGTGCGACATGCCAGGCAATCTCGAGGACACCCTGTCACTCGCGGCGCTGATACAGTGTCTGGTGCGTGCGCTGTCCGACTCGATCGACGAGGGCGCTTATCAGCACGACTGCCATCCGATGATGGTGCGACAAAACAAATGGCGGGCCGGCCGCTACGGAACCGCCGCGCGGCTCGTCAACTCCTATACGTATCAAGTTCAGTCGCTCGACGAGATCGTCGGCGGACTTCTCGAACGCCTGCGGCCCGTGGCGGACGAGTTGAATTGTCGCGAGTATCTCGACCGCGTCGAACAAATGGCCCGCGGTCCGGGTTGGTCCGATCGTCAGCGAGACATCTTT
>JAJDEG010000178.1 GCA_029259895.1 Planctomycetota bacterium
TGGGAGGTTTCTAAAGATGGCATTCCAAAAAAGCTACGACGAACTACCCGTGGTCGACCAACCGGCCTGCATCCACCTCCGCAGCAAGTCGCTCTACGTCTCCGGCCAAATGGACCGCGGCGAAGCCCACGAAATCGCCAACCGCCACTACTGGTGCAACCAAACGCAACACGTAGTCGGCCCAGACAAGATCGCAGTAGCCCGCGCCAACTGCATCAGCGGCCGCGAGTGTTATTGCAGCTCGTATTAGGCGGTTGACGGTAGGTCAGGCACTCCTGTGCCTGACAGAGTTTCCGTCGGTCTCTAACACTTGTTGACCGTTTTCACTGCAGAACGTCGCTCGCCGTCATCGTTGGGTGCAAGAGTGCCTGACCTTCGTTGATTCTCCTTGGGGGTGTGAATCATGGTCATTGTCGTTCGCCGCGCCGTAGCCTTCGCGTTCGTGATGGGAGTTGCTTTTGCAAATTGCTTGTCAGCGGCCCCGGGCGACGAGCCGGTCGTCCTCAAGCCGTTTGAAGGAAAGACGAGGTCAAACAAGGCGTATGCCGCACCAGTCTATCGCATCGCGTTTTCGCCCGATGGAAAGCTATTGGCTTGCTCTCCCCTCGAAGGCTATGACGGAAAAAGCAGAGTCAGAATCTACGATGCGGCAACCCGCGAATTAAAACACGAACTCGGTGGACACGATGATTTCGTAGACCAGTTGGCGTTCTCCGATGACAGCCGCAAGTTGGCGTCGGCATCGGTGGATGTCATTCTCGTGCATGACGTTGCGTCGGGAAAACTTCATGCTCGCGCCTATCCGCGGCCTCTGTCACAGTACCGAGTCCAATTCATGCGATTCCTGAATGCGGGGAAACAACTTGCGGTCGGAGCCTACTGGAAACAGGGCGACGAACGTCCGCTGAAGGTAGGCATCGACTTTTGGGACTTTGCGACCGAAAAGACTGTCTCGACCATCGACGCGTTTGGCCACGTTGCGATCTCGGCAGATGGAACTCTGGTGGCAGCCGCGAACCTTCGCGAGAGCAAGCTTTACATTTGGGAAACGGCGACGGGCAGACAGAAATACGCCTATGATATCCCCGATGACGATGGATCATTTTCGGTCGCATTCTCGCCCGACGGAAAGATTGTTGGTTTAGACTCAGGCGCGTGGCGCGTTGGGTTTCTCGATGTTCAGAGTGGCAAACTGCGGCGAGCGGACGAGAGGCATGGTGCCTATACGGAGTGTGTCGTCTTCTCGCCCGATGGCAAGCTGTTGGCGTCGTGCAGCGACGACAAGACAGTGAAGTTGTGGAATGTAAGCACGGCCAAGCTGGAGCGCACCCTCAGCGGGCACGAAGAACCTGTCAAGCACGTCGCGTTCTCTCCCGACGGGAAGACGCTTGCAAGCGCCAGCATGGATGGAACGCTTCGACTCTGGCAAGTCCGAGAATCGCAGTAGGCGGTACGTCAGGCCAAGCGGCCATACGACCTTACATCATCGCGAACCGCAAACCGCGCCGGCCTGACGGAACGGCCGATCGGCGCACTTCGCGCCAAAGCACCGTTTGGCCAACATGGACTTCGCATGGTGGGCTGTGCCCACCTTCACTTCCGTTTTTCGCCCGCCATCGCGCCGCGGTCGAACTCAATCTCCGAGAAACGCGCGGTCAATAACGGATAGCTGTCGGCTTGGCGGTTCGACGTCGGCCTGTGCTCGGAGGCTTCCGTGGGCACAGCAAACCCTAATTGACTAATCGACGCCTTCGTTTTCTCGTCACAGCGTCTTGAGAAACGCAATCAGCGACCGACGGTCATCCGCCGATAAACGCAAGCCGAAGGCATGCCCTTTGACCGCTCTGGTTGTCGTTCCCGGCGGGCCCTTCCAACCCGTCGGCACATAGTCGTCGTCAAGCCGTCGCGGATCGAACCAGTCTTCGAGCGTCGCGACGGAGCCGTTGTGTTCAAAGGGGCCACGGCACCAAACGTTTCGCAGCGACGGCACTTTGTAAAATCCCGTTCCGCGACGGGTCGTAAGCGTTAGCGTCGCGTCCGTGCCGACACGTCGCGCCATGACATGGCTCTTTTCGGGATGCTCGCGCGGAACGACGAAGCCAGGCGCGGCGACCAACAAATCGCTGCCGTAGTCTTTCTCGGGCTCGTGGCACTTCGCGCAGCCCTGCGTCGCGAACACCTTCGCACCACGTTCGGCAAGTTCCCCATCTTGGTGCGGGTTCTCAGGGGCCTTTACCGCGTAAGCATATTTCGCCAGAGCAAAAAGTTGCTCGTCGCTATACCGCAGAAACCGATACGTCTTGGGATCTGGCAGGCTCTTGAAATCGTCGCCGGATGGAATGAATCCATCGAAGCTCGATAGATTGTCCATGCCCTGATTAAGCGCGGCGTAACGCATCAAGTCCCCGATGTCTCGGTGACGCTGCAAGCCCGTGCGGTCCAAATAGCGCCTTTTTTGCAGCCCAAATAAGTCAGGCACAACGACGGGTGAATTGGGGCTCGAACGATGGCGAGCAATTACGCCCGCCGGAACCGCCGCGTGGACGGCTGCCAGCCGGTCGACGGGCGTTTCCCAAAGATTTGTCTGCGAATCCGGCGCAACCCACGGAGCGCCGTACAATAGTCGCTCTAAGCCGCGAACGCCGTCCGCGATTGCCTCCTTCTCGACCATCTGCGCAGCATAGACGCGACTGAACGGAAAATTCCCCTGGCCACCCTTGATTGCCGTCCCGTCCGGCATCACGCGCGTGTGGCACATCGCGCACGACAACGTGCCTAACTCAACCTTTCCCTTTTCGCGTATCAGGTAACGGAAATAAGGGACGACGCCGTCGGCCGTCGCGAGTACGCCATTTGCCTCGTACCAGCGACGGTCGCGAACGAAGACGCTGGTCGAGGCGCTGGGCAACATGCGGCCAAAATCGCCGCCTATTGGCAAGTCGAACACCATTTCGCCCGCCGCAATCCAATCCTCCTCCGTTTCGAGTTTTGGATGCCGCTCTTCGTCCCAAATGATCTCCGGCGTTTTCTGCGCTAACGCTTCAACATATCCCGCCGGTTCCTTGTCGGGATGGTACACCGGATAGCTGCGGTAGATTTTCCAAGCCGGGATTTGATAGTAGTAGTCCGCGGAAACGTGCTTTGGCGTGGCGCGCGGTTCCGCTAGGGGCAACTCGAGGCTCTCCATCGCCTTGTCGTCCCAGGTTTTCGGAACGTTCGTTTCGGACACCAAGTCATCCGAATCCTCGATTCCAGCAGCACGAACGCAATGAGCTAGAGGTGCGGTGGACGCGGCAACGCAGCCGAGTGCGACGATTACGCCACGAAACGTTCGCATAAACCATTCTCCTTTGGCCGAAATTTGACGGACCTCAAAGGCGACGCGATGAGACATCGCCGCCGTGGCACGACGCTTATCGTAGTTCGATAGGTCGACCGCGTCGAGCAACGAACGCACTATTCCACCGCCCGGCCAGTTCGCTGTAGGATCGACGGTCGTCGCATCGAGACGACGTCTGACGTTACTTCTCTCTTTCAGATGATGCTCGGTTCGCACAATGACGGTCGCATCACAAGTACTCGCCCGCTTCCGGACTGGCTGACGCGATGAACGTCTTCTTCTCTTTCGCGTATGCACTTGCGTCACGCGTCCCGTTTCGCCGATCGCAAGGCGTTCGGAAATACGACACGAACATCTTCGTGTCGATCATTTGCGATGCTCAAACCCCGCCCCCAGATCGCCCTCTCGTCGCTCCGTCAATTGCGGCTTCGGATACGGCGTGCTCGGAAGCGGCGCATCCCAAGCACGATCGCTGTCGGTCGGCACGTTCAACTCCAGCCCGCTGTCGGTGCGGTCGGTCCGCAGTTCGGCTCGAGGAATCGGCGCCAGGCCTCCGCGGACGCGAACGTAACGGCCAATCTTGCCGACGGTCAGAATCGCCAGCGCCGCGACGACCACGACAACCACGCGCCCCGCACGTCGAAACGGCTCGGCGGCCGTCCGACGCTGCTCATCGAGCCACGCCGTCACCGCCACCACGCCAAGGATCCACATACTCCCGCCGCCGAATCGCGAAAGATTCGGCGCAGTGGCAAGCAGAAACGCCACCGAGGCGAAGAACGGCAACGTCGCCGGCCAAAGTCGCGAGCCGAGCCGCGAGCCAGGCCGCCGACGCAATTCGTCGCCCCGTTGTTTGCCCCGTCGGCGTTTGCGCACCAATGCGACGGCACTTGCCAACGCAATCGCCATCGGCAGCGTGACGCCAAGCACATCGCGCGCTTGTCGCGCGAACCAGGGCCCTATCCACCGCGAGTCCGCCAGCACGTCGTCGGCCGATCGCGTCGGGTCGCGAGCCCACGCCACGATCGTGCGGCGATCTTCTTCCGCCCACTCTCTCGGCACGCGCCAAGCGACGTCCAACGCCACGACCTGCGACGGATACGCGATGTAGCCCGACAAAATCGCGCCCCGCACGCACCACGGACCAACCGCCGCCACAAAAAACGCCGCGGCGAGCAGCCACCGCACGGCCGGCCGTCTTCCCGAACCCCGCGTCAACCAAAGCGCGACGACTGTAGCAACGCCCCCAGTTGCCATCATCGAAAGCTTGACTGTCACGCTCGTTGCCGCAACGAGAGCGACGAAGCCAACGACTGCGGTCGAATTGAACGCCGCACCGCCGTCCCTCGCATCGCGATCGAACGTCGCCGCACGTTGCACGCAAAGATCGATCAACACAACGCCAACGACGATCCCCAGCAGCGCCGCAGGCAAGTCCGGCGAAAGACTCGTAGCGTGTTTATAAGCCAGCAGCGCCGCAGGAACGATCAGCAGGCTGCGAAAAACGTGGCTCGGCCAATCGTCGGTCGCCTCGCCATCGCCCATCGTGGCGCCGCGAAGCGCCCGCGGAATCGACGCCACAAGTGGCAGCAACAACCCCAGGGTCAGCAGTCCATTGGCAATGTGATGTCCGCGATGCGACCAAGATCCCACGTCGACCAACGCAGCATACAACAGCGAGGAGTTGTTGTACGCCAGGCGGCCATGCAGGTTCCCCAAGCCAGGCACGATTCCGTGCGCCGCGTTCCAACGCGCCGCCTGCAAGTGGTACAAACCCGTGTCCGGATTGTGGATTTCGCCCGTCGCCAGATTCGCCCACAACAACGCAATCGCTCCGGCGATGACCAACGTCGATCGACTCCGTCGAACGCAAACGAGAGCGTCGAGAAGCAAGCGCCGTCGATACAAAGCCGCGGCGAAAGCTACGCCCCAAAAGATCCCCGCGGCCCAAATGTCCACAGGCAGCCACAGGTGCCAAACTTGCAGAAACAGGATCGCTCCGCACCAGCCAGTCCAAAACCACACCAGCAAGCGCAGCGCACGGTCACCTAAGCGAAGCCCACCGTCACCACGATCCGCGCCGCCGCTAGCGATCTCTAAGTCAAACTCTCGGCGGCCGCACAATCCAGTCGGCAGCATCATCGCCCCAAGAGCAACGAACGCGCCGCCCCAAGCCGCCCAAGCGGCGAGAATCGAAAGCATGGACAGCAGCGTGTCGAGCATCAACGGCGAGAATTCATCGCAAGGCAGCCGAGCGCAACGTCGCGGACAACCGATTGTCGCCCGATCGCGAAGCTTAACGTGTATCTATAAACGGTACGAAGCAAATCCATTCGCCGACGCAACCCTCCCGGCCAAGCCCCGCAACCGAGATTCGCGGCAACAACGTCGCAATCGAACCGGCCCCAAACCTACCCGGCACGCTCCAAGAAGTCCACCATCGAGCCGCAGCCTCAAGCTGACTCAAGCGTCGACGCACTTGCCAGGCATGCACAGCGTCGCCTCGTACTGTTGAGCGATCAGTTCCCGAAATGTGTCCAGCATCTACCGACTCCTATCGTCGCACGCGTCGCCGGATCTCTCCTGCCGAGCCAGCGAGATCAGCATCACGTCGGGCAGCCGCGTCAATCCAAGCTGCCGAAGCATATTGACCAACTGCGCGGCAGTATACTGCGCGTGCGTACAAACGTGCAGCAGCACGTCCGCGCGGCGCGTCCCATGTCGCTCGCCAATCCCCGAACTCGTCTTGAACTTGTAAACGATGTCGTCGAGCGACGTCGCGGCAAGGTTCGCCACGTACTCGTTCCAGCGATCGTCCAAGTCCGTCCACATCGACGCAAGTTCGTCGAGCGATGCGATCGGCTGTCGACCTTCCTGATTGCCCGGCAGCTTTCCCGGCGCGTCGCCGCGCAGCAGCGGCTGCTCGTTTCCCAACAAGGCTTCCAGCCACACATACTCGGCAGCGTGCAGGTGAGTAAGCGTCTTCCACACCGACCCTTGGCCGATCGAGAACGATCGCCGAAGGTGCTCGTCGGATAGCGTCCGCGCGGCATCCACCAGCAGGCCGTTCGCCCACATCCGATGTTCGTGCAATCTGCGAATCAAATCCAATGCGGTCATGGTATTGCATCCCTCTCTCGCGAACGCGAATCGTCGATAGTTTCTTCGTGACGGCTTCGATCCGCAAGCGCCGTCGGGTCGCCTTACGGCAAACGTCCAGTCCGACGTCGCCGACCCGAAGAACGACGTGCCGTCCAAAAGTGCCGACAGGGATCGAACCGTATCCCACGTGCGATTTCAATTTGGCCGAAATTTCCTTGACCCCGCAGCGGCGCACCGCTACGCTGACCGCGAACGATCTGGGTTGACATTGAAATTCTGGGCGGTATCTCGAAGTCTCTCCTCGACAGGACGTCGGCGCCTGTCCGTGAGGAGCTTTCTAACAACCGGGGCAGTAGCTGGGACGATTACGATGTCACGTTATCGTGACTTTCCCGCGTTATTTTGACGAGGTCCTGCGGCCACGAAAAGAACCAAAGCACTTGCAAAACTCTTGGAGGTCTGCCATGGCACGGCAAAGATCGGACCAATCGCGTCGATTAGCACCTCGGCTAGCACGTCGTCGAGCACCTCGGCGGCGAATGTTCGAACCGCTCGAGTCGCGGCTTCTCCTGGCCGTTTGTGACTTCGACGCCAGCGAATCCGTCGACCGACGCGATGCCGCTATCTTGGCCGCGAATTACGGCCGCCGCAACGCGGAGTTTGCCCAGGGCGATTGCGACGGCAACGGCGTCGTGGACCTTCGCGACGTCGCCGAACTGCAAATCGGCTTAGGCAGCAGAGCCGCGCTCGATTTCGGCGACGCACCGGTGAGCTATCGCACGCTGCTGGCCAACAACGGCGCGCGACATCGCGTGAAGGAAGGCTTCCACCTCGGCCTGCGAATCGACGTCGACGCCGATGGTCAGCCGACGGCCGGCGCTAGCGGCGACGA
Source organism: Planctomycetota bacterium (assembly GCA_029259895.1). Lineage (GTDB taxonomy): Bacteria > Planctomycetota > Planctomycetia > Pirellulales > PLA5 > PLA5. The sequence continues at coordinate 7,335 of JAJDEG010000178.1, forward strand.
CGGCGACGCCGACGGCGACGATGAAGACGGCGTTCGCTTCGTAACCGTGCCGGTCGCCGGGATGTCCGGTCGACTCGAAGTCGACGCTTCGGCCGCCGGCCGACTCGATGCCTTTATGGACTTCAATCGAAACGGTTTGTTCGATCCCGGCGAGCAAGTGTTCGCCGGCGAACCGCTCGCCGCGGGCACCAACTTCCTGGGTTACCCCGTGCCGGCCAATGCGCTCACGAGCTCGACCGAGCCGACGATCGCCCGCTTCCGCTTTTCCAGTGCCGGCGGCCTCGGCCCGTTCGGACCGGCCGACGACGGCGAGGTGGAAGACTATCGGATGTACGTCTACGACGAGGCACCGAAGCCAATCACCGTGACCCAGCCGTGGGAATGGGAATTCTCCCTCACACCGGTCGACGGCGAAGGGCAAGCGTCGGGCAAGCCGGTCGATTTCAGCGCGGCCGGCATGGTAGCCGTAAAGCATCTCGATCCCGTCCTCGTCGATTCCGGCCAAACGTTCGACTTGCTCGATCCGCAATCGCTGCCGCCCGGCCAACAGAGCCGCTGGAGCGTGGAAATGCTCAGCATGGATCTGCGCGGCAGCAGTTTATTCAATTTGCCGGAGGTCGACGACGAAGTGCTCGTCCAGTTCCTGCAAGGCGATTTGGGCACGCCGATCGTCGTGGGGCAGATGTGGGCGACTCGGATACCGTCCGCCGCGAACGAGGACGTCGTCGTCGGGCGCAGCGAGTGGCAAATGACCGCCGAATTCACCGCCGACCATCCCGACTTCGCTTGGATTCCCACGTTCAATCCCACGCCGGCTAACGTCGCGATGGACTTCGGGCCGAACTCCACGCTTCCCCTCGACCAGCTGATTACGATACCGCTGTTCTTCTGGCACGACGAGGTCAACTTACCGTTGTTTGCAGTTCGATCGCCCGATCTGCCGCTGTGGCGGTGGAACAGCGTGCATGCCCGGCCGGTGGCCAGCCTCGACTGGGGTGATGCGCCCGACCCCACGTACCCGACGCTCGCGGCGAGCAACGGAGCCCGACATCGAATCCGCCAAGGGATATTCCTCGGCGCCGGCGTCGAGCGCGATCCGAACGGCCAGCCGGATCCAATGGCCTTGGGCGACGACGTCACCGACGGCACAGACGACGAAGACGGCGTGACCGTCATCGGCGCGACGATCGTCGGCTCGCTGGCGACCGTGGAAGTGGTTGCGTCGACGAACGGATTCTTGAACGCCTGGATGGACTTTGACCGCGACGGTGCGTGGAGCGCTGCCGAACAGATTTTCGCCGCACAACCGCTCGTGCCAGGCGTCAACACGTTGACCTTTGGTGTGCCCGCATCGGCCATCGGCGATGCCGAGCGCCCGACCTTCTCGCGTTGGCGATTCAGCACACAGGCCGTTCTGCCGCCGACCGGCTTTGCCCGCGACGGAGAGGTCGAAGACCATGCGTGGTTCATCAGGCCGCGGGCGACAGGGCTGCAAGACTTTGGCGACGCGCCCGATCCTCGCTATCCCACGCTCACTGCGAGCGGCGGTGCGTCGCACATCATCGTGCCGGGCTTCCATCTCGGCGAGTCGGTCGACGGCGAACCGGACGGGCAACCCGATGCGGCTGCGCAGAAGGACGACACGGTGGGCATCCGCGACGACGAGGACGGTGTCGTGTTCTTGACACCGTTCGTGCCAGGAGCGACGGCCGACTTGCTCGTCACGGCATCGGCCGACGGCCTACTCAACGCATTCTTCGATTGGAATCAGAATGGCGTCTGGGATCCGGGCGTCGACGATGCTTTCGTCGACAGACCGCTAAACGCCGGGCCGAACGCGCTGTCCCTGCGCGTCCCAGTCGACGCCGGCGGCGGACGAACGTACGCCCGATTTCGCTTCAATCGCGACGGTGGCCTCGGTCCCGCGGGTCCGGCCGACGACGGCGAAGTCGAGGATTACGTCGTCCGCATCGAACCGGCCCCGCCCGGCCGAACCGTCCTTAGCACGAATCAATCTGACCTCGACTTTCTCCGCGGCCGCGTAGCCTTTGCGCCGCCGACCTTGGTCGAGGTCGAGGGCGACGACAAGATGTGGACGCAAGTACTCGTACCGGGCGTCGAGTCGATTCTCGGCGCGCCCGGTCTGCCGGCGATTCCCGTATTCCAACGTCTGGTGGCGATTCCGATGGGCGCGCAAGTGACGATCTTGCCGTTCATCGAACAGGACAACCTCTACAAGCTTGCCGGCGTCGACCTGTTGCCGTTCCAACCCACGGCGCTCGACGGCACACCCGGCGATGACGGCGGTTCCGTACCGCCGCTAGAATTCTTCGGCGATCCGGACGAGTTCGCGTTCGACGCGGCGACCTATTCCGAAGACGCGCACTTTCCTCGGGAAATAGCCCGCTTCGTGCCGCTCGGAAAGATGCGCGACCTGGACGTCGGTTTGATCCAGATCGCCGCGGGCCAATACAACCCGGCGACGCGCGAACTGTCGCTGTTCCGCAATGTCGACTTCACTGTCGAGTTTACCGGCGGCATGCGTGCGTTTCTACCGGCCGAAGCGAACAACCCGTTCGAGAACGTCCACGCCCAGTACGCAGGCGTGCTCAACGCCGACGCGGTCTTCGAGCACGTGACGCCCGGCGACTTCGTCGCCAATGATTGTGGCTTCAGCCAGTTGGGCGAAGAGCTGCTAATCCTCACGCATCCCGATTTCCGCGACGCCGCCGACGCCCTGCACGACTGGAAGGAAACCAAGGGCATCGTGACGACGGTATTCGAGGTCGGTGCCGGTACGGCGCGCGATACGAAGGAAGAAATCCACGACCTAATCGACAACCGCTACGACGAATGCACCATCCGTCCATCGTATGTGCTGCTTCTCGGCGACACAGAGTTCATCCCGACGTACTATCGATCGACGCTCTACGCCGGCGGCGACGGCGGTCCCAAAGTAAAGAAGAATCAGGACTCGAACTCCGGCCAGTGGGTCAGCATGGGCCAAGCATACTTCAACGCAAACGGTTCCGAGGACGTGCTGCTCACGCGTCCTAACCGCGACGCGGACGACCCAGATTACGGGCTCACCGTGGCCGACGCTGTGCGATTCGTTCACGTCGATTCGGCGGCAGAAGTCATCGTCGACAATCTCAGCGCCGGCTTCTCCACGACGGGAGCCTGGTACGAATCTGCTGCGACGGACGAATACGCCGCGAGTTCGTTGTTTACCTCCGAGAACGGCGCAACGGCTTCGTTCAAGCCGTCGAGCCTGCCGGCCGAGGGCCTGTACGACGTCTACGCTTGGTGGTCGGCGGCCACCGCCGGAGGAAGCTTCTACGATCGCGACTCGACCGCCACGTACATCATCCGCAGCAGCAACACGGGCACCGACACGCCCTACGTCTACGTTGCCGACAGCTTTATCAATATTCTGCCCGACATGGCCAACGGCCGCATTCCCGTCGACACGCTGCAACAGGCGATCGATGTCGTCAACAAGATCATCAAGTACGAGCAGGATCCACCGGGCAGCTTCGCCAATCCGCAGTCGAGCTTTTACAACACCGCGAGCGTCGCTTCGCAGTTTCAAGGTTATCGCTCCGGCGATCCGACGGGCCGCGACCAGCGAGGCTTCATCGAGGTGTCCGAACAAGGCCGCAACACGTTGTTGGCGTCCGGCAAGACGGTCGAACGGATTTACGGCAAGACCGAAAAGGACAATCCAGAGCAAGGTCCACCGAATCGCTACTACGACGGCTCGCTCTTGCCGTCCGCGCTAAGGGCCAGCAGCGGGTATCCCTGGGACGGCGATACGCAAGACGTCATCGACGCTTTCAACGACGGCCGGTTTCTCATTACTCACCGCGACCACGGTGGACCCGGCGGCTGGGGAACGCCCAGCTTTAGTTCGACAAACGTGTCGAACGACCTGCACAACGGCGAACTGCTCCCCGTCGTGTACAGCGTCAACTGCGCCAGCGGCATCTTCGACAACGAAACGTCCGGCACGCTCACCGGGACGAGCTTTTCCGGTTCCTATTTCGCCGAACGGCTGATACGCCTGGCCGACGGCGGCGCGGTCGGCGTTATCGGCGATACGCGCAACAGCAACACGTGGTCCAATAACGAGTTCTACCGAGGACTGATCGACGCCACGTGGCCCAGCCTCGATCCGGGCTACGGCAGCAACACATCGATTCGCCGCCTTGGCGACATCATGAACTACGCCAAGGAGTACACCATCAGCCGCATCGGCGTAGTTGGCTCGCTCCCCGCGCCGAGCATCGACACCGCCATCGACACGCTGTTTCTGTACCACGTGTTCGGCGACCCGACGCTGGAAATGTGGACGACGAATCCGAATCCGACGTTCCTCCCCGGCAATATCACGCTCGGTCCGATCGTCGATCCGAAGATCTGGGATTTGACCTACGGCGAACAGGGCAGCGGCGACGGGGCGACGCTGACGGTGTTTCAGCAAATCAACGGCGAGCTTACGCCGCTCGGCCGAGCTACGGTCGCTGGCGGCGTCGCTCAAGTCTCGCTTCTCGTACCTGGCGATCCCGATCTGCCAATCATCGTCGGCGCTTGCCGCGAAGACGCCGTGTGCGTGCTACCGCAACTGACGCAAGACAATGCCGTCGAAGTCGATACTTACGACAACGTCACCGCCGTGTACACGATCACCCTGCCGACCGGCGGGCAGGAAGACGTACGCGTCGTCGGATCGATGACCGTCAACGTCCTGTTCGAGGGACCGCGCGAAGGCGACGCCCGCGACAACGACGGCGACGGCCTCGACGAAGTACAGACCGAAATCGTTGCCCTCGATTTGCAAGGCACAAGCGCATCGTTCGGCCAGGTGCGCGTCCGGCTTAGCACGACCACGGCCAGCCGCGGCCAGATGGAAGAGTTGGTCAACAATTCGCCGGGCAAACTCGACGTGGCCCCGTTCGCCGCGACGGGGGCGATCGACAGCTTCTTCGACGTGTTCGTCGAAGTCGACGCGGCCAACACCGTCTTGCATCACAATGCTCCGCTACGGCTGGCGGGGCAATTCAGCCACAAACCGTTCGGCCCCGGCGAACGTCTGACGAAAGTCGGCA
>JAJDEG010000179.1 GCA_029259895.1 Planctomycetota bacterium
ACGACAAGTCTCCGAGCGACGCGACCGCGCCACCGAGCGTGGCCTGAGCGAGAAACTTCCGCCGATTCGATTTCGAGTGCATGACGAGCCTCCGTTTTTCTTGCGTGTCTGAACCGCGCTCGCGGATCGCGCGCGCGATGATCGATGAACGTCGCCAAGCTCCCACGGGCGACAGTATAACGCCCCGCGGCGGTTTTGGTCGACAATATCCGGCCGAGATCCTTTGCGGCTGTCCGACTGAGCCAATCCGGTTCGTTGACCTCGCCCGTGCGGCGACGCATACTGTTGACGCTTACAGCGGTCCAATCGACAACATTCCCGCCCATCGAGGAGCCCGATATGCATTTCTCGGCACGAGTTGCGAATCCACCGCATCGCGGGGCACGACGTCTTGTGGCGTTCGTGCTGGTTTTTGCCGCGGCCATGCTGTCCGCTTTTTCGCCAGTTCGCGCCGGAGGGGCCGACGCCGACCGCCCGCCGAACTTTGTGGTCGTGTTCGCCGACGACATGGGCTATGCGGACGCGAGTTGTTTCGGTGCAACGGAGATTCGCACGCCGCATATCGACCGCTTAGCGGCCGAAGGGGCGAAGCTGACGAGTTTCTACGTCGCCCAGGCCGTGTGCAGCGCATCGCGGACGGCGCTGCTGACCGGTTGTTATCCGAATCGCGTCGGCATTCTCGGCGCGCTGGGGCCGAACTCGCCGACGGGAATTCATGCCGACGAGACGACGATCGCTGAAGTGCTCAAGCAGCGCGGATACGCCACGGCGATCTACGGCAAGTGGCATCTGGGTCATCACGAGAAGTTCTTGCCGACGAATCATGGCTTCGACGATTATTTTGGATTGCCGTATTCGAACGACATGTGGCCGAAGCACCCCACGGCTCGCAAGGGGACGTATCCCGAGTTGCCGTTGATCTCGGGCACGAAAGTCGTGGACCGTAACCCGGATCAGTCGCAGTTGACAACGTGGTCCGCCGAGCGGGCGGTGAAGTTCATTGGGGCCAACAAGGACAAGCCGTTTTTCTTGTACGTACCGCACTCGATGCCGCACGTGCCGATCTTTGCGTCGGACAAGCATCGGGGCAAATCGAAGGCCGGGCTGTACGGCGACGTGATCGAGGAGATCGATTGGTCGGTGGGAGAGATTCTCGCGGCGATCAAGGAACATGGCCTGGACGACAACACGCTGGTCATTTTTACGTCCGACAATGGTCCGTGGTTGTCGTACGGCAATCATGCTGGCTCGGCGGGACCGCTGCGGGAAGGCAAAGGGACGAGTTGGGAGGGGGGCGTGCGCGAGCCGTTCGTGGCGCGGTGGCCGGGCAAGATTCCGGCCGGCACGGTGAGTTCCGAGTTGGCGGCGACGATCGACCTGCTGCCGACGATCGCCAAGCTGGCGGGGGCGGAACTTCCGCAGCGCAAGATCGACGGCAAGGATATCTGGCCGCTGGTCAGTGGCGAGAAAGACGCAAAGACGCCGCACGACGCTTATTACTTCTACTGGGGTCGCGAGTTGCAGGCGGTTCGCAGCGGCAAATGGAAGTTGCACTTTCCGCACGCTTATCGATCGCTGACCGGAACGCCGGGCAGCGACGGCCGGCCGAATGGCTATTCGCAACAGAAAACAGAACTGGCGTTGTTCGATCTTGAGGCCGACGTCGGCGAACGCAGCGACGTGGCGGAGAAGCATCCGGAGATTGTCGAACGACTGAAGGCACTGGCGGAAGCGGCACGCGACGATCTCGGCGATTCGCTGACGAATCGCAAGGGGAGCGGCGTTCGCGAGGTGGGGAAACTTTGACGGTTGCGCGGATCGGCCCGCGATAGCCGCGGCGTGAACCCAACGAAAAGGGTTGCAGCCCGGCGGGCCGTGTGCCATTCTTTTGGTTCGTTTGCGTGGACGCTGGTTGTTAAACCACGGAGGACACAGAGGAGGAGCGCAGAGCAGCACAGAGGCAATGCCGACTATTGGGCGCTTACGAAATCCATTGACGAAGCATGTAGATACGAAGGGCGACGCGGCATATTCGACAGTACGCGCTCGCCTACCCTCCGTGAAGCTCTGTGCTCTTCCTCTGTGTCCTCCGTGGTTAAGCAATCGGTTCCGCCGCGCATCATCGGATCTCGCGCGTGCGGGAATTCCGTTATGGCTGAATCGTCGGCAGCGCCTGCTGCGCCGCTTGCTCCGCATCCTGGTTCGCAGCGGATGCCGCGGTGGAACGTCGGCGAACTGCCGGAGGCTCCGCGGGTTACTTGGCGAACGCTCGCGCTGTTGATTGGGCCGGGCCTCGTGAGCGGCGGTGCGGCGATCGGAGCCGGCGAGTGGTTGGCCGGACCGGCCGTGACGGCGCGATACGGCGCGGCGATGCTGTGGCTGGCGACGATCAGCATTCTAGGGCAGGTGGTCTACAACTTTGAAATCAGCCGCTACACGCTATACAGTGGCGAGCCGATTTTTACGGGCAAATTTCGCACGCTGCCTGGGCCGAAGTTCTGGTTGATCGCTTACTTGTTTCTCGATTTCGGATCGGTGTTTCCCTATGCGGCCGCTGGTGCCGCGACGCCGCTGGTGGCGGCGATCTTGGGCCGCATGCCGGATGCGGCGTCGGCGGAGGTCGGCGTTTCGATCCTCGGCATCGGCCTGACGGATCAGACGTTCATGCGGCTGATGGCGTACGTGCTGTTTCTGGGCGCGCTGACGCCGTTGATTTTCGGCGGCAAGGTATACAACTCGCTCAAGGCGGTGATGACGTTCAAGATCGTCGCGGTGTTGGGCTTTCTCACGATCATCGCGGTGCTGTATTCGACGCCCGACACATGGTCGCAGATTTTCAGCGGCTTCTTCAAGTTCGGCACGATTCCGGTGAGTACTGCCGACGCGCCGACGGCCAGCGGTTACGCCACGGACAATATCTTTGTCTCGCTGTGGGAGGGGCGCGGCTTTCCCGAACTCGACTGGTCGATGGTCGCCATGCTGGCCGCGCTGGCGTCGATCGCCGGATCTGGCGGGCTGACCAATACGGCGCTGAGCGGCTATACGCGCGATCAGGGCTGGGGCATGGGCAAGCACGTCGGCGCGAGTCCCAGTGCCGTCGGCGGGCACAAGATCGCGCTGTCGCACATGGGGACCGTGTTTCACGTCACTGCCGATTCGTTGCGGCGCTGGAAGGGCTGGCTGCGGCACGTGGGGCGCGACCAGTTGTTGGTGTGGATGCCGGCGTGCTTCGTTGGCATCGCGCTGCCGAGCATGTTGTCGGTGCAGTTTCTCGCGCGTGGCGAAGAGGTCGACAAGTGGAAAATTGCCGTGATGACGGCCGACGGCGTCAAGGAAACGGTGGGGCTGAACTGGGGCGGTTTCTTCTGGTACGGCGTGATGCTGTGCGGATTCTTGGTTTTATCCACGACGATGGCCAGCACGGCCGACGGTATTTTGCGTCGCTGGGTTGACGTGTTCTGGACCGGCAGCCCGCGGCTGCAGAAGTGGGACGCTAATGGAGTCCGCAAGCTGTACTTTTTCGTGCTGTGCGGTTACGCGACGTTCGGCATCACATCGCTGACGCTGATGCCTAAGCCCGGCGAGCTACTCGAGTGGGCGACGAACATCTACAACTATGCGTTGGGCTTTAGTTGCTGGCACGCGCTGTACGTCAATATGACGTTGCTGCCCAAGGAGCTTCGTCCCAACTGGTTTAACCGCGTTTGTCTGGTGATGGCGGGATCGTTCTTCTTGTCGCTGGCGGTGATGTCGACGCTCGACCTGCTAGGTATCGTTAATTCGGCGAAATAGTATCGTTGGGTGGGGCGAACGAAGCGGGCGCATTGGGCGACAGAGCAGAATATGGTGGGCCTCACTTCGT
>JAJDEG010000180.1 GCA_029259895.1 Planctomycetota bacterium
TGCGTGCGTTTCCGCCGTGACGGGGCTCGACGTCGACGACGACAGCCGCGCGCTGGCGTTGGCGGATTGGGATTACGACGGTGATGTCGACGTTTGGGTGACCAATCGCACCGCTCCGGTCGTGCGATTCTTCCGCAACGAGACGCCCAGCGGCAATCACTTCCTCAAGCTGCGGCTGATCGGCAAGACGTGCAATCGCGATGCCATCGGTGCCCGCGTCGAAGTCGTGCCCGGCGTCGCCCAAGGCGATTTGGGAACGACCGACGCAATTACAACCGACGCTGCGCCGGCCAGCGCGAGGCCCATTACAAGAACTCTGCGAGCGGGCGAAGGGTACTTAGGACAATCGAGCAAGTGGCTGCACTTCGGTTTAGGGAGCGCGACGGCGATTTCGACGGTCACGATCCGTTGGCCTGACGGAACGAACGAGACGCTGCGCGACGTTCAGCCGGATCGCCACTACGTCGTGCGGCAGGCATCGTTACGTGCAGAGGTCTGGAACCCACCGAGCGTTCGTCCGCAAGCGACGACTCCAACTCAACCGCTCATGCCAACGGACGCCGCGCGGGTGTCGCTTTCACATCGGTTGCCTATGTCGCGGTTGACCTACCGCGCGACCGACGGCCAGCAGCATACGATCGCGGGCCCGCTCGCGAAGCCGGCCTTGGTCAATCTGTGGGCCACGTGGTGCGGGCCTTGCGTGAAGGAATTGCGGGAATTGACCTTGGCCGCCGACAGCCTCGAACAGGCCGGCGTCGACGTCGTGGCGATTTGCGTAGATGTGGCCGCCACGAGCGAATCCGCCGATGCGGTCGAAGTGAATGCGGACAAGTTGCTCTCCGACATGGAATTTCCGCACCGCTACGGTTTCGGCGACGCGGCGCTCGTCGATGCGGTCGAATTCGCGTGCTCGTCTCCGTTTGTGCAGCAGCGACCGCTCTCGGTCCCCTTGAGCCTGCTAATCGACCGCGAAGGACGCCTGGCAGTCATCTACCGCGGTCCGGTCGAGCCGTCGCAGGTCGTTGCCGACGTCGAGCGACTCGCACGGCCCGACGAAGAACGGCTTTCCGAATCTCTGCCGTTCGTGGGACGTTGGCATTCGATCCCTAAGCCGACGCGGTCCCTTGCATTGGCGATTCACCTAATGGACCAAGGTCGCGTCGCCGAAGCCGATGACCTCGTCTCGCGGTTTCGCCGCGAGCATGTCGCATCCGTCGAGTTTTCGAAGCTGGCGGTGTGGATCGGCGACGAATGGATCAAACGCGGGAATACATCCACCGGCATGGCGTGGCTCCAAGACGCGGTGCGTCTCGATCCGGAAAATGCCGTGACGCTTAACAACCTCGCGTGGCAGCTTGCCGCCGGCGACAGTCGCAGCGCTCGAAACGGCAAGCTGGCCGTCGAGTACGCCCGACGCGCCGTCGAGAAGACGGGCGCGAGCGATCCACTTTATCTCGACACACTTGCCGCCGCCTACGCCGAGGCCGGCAACTTCACGGAAGCCGTCGCCACAGGCCGTCGCGCGCTGGCGTTGGCCGAATCGACCCGTCAGCCGTCGCTCGCGGCAAGTCTAAGGACGTCGCTCGCGCGATACGAACAAAAGCAGTCGCAGCCTGCGCAACGAGAATAAGCCACGCTCGACGAGATTCGACGGCATCGATCGTCGTCGGCCTCGAAAGAATGTAGGCGTTACGGAACGAAGTGGATTCGACCGCCGATTCCTTCAAGTTTCCGATCCGTCGCCGCGCATATCGTGCGCGTGGCCTGCGAACGAGAATCGTAGAGTGAGCCTAATGGCGACTCCGATTTCACCGACGTCGTCGCATATTGCAATCGGGCGCGGCCGCGATCGCAGATGGATTACGCGATGCCGGTCGATGGTCTCGCCCCTCGAAAACGGGCGACGTTCGACGCACGCGACGACGAATCCGCGCCGACCGCCGCACGCACAATGGACGGTGATGTTGCGTTGTTTCTTCGTCGGGAAGTCCACCACACCTATTCCTGGTCTTGCCTGTTGGCGGAACACCGATCGCCATACCCTCCGCGCCCCTCTCCGTGTCCTCCGCGACCTCCGTGGTTAAGAATCCAACTCACGACTCAGCTCGAATCGTAAGCGAAGTAAACTCCCGCACCCGGCCCACGATCGCCGGTTCCACAGGCAGCCGCTCCATGCTGCTCGCACCATAAAACCCAACGATCCCTTCCGTGTGGTCGAGAATGTACTGCGCGTCCGCCGGCTCGGCGATCGGCCCGCCGTGACACAGCACGAGCACGTCCCCGTTCACCCGCTTCGCCGCGTCGTGCATCGCCTGCACCCGCTTCGCCGATTCTTCCAGCGACAGCGCCGTCTCCGCGCCGATCGTCCCCTTGGTCGTCAGCCCCATGTGCGGAATCAAGATATCCGCCCCCGCCGCCGCCATCGCCTCCGCGTCGTCGGTGTTGAACACATACGGCGTGGTGAGCAAGTTCATCTCGCTCGCCGTGCGGATCATGTCGACCTCGTGCCCAAACCCCATCCCCGTCTCTTCCAAGTTCTGCCGAAACTGCCCATCGATCAGACCCACCGTCGGAAAATTCTGCACGCCCGAAAAACCGGCCGCGTCGATCTCCTTCAAAAACAGCTTCATCAGCCGAAACGGATCGGTCCCACAAACCCCAGCCAACACCGGCGTCCGCGGCACCACCGGAATCACCTCCCGGGCCATCTCCATCACAATCGCATTCGCATCCCCATAAGGCATCAACCCCGAAAGCGACCCCCGCCCCGCCATCCGAAACCGCCCCGAGTTATAAATCACCAACAAATCGATCCCACCAGCCTCAGAAAGCTTCGCACTAATCCCAGTCCCAGCCCCACCCCCAACAATCGGCTCCCCAGCGGCAACCTTGGCGCGAAGGCGATCGAGAATGTCTTGACGAGAGAATAGGGCCATTGGGTTCTATACTCGGGATTGAAATGAGAACCTACGTACGAAGCTAACCGGCATTCGATGCGAACACCTTCGCAATGGCATCAAGTGCCACACCAGTATGTTGAGCCAAGTAAAGCGCCGACGGGACAACAAAGAAAGCGGAACTAGGATCGAACGGATCGATTGGTTCAGAGGCATTGTACATTGCCTTACAGCACGACTCCTCGAAGCAGTACTGAGCTTGCCGCGTCGTGTCCTTAGCCTTATCCGCTTCCAGCAATCGTCTCCGAATCTCGTCGAATACGGCGTGTCCCGCGGACCATCGTTCCGGCGTCTCGGCAAGCTGCCGCACTTGCTCGCGACTCTCCACGTCTACGACACGGCCGGCAAACAAATCTATCAACTCAACGATGCATTCGCCCATTCGGCGTTCATAACAACCGATATGGCCGTGGGGAAACTTGGTGATGTCGGGGAAACTCACGTCGTCCTCATTGTCGTAGGGTGGGCTATGCCCACCTTCGATCCCATTTTCGTTTGACGCCGAACCTCGGTTGCGCTCGAAACCGTCGACCGCCTGGCGGTTATGTGGCGTTGGCCACCTTGGCGGATTCTCCGCGGATCGTGCTTGGAGCCGACGGTGGGCACAGCCCACTCTACGACTGCATCAAGATTTGGAACCTCGTGCCCGTTTCAGGTGCATGACCAACACGGCGACAA
>JAJDEG010000019.1 GCA_029259895.1 Planctomycetota bacterium
TCCCCGCGTCGCCGCCGGGCTTGCCGACGTTGTGACGTTCAACCACGTCGACGGCTTGATCGAAGACGTCTTCGCGACGAACGACGCGGTAGGCCAGATTCGGTCGATCGAAGTCGCCGACCATGACCAAGGGTTCGCGCAGCCGCAGCGCCGAGACGATATCGGCGCGCACTTGCTCGGTCGCCGTGGCGGTGAAGCCGTGCAGCGATGCATCGGGAAAGACATCGCGCAGTTCGGCGAGCATCCGATACTCCGGGCGAAAATCGTGGCCCCAGTGACTGATGCAGTGGGCCTCGTCGATGGCGATCGTGCGGAGGTCGATATTCCCCAGCAGGCGGCGGAACGAACTGGTCGCCAGCCGCTCCGGCGAGGCGTAGAGCAGCCGCAACTCTCCGTCGGCGAGTTGCTGTTCGACCTCGCGAGCTTCTTCCGGCGTTAGTGAGCTATTGAGCGCCGCGGCCGCAATGCCGCTTGCCCGCAGCGCGTCGACCTGATCTTTCATCAGCGAGATGAGGGGCGAAACGACGACCGTTACCGCGTCGGCGACGACGGCCGGGGCCTGATAGCAGAGCGATTTTCCGCCGCCTGTGGGCAGCACCAGCAGAGAGTCGCGATGGCCGAGGACGGCCTCGATGGCCTCGCGCTGCAGCGGCCGCAACGAGCGGAATCCCCAATGGCGCGACACGGCCGCAAGAAGTTCGTCGTTGGCGGCGTCGGTCGTTGACATCGTGCGTTAGCTTAGCCGCGCAGCGTCATTTGCGCCTACGTAACGGCGGGCAAAATCTTCATCACGAGCACGGTAACGTCGTCGGCTAGCGGCGCCGAGGCCATGTGTTGTCGCACGGTATCGTAGAGAATGGACACAATTTCGGCGGCCGGTCGGTCCAAATTATCTTGCACGACCGCCAATGCGCGTTGCGTGCCGAACATTTCTCGCGTCGGAGATTGCGCTTCTTGCACGCCGTCGGTGCAGGCGAAAAACACTTGTCCGGCGCTCAGCTTTACGGGGCCGTCGCACTTGATCTTGAGATTCTCGTCGATTCCCAGGGGAAGGCTGGTGCTTTCGAGCAGCCTCGGTGGTTCGTCCGCGGAGCAGAGATAGGCGGCGTGTCCGGCGCCGGCGTACCACAACTCGCGTTCGACCGGATCGAGTTGGGCGAAGAATAGCGTCACGAAATGACGGCCGGCAGTGTCCGTGGCCAGAATGCGGTTCACGTGGGCCAGGATTTCGCCGGCGTCGCTGTGCGACAGGACGAGCGCGCGGAGATACGCCCTCGTTTCGGCCATCAGCAGCGCCGACCCGAGACCGTGGTTGCTGACATCGGCGACGACGAGCCCCAGTTTTCCGTCGCGGAGAGGAATGTAATCGAAAAAATCGCCGCCGGTTTCGTCGGCCGGGCACGTCATTCCGGCGAGTTCATAACCCGGCACGGTGGGCGCGCGAGCCGGAAACAAACGGCGCTGTATATCGCGGGCGACGCGGAATTTTGCGGTCGTCATGCGCAGGGCTTCTTCGGCGTGTTCGCGGCCGGCCCGTTCGATGCCGTAGCGGACGCTGCGCACGAGCAATTCGTCGGTGAGGTGGCTCTTGACGAGGTAATCCTGCGCACCGGCTTGCACGGTCTTTGTCGCGAGCAGGTCGTCGTGGTGGCCGGCCAGAACGATGATCGGCAAATGCGGAGCCTTTCCGTAGATTTGCAGAAAGCCGCTCAGACCCGGCGTGTCCTTGAGCGTGAGGTCGAGCAATACTGCGTCGAACCGTTGCTGCGCGAGAATGCCCAACGCGGTCGCCACGTCTTCGACGTGCGTCATTCGAAAATCGCCGTCCCAGCGTCGGTCGAGCAAACCGCGCACCAGCGACACGTCGTCGGCGCTATCGTCGACCAGCAGGATGTTGACAGCTTGATCCGGCACGAGCGACGCCTCGCTGGTGGAGTTGCTTCGTATGCCGTGGGCACGTCGCCCGTCGAGCGGCGATTTGGCGGCATGCTTAACAGACAGTCGACGCAAGCATTCCTTTGCCCCTCTTCGGGCGAGGGGGGAGCCTTTATGATACGTCGCCTACCGGTGCTGCGTCGAGATTGACGCGGGAAAGACGCCGAATGGCGGGATCGCCCTCGGCGAGCGAGGAAAACCGCTGTGCCGGCGGAACGTGTACGCGGCGACGACGATCGTCCGTTGCGTCGCCCGTTGCGTCGCCCGTTACGTCGTCCATTGTCTGGGCGATCAAGCGATCCACGACATTCGGCACCAGTGGACGTCGGGCCGCCGCGACGAGCGCGGAATTCGTCCGCGGCCGACGAAGCGCGTTGCCGCGAGCATCCCCCACTGCGGCGACCAGCGCGGCAGCCGGGCTGGACGCGCCGGACGGGAGCATGCCGCCCATGCCATTGCGAACGTGGATCATGTCGACGAAGTTGACGACGCCGCTGCCGTCGATGTCGTGCCTCGGGTCGTAGTCGACCGACGTCGTGGTGCGGAATTGTAACGCTCGGTCGGCGAACACGTCGTCGAACGCGATGGCATCGTTGTCGTTGATGTCTCCCGTTAAGACGCTGAATTGATACTGCCGCGGCTGGCCGCCGAGGGCGTTTTCGAGCGCCGCGGAGAGGTCGATAGTAACGCGGTCGGCCGACGCCGGATCGACGAGCGTCCACGTCGCCACGTTGCCGTTGGTTTCAAACGAAGCGATGGAATACGACGCCGTTGCGACGCCGGAAACGGTTAGGTCGCCGAGAGTCGCCGGCACCGGGCGATCGAAGACCATTTCGATTCGATCGACGCCGCGCCAGGGGAGATTCGCGGCGTCGGGATCGTTGGCCAGGATCGACCAGCCGCCCTGTCCGAGTCCGCGTGCGCCGAGCAACTCAATGAATTCGCTCGTCCAGGCGCTGCTCGCAACGACGACGTCGACGAGTTGTGCCGATTCGCCTCCGGAGGAATCTACCGTCAGCAAATAGTCACCGCTGCCGGCCGCCGCGCGCACGATAACGACGTAGTTGCCCGTCTCATTGGCGGCATGAACGATCCGTGCGTTGCGTCCGTCGGCCGCGCCGTTGTCGTTCGACGCGACGAGTCCGGCTGATGGCGTGTGCAGTTCGACCATCGGATTCCAAATTGCGCCGTTCGCGCCGACGAGCCCGTCGGGTGTGGCGGTTTCGATGGTCAGCGTCTGGCCAGCGGTAACGCTCACGGCGAATGCATCGGTTGAGAGCGCCGTTTCCAAGCCTCCCCAGACCGCGCCGGCGGCCGAGATGTCGTGCGCCGTGGCGACGGAGTCGTTCGCTTCGCGCTCGAATTCGCTGCCGCGAGTGACCAGCGCCGCATAACTCGACGACACATCGGCGAAGACCCGAACGTAGTACAGGCCATCGGCGGATGCAACGAAGTTGCGGATCGACGCGTCGGCGTTCGCCGGTCCGGCGGACGATGTGGCCAGGACATTTCCGCCGGCGTCCTGCAACTCGATCGTCCAATTGCCCGTCGCCGCGGCATCGACGACGATCGACGTGGGCTCGCCGGAATTCAGCGAAACGGCATAATAGTCGTCCGCCTGGGCCGCGCCCGCACGATAGTGTTCGGCGATTTGCTGGCCGGTAAGCGTCGCGTTGTAGATCGCGACCTCGGCGATCGCTCCCATGAATGCATGTCCGCTGCTCGTGGCCACGCCGTCGTGATAGAGCGTATCGGTCCGCCGGCCAATGCGGATTCCCGTCGTATGACTAAAGAGCGGGCCAGCCGCGCTCGATTGACCGAATGCGACGCCATCGAGATATGCGGTGAAAGCGCGGGCAGGGCCGTCGAGCGTTAGGGCGACGTAATACGTGCGGCCAGCGACGACCGGCGCGTCGAAGAAGATCGGTCCCCACGGCGTCGTTGCGCCACCGTCGTCGTCCGGCGTATTGAACGCGCCGACGTGCAGCTTGCCGCCGTCGAGGTATACGTTCAGGCCGCGCTCGTTGTTGCCTTCGTCAAAGATCATCCGGCGGCCGTCGACGTCGCCGGCATTGAACCACAATTCGATCGAGCGGTTTGCGTAGGGCCCGGCCGAGTTGATTTCGGCGCTGTCGGCCATTTCGACGCGGTCGTTGCTGCCGTCGAACGACGGCGAGGCTCCGCCAACGTTCGGAACGATGGGCGGCTGGCCCAAGGACGTGCCGCCGAAGTAGACGCCGTTGACCGTCGCGCCGGCCGAGCCGAGATTGACGGCCACATTCGAACCGTCGGCCGGCTCGTTGAGCCGCCAGTAGCCGACCGGGCTATCCTGCGCAACGACGTCGGTATAGACGCCCGGCAGTGCGATCGAGCCAGTGACCGCAATGCGGCTGGCGTTGCCCGCTGCGACGACTCCGGCGTCGATACCTTGAGCCGAAGCGAGACTGTCGTTGGCCCCATGCCCATGCGATTCGCCCTCGAATGACGCGGAAACTAAGGCGCGAAGCTCGAATGCCGTTGTGGCCGTGGTGGCGATTTCGATGATGTGGACGCCGTCGTCGAGAATGGCGACGTTGTCGAACCACGCGGCGACGCCCGGACCCGGAGCGGTTGTCGTAGCGACAATTTGTGAACCGCGCCGCAACGTTATCGAGACCGTCGCCGAGGGCGATAGCGGCGTGGCCAGCAGCGAAATCGTTTGACCGGCGTCGAACGTGGCGCGATATCGCAAACTGGCGCCGCCGTCGGCTGTGGCGGTCGTGGCGGTGGCCTCGGTGAGCAAACCGCCCATGATCGTGCCGGCAGTCCAGACGAGATCGACTGCGGGCGGTGGGTTTGAACTGACGGGCAGTCCGCCGCCGCCCGCGTCTCCGAGCAGCGTCCAGGTCGATGTTTGGGCGAACGACGCGAAAGTGCCCGCGGCTGCGAACAATTCGACGCCGGCGCTGCCGGCGTTGGTGTAATAGACGAGGTCCACAAAGTGCTGTCCGGCAGAGAGTGTCACGCTGCCGAATCGATCGGCGTCGACATTGCCGAGTACGTGCGGAATGACGTCGCTGCCGTCGATACGCAGCCGCGTGCCGGAAGCGGCGGCGTGCGCCGTGACTCCGAACGTCCATGTGCCGGCCGCGGCGACGTCGATGACGCCGGTGGCGCGGATGGCGAGCGGGCTAAAGGTGGAAACGGCGTCGGGAAACGCTGCGTCCGCTCCGAAATGCCCCGCGTTGCCGCCGTGTGCGTCGACCAAGTTTACCCGGCCGTAGCCCTTCGTCGATGCGGCGGCGAGCGCGGGGTGTCCATCTGCTAATGCGGTGGCGACGTCGGCGTCGGCGATCGAACCAAAACCTGCGTTCGCGTTAACCACCCGCACCGTGAGACCGGGCGAAAGCGGACCGTGCGTATAAGCGAAGGACGTTCCCGGCGGAAAGGCGCTGCCGGACGTAACACTGATGTTGCTAATTTGCAGGGTGTACGGCGTATCCGTCGCCAGCGGCGTGGTCGTGATGACAACGCTGCGTCCGTCGGCGCGGGGCGTGGCGCTCGTGACGGACGCACCGCCCAGCGAGTAGTTTGCTTGAACGGACGCCGACGTGGCGTTGACCTGCTCGGTGAATTGGACGATCAGTTGCGTATCGCTCAGTGGCCAGACCGAGTCGATGGCGCCGTAACCCGTATTGACCAGCGACGAGCGAGCGCCTTCCAGGCCGCCACCGTTGACCGCCGACACTTGATAATCGAAACGCACGCGCGGCGCAACTGCGTCGTCCGCATAGTTGGTTGTCGAGGTCGTGGCGATGTGAACGCCGTCGCGGAAGATGCGGTACGCGGCAATGCCGCTATCGGGGTCAATGGCGGCATTCCACTGGAGCGAAATCTGACCGCCCTGCGGAACGTTGGCGACGAGGCCGCTCGGCGCGGTCGGCGGGCTGCGATCGATGAATGTGTTGTCGCTTCCCGCCGAGCCGTTCGGTCGGCTGGAATCCCAACTGGCTGGATCGTTCGCGTAATTCACCGGAATCTTTCGCGACAACGACGAGCCGAGGCCGTCCGGCTCTAATGCCCACGGGGCTACATCGTCGTAGGTCGCGCGGTCGACCACGATCAGCGGAACGGTGAGATCCGGCTCGGGCGGTCCTGGCTTGGAAAGCTCTAGCTTTTCACCGCCGTTGTCGAGCGCGCCGATGTACGGGCCGAAGAGCGGAACGGTCGGCGGCACGTTATGCGTGGAACGAAAGTCGGCGGCAAGCGTTGGATCGCCGGTGGGGTCGAACGGCACGAGAACCAGAAAGCCGCCTGTCGCAAGCGTGACGCCCGACGGAAACATGAAGCTAATCCCCTCGGTGAACGACCACGTGTTCGCGGGGCGCGACGGATCGAATAGTTGCACGGTGCCGCCGGAAACATTTTTCAGTTCGATGAATTCCGTATCGGCCGTGCTGCTCCCGGCCGGGTGGTACATGATCTCGTTGATGACGACCGGGCCGATCTTGGGCGACGCGTTTGCCGCGCCGAACGTCGACGTGCTCATCGGCGGGTAGTCAACGTTCCCCGTTGTCGTTGTGTATCGTCCAAACGAAACCTCCGATTCGGCAGCGGAGAAGTCGATTGAGTCGATCGTCGTGATGCCGTTGGCGGCCGTGAAGTAAACTTCGTCGCCGAGTTCGCTGAGGCCGAACGGAACGCCGGTCGTGTTTGGCGGGCCGAAATGATTCGACTGGTTGAACACCACGTATCCGCCGGGCGCGATCGTCGTTCCGGCCGGAATACGATACTTTGTGCGAACGGCTGGATCGTCGCTGAGGTAATAGTTCGAGACGTTGACCGTCTGGCCGGTCAGATTGCGCAGTTCGATGCGGTCGCCGAGTCCCTGGTCCGTGTGCGAAAGCACTTCGTTGATGACGACGGAGTTCGGCCCCAGCAGTTCGTTGTCGTCTGTGCCGGGCGAGCCGCCCTCCTGCACGCTTGCTCGCCAGGACGCGGCATTGTTCCACGAACTGGTGCCGGCGGCGGCGTTGAGGATCACCAGCGAGTGCCCGTCGCCGTCCGTGCTGGGCTGCCAAAGATCGGAATATGTAAAGTCGAGAATGGTCGTGAACAGCGGGCTGCCGGCCCGCAGGAGAACTTGTTCGCCGGAGTTGTTGAGATTGCCGGAATACTCGCCGGCCAGATTCGGCGTCGCGCCGTAGCGAGCGCGAAACGCGGTCTGATTAGCGGCGACGACGATGTACTGGTTCGGCGCGAGGTTGACGGAGGGAAAGGTGTAGGTGATGCCGCCTTCGATCGTGACGCCCTGTAGGTTTACGGACGATGGACCCGTGTTCTTGAGTTCGATGAAGTCGTAGTCGTTGCCTTGGGCGGCGTTGTACATCACTTCGGTGACGCGAAGCGTGTCTTGAGGGCTGGAGAGGTCGGGCGTGCCGGGCGGGATCTGGCCGAGGACGTAGGATACTCGCTGGGCCGCGAAGTTTTTCATGTCCGAAACAATCGAGGCCGGCGCCCAACCGCCAATCATCTGGTCGAGCAGCGGATTGATTTGCGCTGCGGAGAATAGCCCTTCAGCGAGCTGTTTGAGGTGGGCGAAGTAGAAGGGCCGGTAGTTGGGATGATTCATCAACCGGTCCAACGCCGCCACACGCGCCGGCTCAAACAAATTCCGCGTCGGGTCGTACTCGTTTTGGTCGCCTTTGCCGAGGACATTGTCCATGTCGTGTGGCACGATTACGAAACGCGGATCGTTGATCCCGCGGTAGAGCGTGTACTCGTCGTAGCTTCCGGCACCGTTGATAAGCCCGTTTTCTTCGTTGACCAGCAAGGCGTTGACCGCCAGCCACCGCAGCCACTGCTGAACGTTAATAGCCTCCTCGATCCGCTGCACGAACAGGTTATCTGGCGTCTGACTGGTGCTGAACGCGCGGGCCAACGCAATGATATCGCTGTAATCGTCCTCCGACACATTGGTCTTCTTAACGATACCGTTACGGTACGAATTCGGATTGTTATCGATATAGCCCAGATCCCAACGCTGACCGCGATAGGCGTTGCCGTTCGAGTCGCCGGGATAATGATTCTCGGCCCAATCTTCGTTGATCGGCTCCAAGTGGACGTAGGAGCCGTATTGTGGGCTGCCCGAGTTGGGCAAAGTCGTTCCGTTGCGGCGCACGCTCACGCGCTCGGGGTGTTCCGTCGGCAAGCCTGCCAACTCAACCATCGCCATGCCAACGTGCTGCACAAACGGAAAACGCGAATTGAGGTTTGCCGCCTGGACGCCGTTCCACGTATTGTCGTCGACGAAATTGATACGTTGATTTGGCGGCGTAACCCCGCGGCTACCCGCGCCGCGATAGCGGACTGAGGCGCTATAGCGAACTTCGGTTACGCCGTCGATGACGCTGACGAACGTGATGTTCATCTCGGCGTTGCTGCTGCGGTTGACGTTATTGTTGTATTCGTTCAATTCCCAGGGCGTGAAGATCAGCCGGTAGTCGGGCAGCGCCGGATTGGTCACGCCGGCGTTGTCGACTTGATAGAGAGCGTTCGCGTCCTGCGAACCGGCCGCGTCGATGGCCGCCGGCCACGTTCGAGCGTTGCTGGCGGCGTCCGTGGCGCGAACGTAGAACTCAATGATCGTCTTGTCGGTTTGAGAGGGCAGCACCGCGCCGTAGACCCCGTCGTCGGCTTGGCCGTCGCCGTGCAAGCCGTCGTCGAACATTGTGGCTTGCGTAAACGGCGGTCCAGGCGGCGCGACGGTCGTGGCCAGCCGCCAGTACACCGACGCGTTGACGCTCGCGCCAGGCTCATCGGTGATGCGGGCCGTGACGGTGACGTTGTCCGTCGACCGCGGCACGATCGGACTGTGGATCATGTTGCGAATGATTGGGGCCGTATTCACCGCATCGACGGAGTTGAGCGCGCCGGGCGTGCCGCCGTTGGGAATGCTGGCCGCCCAATTCTGCCCCGAATCGTTCGTCTTCGATCGGTTCACGAGTTCGAGCGATTTGCCGAATCCGTCGTGCGGTGCGTTCCATCGCCAACCGTCGTAGCCACCAGGCGTGCCGAGCGCGACCTCGCGCGTCGCCCAATCGCCTTCATCGGCGTACTTGAAGCGGCTTGCGCGGTCGCCGGAGGCATCTTCCAATTCGACCGTTTCGCCGCCGTTGCTCAGCGAGCCGACCCAACCGCCGACGAAGTTGCCCACGGTCGGATAGTTGATCTCGAATTGCGTAACGTTAGCGGCGACGACCAGGTACTGTCCCGCCGCGAGCGTTGTCCCCAGCGGAAACGTGTAGTCGACGCCGTCGCTAATCCGCCAGCCGCTGAGGTTGACGGCGGTCGGCTCGGCGTTGTAAATCTCGATAAACTCGTCGCGGACGTCTTCGGACTGCGGATGGTACATGATCTCGGTGATCATGACGTTGGCGGCGAGCATGGCGCGCGACTCGAGCGTCTCGAACGCCCGGCGACGCTTCGCCAAGTGGCCGGCCGACGAGGGTTTCCGCCGTGAATGAATTCGCATCCGTTTTGATTCCTGTCGCTGTTTTTCCGCTCGCTATTTTTTCGCGGTGCCGTCGGCAATTCGGACGCGCCCACCAAGCAATCCGCAAACGCAACCGCAAGGCGATTCCTCCGCGGGTTGCACTCTCGCCGCCGGGCGCAACCGAAGAGGAAACAAGGGCGACGCTAGCCGCGATTCACCGGCAAGGTGATTGCGAAAACGCCGACCAGACGCGGCCGACAAGCCATCCGCCGCGGCATGCCGACTTGACGGGCATACTGACAAAAGCCGCTGCGGTGCTTCGGATGAGCCGCCGCAATAGGTTCGTCTGCGAATACTGTCTCTATTTCCTGGCGTCCAAGGCGATGGAGCGCTCCCACAGTTCCATAAACTATCGATAATACTGATTGTACCTGCCGCCTGCCAACAAAAAAGCAGACATTTTTTCTTTGCTATCGTTTTCGAGGACGCATTTTCGTATGGCGCTCGAAGTTGTAGTCGTTTGTGAGTACCCGACGGTGCTGGGCGGTGAACGGTCGATGCTGGCGGTTGCGCCGCGGCTGAAGGCGGCCGGCATCGTCTTGCGGGCGATCGTGCCGGCGGGCAAACTCGCCGAGGCATGGGCAAGAGTGGGCGTTGACGTGGTGCTATGGAGCGCCGGTCGGGACGATGCGGCTCGCCAAAGGGACCGCAGCCGAGCGACGGACGAACTTGTCGGGATCCTGGGTCGCCTTGGGCCGCAATTGGTGCATGCGAACAGCCTGTCGATGGGGCGGCTCGTAGGACCGGCAGCTCGAAGCTGCGGAATTCCGAGCATCGCTCATTTGCGGGATATCGTCGGCTTGAGTCGTGCCGCGATTCGGGATCTGAACGAAAACGTTCGGCTGTTGGCTGTCAGCGAGGCGGTGCGGCGATTTCACGTCGCGGCCGGCGTGGACGGCGAACGAACGCACGTTCTGTACAACGGCGTCGACTTGGAGGTGTTTCGTCCGGCTGCCAAGAGTCCGATCGCCAAGAGCGGGTGGCTTCACAGCGAACTTGGATTGCCGGTCGAGACGCTGCTCGTTGGCGCGGTCGGACAGGTGTCGTTGCGTAAGGGTTGGGACGTGTTGCTTGCGGCGGCCAAACTGGTACTCGGTGCGATGAACGACGCTGCGTTCGTTCTGGTCGGTGCGTGCTATAGCGACAAGGCCGAAACGCGCGCGATGGAATCGCGGCTCGACGAGGCCAACAGCGAATTCGGCGGGCGCGTGTTTTGGTTGAGGGAACGCGATGACGTGCCGCGGATTTTGCCGGAGTTGGATGTATTGGCGCATGCGGCTCGACAAGAACCGCTGGGCCGCGTGCTGTTAGAGGCGGCCGCGTCCGGCGTGGCAATCGTTGCGACCGATGTAGGAGGCACGAGCGAAATCTTTCCGCCGGGATCGCAAACCGCGATTCTCGTCTCTCCCGACGATCCAGCCGCCCTGGCCAGGGCGATATTGGAGCTTTTGTCGGATGCCGGTCGTCGCGTGGCGCTTGCGAACGGGGCACGCGAGCGGGCGGTTGCGGCGTTTGGCGCGGATGCGGCGGCAGATGCCCTGTTGCGGCACTATCTCGAAGTGGCCGTCGGTGGATCGTAGAACCGGTCGACGACGTTCCGAACCGGTCAGATTGGTCGCCCGCCGTTTTGGGCTTCACAGTTTCGATGAGGCTTCACCAACTTGGTGAATTTCGTCGCAAGACGTTTCCTTGCCCAGTCTTGCGCGAACGAGACGACGGATCGGTTCCTCGTTTTGGTGAATCGCGAGCGAGTCCCCCGAGGTTGTTGGGACGAGCCTCTGGCGGCCGTAAGCCGTTCTCCCGAATCGACTTGAGTCATGAGATTTCTTTCGCGTCACCGTTTGGCATTCGGCCTGCTTTTGTGTCGAACGCCAACCCACGCGCTGCGGTTGGCGTTGCGTCACGTGTGGCGCGACTGCCCACGGGGGGCTTAGCGCGAATGGTATCCACATCAAGGAGCGAGTCATGAGCACAGCCGTGATTTGGTACGGCGGAACGACGCCAGACTACCAGGCCGACCACGAACGGACGCAGACCACCGCAAAGCCGCGACGGAGCCGAAAGACGAGCACGACTCGTCGCGAGGCTCGGCCCGTGGGCTTCAACGGCGTACACCGTCGTCGCAAAAAGCGATGGAGCTGGTAGCGCAGGACGAAAGAGAACGACCGAACGACGCGACACGGATCGACGCGACACGGATCGAAGTGACGTTGACGACGCGATGTTGACGAAGATTGCTTGCGCACGGCTGGCATGCCTGGCGATTGAAGCTGTCTGTCGCCGGCGCGATCGCACGTCCGCACGTTCGTTGTGAAGTCGTTTGAATAGGAATCGCTACGCGAGTTGGGCGAGCGATGGCACGTCGACCGTTGCGCGCTACGCATCGGCCGAATGAGCCCATGCGCCCAGCGCGTCGACAGCCGACGAGACAACGCGCTGAGCCGTCGTGCTTAGCGGGTGCGTCTCGACATGGCGAATTCGACGCTAAGGAACGAGTCCAAAGAGGAACGCTCCGAGGCGTCGTTGGTGATGCATTTGTCGCAGGGCGAATGTGCTGGCGAAGTGACGCTCACGCGTCGCTTTGCGATGTGCGTTCTTCGGCGTGGTGCGGTAGGGTCCGTCGTGCGCCGTCGGCACGCGATGGATCGACGAGTAAAGCGACGCGACGGCCAAGCTCCGCCGGTAGCATCGGCGGCGCAATGCCGTGCGCGACAAGAAAAGAATCGGGATGAATGGTTCGTTCGGCGCTTCGGCGACCGACGCGGAACTTCGCGCTGCGAGCGCGTCCGTGCGGTGCGTCGGAAGGTCCGCGCGGATGGTTTGACAGGACTGCGTCAACCGAGGACGCCGCGATCGGGAAGGAACCGTCGTGGCGCCAGCGGCCGTTTGTCGTGGCGGGCTTCGTTGCCTGCGCGGCGACGATCGCACTCGTTGCGCCGTGCGCAGGGACGCACTCGTACGTACTTTTCCAGCAGGTAACACCTTTATGCCTTACGAAAACGCGAAAGCCGCGTTGGCGACGGCGTCGGCTTCGTCGACGACCATCGCGACGCGACAACTAACGGCATTGCGACAGTGCTTGGTGGTCTCAAGCCATCCGCAGCGCTGCGAATCGTTGCGAGAAGCCGCCATCGACGGAGGCTGGCTGCCGATCGTGTTCGCCGACGCCGAGCTGGCGTGGGATGAGTCTCGACGTAGCGTGATGTTGCTGGTCGTCGTCGACGTTCACGACGCGACGGATCGACCGGCCGAAGCCTGTCGGCGACTCGTCGAGCGGCTGTCCCGCGAGTCGGGCCGGCTGCTGGCGGTTTGCGGAGGCGACGCACTCGCGCCGCAAGATGAGATTTGGGCGCGTCAGCTCGGGGCATGGATGGTCATGCCGGGTGTCGTCGACGCGCACGATTTGGCGGCGGTTTACGAAGAGGCGGGCAAAGTGATCGAGCGCAGCGCAGCGCCGGCGGTGCCTTCGGTGCCGCACGTGCGTCGCGGGCCAGTTCGGCACGGAGCCCGTCGGTCGGCACGCTAGCGAAACAAATATGACGGCCGTGGCGTTTGGCATTGCCGGCGCGGCGATGCGTCGCGCGGGGCAATTGCCTCGTACGGCGTGCCGCATGTGCCGGGTTCCGATCGAGCGGCGATTGCTGTGAGTATCGACTACTTTTCAATACCTATCATCGACGGGAGGACTTTTTCCGATGACTCGTATTTCCCAGGCGTTCGACGACCGCGGCGACGAATCCCGAGACCTTCAACATACGACGCGCCGCGAATCGGCTGCTACTCCGCCGAAGTTCAAACAGTCACCGCGTCCAAAACGACAGGGAAGTTCGGACTCGTTCAACGGATTGCACCGCCGGCGGAAGAAGAGAATCCAGTGGTAGACGCTGGCAAGCGTGTGGCGCCGCGGCGATCGCGCCGAAGTGCCGCACGCAGGATAAGCATGCAACTTGAACGTCGTCGTCGACCCGATGGGGTTGGCGCAATGACGTAGATTCACTCGACAACCGGTTCTTCATAATTCCTAGTCTTTGGGAGGCGTCTTATGCGAGGCACGAACGATCGTGACGACAATTTGGAGTTGGAATCCGATGTTTACGAGGGTCGAAAACAGCCGGAGCGCGTCGGCGGCAGGCCGGAGCACAAGCGAAAGGCGACCACGCGAAGCGGCGCGGCGCCGACATCGTACAACGGCATGCACCGGCGGCGCAAGAAACGCGTCATGTGGTAGCGGCTTGGTCGCGTAGCACGGGTGGAGTTGCTGGGCATGTGGGACGGATTGGGAATTCGTCCCGCGACCGGCTGTGCTCGGCCGAATCAATCACGCGGCGGCGACGCGGTGCGAACGCGCCGTGCGCCGCCACGCGTCTTGCGCCTTTGCGGAGCGCCGTTTGCGGAGCGCCCTTTGCCGGGGCGATTTCGTCTGATACGTTGAAGCGTTCGACGTAGTATTTTGCGGGCGTCCGCCGCCCGCTTTTTTCGTCGCCTGGGGTAGTGAAACCGTCCGTCGTACCCGCGGATGCACGTCCCGCCGACCGATCGAACCTATCCGACTCGCACGGCCTGCTCTGGCGAAAGATGAATGGCTATGGCCGAGGGGCCGTCACCGACGCTAAAGACGCCGACGTATCTGGGATTGGTGTTTTCCCAATTTCTGGCCGCGTTTAACGACCAGGCGACGCACATCATTGCCGTGTTCTACGCGAGCGATATGCTCGTGCGGTACGCCAAGGTGCCGTGGATCGACGAGAAGACGGTCGTGTTCATTGTGCCGGCGTGCTTCGTGGCACCGTTCTTCTTGTTTTCGCCGCTGGCAGGCGTGTTGGCCGATAAGTTCAGCAAGCGAAACATCGTCGTTTTTTGGAAGATGGCCGAAGTCGCCATCATGGCGTTGGCGATGTTCGGATTCCTGCTGCCGACGCTGGCCGGCACCGGTTGGGGCGACCCGCGAACGTTGGCGATCTGGAGCGCGGGCATTGCCATCGGCACGGTATTCCTGATGGGGACGCACAGCGCATTCTTCGTGCCGGCCAAGTACGGCATCATGCCGGAGATTCTGCATCCGGCCGTGCTAAGCAAGGGCAATGGCTTTTTAGAAGGGTCGAGCTTTCTGGCGCAGATTCTCGGCACGTCGTTTGGCGGTCTGCTGTACGGTCCGCTCAAGCCGACGTTCGATAACGGTACGCTGGAGGCGGGCAGCACGTGGATTATCGGCCTGGTGTTGTTTCTGCTGGCGGTGATTGGGGCGGGGGCGTCGCTGTTTATGGGACGCGTGCGGCCAGCCGCGAGCGAGCGAAAGCTAACGCTCAATCCGTTCGCTCCGTTGGCAAACAACCTGAGCGTGGTGCGCCGTTCGCGGCCGTTGATCCTCGCGGTGATTGGGATCGCGTTCTTCACATCCATGGTGTTGTACCTGCGGCAGACGTTGCTCTATGAAGGCGAAACCGCCAAGGATCTGCACGCGGCGCGGGCGCGGGAAAGTCGGCAGGTTTTCGAACAGCAGCGTAACGGGGATAACGGCGAACACGATTCGCCGGAGGAGGCCGAAACGGCGGCGTTCGTGCCCGATGCTTCCGAAGCGCAGCAGGCCGAAATGCGGGTGGCGATGCTCGTCGCGTTCATCGGATTTGGCGTAGGAATCGGCAGTTGGCTGGCCGGATATTTGAGCGGCGCGAAGATCGAGTTAGGCCTCGTGCCGATTGGCGGCGTGTTCATTGCCGCGGCGGCGGCGGCGCTGGCGGCCGTAACGAACGATGGCGAGTCGACGTGGCCCACGGTGACGTGTCTGATTCTCGTTGGCATGGCGGCGGGGTTGTATATCGTGCCGTTGTATACGCTGTTGCAAGACCGCGCGCCGAAACAGAGCAAGGGAAACCTGGTTGCCACGAGTAACTTTCTCAATTCGACGGCAGGTCTGGCGGCCGTGGCGGTGTTTTGGGTGGTTACGACGGTGTTCGAGAGCGGCATGCAAGTGAGTCGCAGCGTGCTCGAAACTCTGGGCAGCGACGCCGCGTTGATCGACGGTTTGCAGCGCAAGATGTTCATTCCGCGGCTGCTGTTTCTCACCGCGGCCATCACGACGGTGGCGATGTTGATATTCTTGCGGCGGCAGATTCCCGATTTCTTCCTGCGCAGTGTGGCGTGGATGCGGAGTTACGGACGGGTCAAGCTGTCGCTGCACCACGTCCATAATTTGCCGGGCACGGGACCGGTGATTCTGTTGACGAACGCCGCGACGCTGCGCGAGGCGCTGCACGTCGTCTCGGCGACGGATCGGGCGTGTAAGTTCATCGTCGTCGAGCCGCTGGCCGCGGACGATGCGTTGGGCGAGCGCGCGACGCGGTTCTTTGCACGCCGGGCCGGATACGTGACGATGACCGCCGACCGTTCCAACGCTACGGCGTGGAACGCGCTCAGAGCGGAATCGCTGCAAACGCTGGCCGGCGAGAACATTCTTGCGATCGCCGCCGGCGACGACGTCGACCTTTCGCCCGCGAAGAATTTCGTCGACGCGCTGCGGCAAGAGATTTCCACGCCCGTCGTTGCGTTGAGATACGAGCCGGTTGCCGCGTCCGGCGTGTCGCCGACGGCCAAGATCAAGCACGTGCACCTCACCATCGGCGACGCGATTGAGGCGGATGATTCCGCGGCCGGAGCGTGGCGTTTTCTTTCGGCTAACTCTGGCGCGGCGTCCTAACGATCGGATCCCCGTCGCAACGCCGATGGGAGATGGGCGGGTCAGCCCGTTTGCCGCTCGTGCACAGCGCGGCTCTTACCCATGGCTGACGGCCGTCGGTGAGCTTGGCGATCGGGGATGATCGGCGAGCGAAGACGGCTGCCGCCGAATCTATACGGGACGAAAAGAAAATAGTCCGGTGGGCGCGGGTGATCGCGCCCACCGGACTAAGCGTCCCCCCCTGGGATTTCCTCTCGTGAGTTGGACATCAGCGGTCGGTGCTGTCGATCCGGCGGTCGGTTTGCCGGACCGTTGTGCCCAAGGGGTTATGCAGACATTTATCGGACGGACGA
Organism: Planctomycetota bacterium; assembly: GCA_029259895.1. Taxonomy (GTDB): domain Bacteria; phylum Planctomycetota; class Planctomycetia; order Pirellulales; family PLA5; genus PLA5. Next base: position 16,496 of record JAJDEG010000019.1, read on the forward strand.
GGCGATTTACTTTGGCAATCTTTACCGATTGTAGCGAACGTAATGACGGAGGTAGATTCTTGCGGCCTATCGGACGCGGCGATTCGTGCCTTGGATATTGCTTGGAAACGCGGAGGCTTGGAGCAACCGCTGTCCGCAAGTGAACAACACGCTGGTACTTTTTAACGCAGAGGTGGCAGAGGTTTCGCGGAGGACGCAGAGACGATCGCGAGTCGAGGCATCACGGCCGACTCGAGCTATTCGGTGTTTACTCGACGCCGTTTTTTACAAGTTCTGGCCCGGCGCGAGTTCCGTATGCGGCACGGCATCGCGATGACTTTGCGAATAGGCCTCGGCCTTGCGCGATCACGCTGCTAGCACGCGGATTCGAGAATCGATTCAACAATCTGTAACGGTTGTGCCGATTTTGAGGGCAACGCGGTTTATTGCCGGTCCGCCGTGCGCATCGTTCTGCGCGGCGGCGTCCAACGAGAAAGGAAGCTCGCGGTGTCACGTACCAATCGCATTCTCGTCTCGATATTTCGCTGGCCAGTGTTCTGGGGGATTTTGGCGACCCTGGGGTTTTACGGCCTATTACGGGGCGGCGTCATTTCGGGCGAGTTCGCGCACCGTTACTTCGACAGCCACCCGATCTTGCGAGTCGAGGTCGCGATGTTTTTCATCGCGGCGGCTGCGCTGGTGCTTAAGGGGTTTGAGGTGGCGGCTCAATTCGCCGTGCATAAACTCAAGCTAATGTCGCCGCGGGAGCCAAACGCTCAAAGCGTGGCGGTCGCCGGGGAATTGCTGACGGAGTTGGAACACGCCGGCCCGGTCGCGCACCAGAGTTACCTCTATCGGCGACTGCGAGACGTGCTGCTGCACGTGCATCGCAAGCAAGAGGCCGACGGGCTCGACGAGCAAATGCGTTACCTTGCCGAATCGGATGCCTCGCGTGCGCAGGCAAGTTACGGGCTGGTGCGGATCGTCGTGTGGGCGATTCCGATGCTCGGTTTTTTGGGCACCGTCGTCGGCATCACGATGGCTATCGCCTTGATCGGCGACGAACAGGTAGCGCAGAAATCTTCCACCGACGCGATGGTCGCCGCGTTGGCGACGGCGTTCGATACCACAGGGTTGGCCTTGGCCCTGACAATTCCGCTGATGTTCGCCAAGTTTTCTGTCGAGCGATTCGAGTCGCGGCTGATGGACGAGGTCGACGAGCGGGTCAATGCCGATCTTTTGGGACGCTTCGAAGTGCTCGGCTCCGCCGCAGATCCGCAGGCCGCGTCGATCCGCCGCATGGGCGAACAAGTGGTCGCGGCGTCAGAGCGTTTAGTGGAACGGCAAGCCACGCTTTGGCAGACGACCATATCGGCCGCGCACGAGCAGTGGAGCCAGTTGTCCGGCGGCCTGTCGATGCAGATGGAGGCCACGCTGGTGTCGGCGCTGGAGCGGAGCCTCAAGACGCACGCCGGACAGCTCGCGGCGGCCGAACGCGCGGCGACGGAACAAAACCGGCGGCACTGGGAAGACGTGCAAAAGGCGCTCGTCAAGTCGTCCGACGCGACGCTCGCGCAGCAAGGCGAATTGGTACGGCATGGCGAAGTGCTGTTGAAGGTCGTCGATGCGACGGGGCAGATTCGTCAGCTCGAAGAGCAGTTGAATCGCAATCTCACGTCACTGGCGGGCGCCAAGCATTTCGAGGAAATGGTCACGAGCCTGGCGGCGGCGATTCAGTTGCTTTCGGCGCGACTGGGCCGAGATGCGGCTGCTGGGCCGGCCGTTCAGTTGACCGAGCCGCGGGCGGCGCACAAGGCTGCGTGATCGCGCTGCAGACGTTCCGCGCGGGCACACGGATTGAAATCATCGCCATGCCGTTTCGTCGTTCGTCGTTGTTCCGTAAGTTACCACTGCTAGCCAATCGAAGTTCGTGGCATGAGACGACGCCGAAACCTTAGCGACGACGTCGGCGTTTCGCTGTTTCCGTTTCTGGCGGTACTGCTATGCACGATGGGTACGCTCATCGTGTTGTTAATGGTCATTACGGACCGCGCTCGGCATACGACCGACGAACCGCCGCCGTCTGCCGTCCCGGTTGAAACGATCGTTAGCAAGGAAGACGATCCGCGCATCTGGCGGCAGCGCGCCGAGCAGATTGTCGAGGTCCGCGAGGAAGTTTCGGCGATTGTGAAAGACCGCCGCGCCCGGCTGGGGCATTTGGAACGAACAACGCGCGAGGTGGAAAACAAGATCATCGAGCTGAAGGCGCGACTGGAGGAACAGGAGCGGCTGGCCGATTCGGACGAGGAGCAAGTGGCCAAGACCGCGGCGGAACTCGAGCGTTTGGAATCGCGGGCGGCCGAGGCGGAGCGCAATCTGGAGGAAATTCGCCGGGAGAACACGACTCGTCCGGCGACGTATTCGATTGTGCCCTACGAAGGACCGAACTCGACGCCGCGGCGGCCGGTGTATATCGAATGCCGCGGCGATAAGGTCATTTTGCAGCCGGAAGGAACCGTACTCAACGCGGACGACTTCTTGATCGCCAGCGACGCCGGAAACCCACTCGCTACCGTGCTGCGGGCGACGCGCGAGTATCTGGTGACCGGCCGATCGCTGCAAGCGGAGCAAGAGCCATACCCGCTGATCATCGTGCGGCCCGACGCGGTTGAGGCGTACTACGACGTGCGTCGGTCGCTTCAAGGTTGGACGACCGACTTCGGATATGAATTGGTTAACCAAGATTGGAAGCTGTCGTTTGGGCCGGCCGATCCTAGTCTGGCGATCGCCCAAAATCGGGCGCTGGCGGAAGCGCGATTGCGGCAGACGGCGTTAGTGGCGATAGCCGAGCGTAGAGCGAGGAAGAATCCGTCGTATCGGCCGGCGGCGCGCGGTGGCATCGTGAGGGACGGCGATGGATCGGGGTTCGGCGCGGCGAGTATTCCCTATCGGGGCGAAGAGGCCAGCGCGTCGAACGACGGCGTAACGGGCGGCGGCACGGGCGAATCTGCCGCGGGAGGTCGAGGCGGCGTGGGCGAAGGGGGCGGGGCGCGGCTAAGCGACGGCAGGGCTGGAAACGGGAGCGGTGGGCGGTACGGTGGACAAGCGAGCGGCGAACCGACGAACGGAGGCCGAACCGCATCGGCTGGCGAGCGCTTCGATTCACGCGCGGGGACGTACGGCGCGCCGGCCGACGGCGATCCCAACGGCGATCCCAACGGCAAGGCGACCAGCGGTTTGCATGCGGAAAATGGGAATGACACGCAATCTTACGGCGATCCGCGTGACGCTGGGCGTGCGTCGGACGTTCGGGCACCACGGGCCGGCGAGTACGGCGCGAGAGAACCGAATGCGGACAATATTGCCAACCGCGGCGCGCAGGCGACTCCCGGCGGCAGCGCGGCGGCGGGAGGCGATGCTTCGGACGTTGGCGATGGCGGCGGTTCAAACGGTTCGAGCGGCGGCTCGGCGGGTGGTTCGGCGGGCGGTTCGGCGGGGAGTCCGGGTGGGAGCGGATTCAGTTCCGGCGCGCCGGACCCGACGGCGCGTCATGAGTCGGCGACGCTCGATGCCGAAAGTCTGGCCCGTCGCCGCGGGCGGGATTGGGGCTTGCGCTACGCCGCGCCGACGGCGACGCCGGTGACGCGGCCGCTACGGGTGGTGTGTTACGGCGACCGCGCGATCATTCACAGCGACGATCCGCGCCGCGAGCCGAAGCAGATTGCGTTCGAGTCGCAGACGCGGGAGAGTACAGACGCGTTCGTGGCGGCGGTGTGGGATGAGATCAAGGCGTGGGGCATCGCGGGCAAGGGGATGTATTGGCGACCGATTCTGTCGTTCGACGTGCATGCCGGCGGCGATCGGCGGTATGAAGAATTGCGTCGGCTGCTCGACGGTAGTGGGTTCGAACTGAGACGGAAGCCGACGACCGTGGCGGATCGAGCGTTGGATCGACCGCCGAATTGAGCACCCGTCGGCATCCCGACGCTACGCCCTGGGCAACAAGTTCGATGAGACGTTTTCGATGAGCCGCATTCAATCGCTACAAGACGACGAATCGATCGGCAGCGACTCCTTTTTGGACGTCGTGTCGAACATCGTCGGCATATTGATCATTCTGGTGATGGTGGCCGGATCGCGGGCGAAGACTTACGTCGCGCGGCCGGAGGAAGCGGTGGAAAGCCGCACGATTGAAGCGGACGCGGACGCCGCGAAGGACGAATTGCGGGCCGAGCGGCGGAGGGCGCAGTCGCTTTCGGCCGAGATGGGCAGGCTTACGCACGAGGCGTCGCGGCTGGCCAACGAAGTGAAGGCCGCCGAGTATGCGCAGGTTCAACTCGGAACGTTCGTGGCCACGGCCGAGCACGAATTGGCGAAGCAGCGCGAGCAACTCGACGAGAAAGCGCGGAACGAGCACGACTTGGCGAAGAAGATCGTGGCGGCGCGGCTAAAGCTGGATGAGATTCGCCGCGAACAGATCAGCGTGGTGTCGACGGCGGCGCCCGAGATCGAGGTGAAGGCGTATCCGAGTCCGATCAGCTCGACGGTGTTCACGAAGGAGCAGCACTACCGGCTGTTGGGCAAACGGCTGACGCGCGTTCCCGTCGATGAGTTGTTTGAAATGCTTTACGACGAAAAGCGACAGTTACGTTGGCAATTGGAAGACTTGCCCGAGGTGGGTGGATCGTTCGGACCGCGCGACGGATTTCGGATGGACTATCACATCATAAAAACGACACAACAGAGAGTGATTCTGGAGGCGCGATACGTGCCGGTCGAAGGCAATTTGGGTGAACCTTTGGCCGAGGCGCTAGCGGAGGGGTCACGTTTTCGTACGGCGTTGGCGCGGCTCGATAGGCCGAACACGACGATCACGATATGGACGTACCCCGACAGCTTCGACGAATTTCGCCAAATACGAAAAGAACTCTACGGCCTCGGCTTCCGTGTTGCGGGAAGGCCGCTCTACAAAGACGCCTTAATCACGACGTCAACACAAGGAAGCCGCTCGTCGGCGCAGTAGCCGTCACATCGATTGATATTTTGAGACACATCTCTTCGCCGGATGGACCGGCAGACAAACTGGTTGGCGAAGGGATTCGGCTACCACAGTTCCCCGGTTTCGGTATTCGATAGACGAGCTGATTCGATAGACGAGCTGCGGGCGGCTACCAAGCGACATGCCGAGGCCAGGCTTCCGGCGGCTTGAGTCGCTCTTTGCCCCAGTGGACCCATTCTGGCTCGTCGGGCAGTGGCGGTGCCGTCAAGATTCGCGGGCCGGAGTTTGTGACGGCGATCGTGTGCTCGAAATGGGCGCTGGGTTTGCCGTCCTTGGTGACCATCGTCCAATCGTCGGGCATCAGCTTGACGCGCTTCGTGCCGACGTTGACCATCGGCTCGACGGCGATGACCAAGCCGGGGCGGAGGGGGAAATTGCCGCCGCGTTTCTTCAGTTGCGGGCTGGGATAGTTCGGCACCTGAGGGTCTTCGTGCATGTCGCGGCCGATGCCGTGGCCGACGAATTCCTCGACGGTGGAAAAGCCGGCCTTGGCGACGAACGCCGCCATTTCCTCGGCAACTTCGCTCCAGAACTGTTTCTTACCCATCAGGTCGATTGCCAAGCGGAGCACGCGGCGGGTGCAGTCGAGCAGGTTGCCGACGTCGGTGGCAACCTCGCCGACCGGGTGCGTCACGGCGGCGTCGGCGCACCAGCCGGCTAGCTTACAGCCCGTGTCGATGCTGACGATGTCGCCCTCGCGAAGCTCACGACCGCTGGCGATGCCGTGAACGACTTCCTCGTTGATCGACATGCAGGTGACGGCTGGGAAGCGACGCTTTCCCTTGAGCGAATTGGGATAATTCTTAAACAGGGGGATGACGTCGTGTTCTTTGAAGAATGCCTCGACGTGAGCGTCGATCTCGAGCGTCGTGACGCCGGGGCGGATCATCTCCGCCGCGATCTGGTGGGCCTGCCAGATGAGCAGGCCGGCTTTGCGCATTTCGGAGATTTCGCGTTCGCTGCGGAATTGTATCACGGTGCAAAGAGGGTCTAGCGGATAGGGGCGACGCGCTACTTGCCGATCGCCTCTCGGATGCGTTTGAAAACTTCGTTTGTGGTGCCCGAACCGTCGATCGTACGCAGCAGGCCGGTCGATTGATAGTAGTCCAAGAGCGGCGTGGTCATGGTGACGTAGTCGCGAAACCGCCGGCGAATCGTGTCGATCGAGTCGTCTTCGCGCCCGCGACCGAGCAGTCGGTTGACCAACAATTCCTCGTCGACGCGCAATTCGAGGGCGGCATCGAGCGGCGTTCCGGCGGCGGTCAGGTATTCGTCGAGCGACCGCGCCTGGCCCAATGTCCGCGGAAACCCGTCGAACAAACAGCCTCCTTCACAGTCGGGCTGTTGCAATCGCTCGCCGACGATCTGCACGACGAAGGGGTCCGGAACGAGGCGGCCGCTTTGCATAAATTCCGCGGCCAACCGGCCGACGGTCGTGCGATGCTCGACGGCCTCGCGCAGCATATTGCCCGTCGACAAGTGCGGGATATCCAGCAACTCGGTCAGCAGAACCGACTGAGTTCCTTTTCCTGCGCCAGGTGGGCCGATGAAGACGATCCGCATGATGGCGTCCGCGCTCGCGTCGCGAGCCACGAGCGCGCAAACGTGGCTAGTGGTTTCGTCGACGTCAGTTCTTTTCCAACAGGCCCTTATAATTCCGCATGACCAAGTGACTGTCGATCTTCTGCACGAGGTCGAAGGCGACGCTTACCGCGATCAGCAAGCCGGTTCCGCCGTAGAACCCGGCTATGGCGTAAGGGACGTCCATCCAAGCATAGATCAGGGTTGGGATAATGGCCACTAGCGACAGAAAACCCGCGCCAACGTAGGTAATCCGCACCATCACTTTTTCCAGGTAGTCCGCGGTCCGCTTGCCGGGACGATAGCCGGGGATAAACGTGCCGAAATTCTTGAGGTTTTCGGACATTTCCTGCGGATTGAACGTGATGGCCGTCCAGAAATAGCAGAAGAAGTAAATCAGGACGATGTAGAGCAAATTGTGTACGAACGATGTCGGCAGCGAGAACATGTTGTACAGCGAACCGAGCACCGGCGAGTGAAACTGTTGGCCGAGCCACTGGAACAAGGCGGAGGGGATGAGCAATAGGCTGCTGGCGAAGATGATCGGCATGACGCCGGCCTGATTGACGCGGATGGGGAGATATTGCCGCGTGCCGCCATACACCCGTCGGCCGCGGACGTGCTTGGCGCTTTGAGTTGGAATGCGGCGTTGGCCGAGGGTGACGAACACGACGCCGGCGACGACGCCGACGAGCATGATCGCCAAGACAATCAACGTCTCGGGACCGAAGAAGCCGGGGCGGCCGCCGAGTTCCATCGTCGTCTGACTAATCAATTGCTGTCCGGCCGCCGGCATTTGGGCGACGATGCCCGCCATGATGAGCAGGCTGATGCCGTTGCCGATGCCGTACTCGTCGATCTGTTCGCCGAGCCACATCAAAAACACGGTGCCGCACGTCATCGTCAAGACGGCGACGAACTGCCACGCGAAGCTAAGCGTCCCGCCATCGAGCAGCGCTGGATTGATTAACTTTGAATTGACGAGCCAGAGTACGTATAGCCAACTCTGGACGAAACATATCGCGACCGTTGCGTAGCGCGTGTACTCGTTGATCTTCTTTTGCCCGGCCTCGCCTTCCTTCTTTAGCTCTTCGAGCGGCTTCCAAACGCTGGCGAGCAACTGAAAGATAATCGACGCGGAGATGTAGGGCATGATGCCCAGGCCGAAGATGGTGGCCTGCTTGAGCTGCGTGGCGCTAAAGATAGCGACCTTGTCGAGCAGTGCGCCGAAACCGGAGCCGCCGTCGAACGCTCGCGCCATCGCCTCGGGGTCGACGATCGGCAGCGGAATGTGCCATCCGACGCGGTAGATCGCCAGGAACAGCAACGTCAGCAAGATCTTCTGTCGCAGTTCCGGAATCGTGAAGACGACGCGAAGTTTTTCCCACATGGTTGAGTTCGTCCTGCGGAGCCTATTTGGGCGAGCGCGATGTGCCGGCCAGCCAATCGACGGCCGAGCGACCGGTTATCCTACGTCAAGCGCGAACGCCGGAAAAGACGAGTCTGTGGCCGCCGGCCACCGGTGCGTCATTGCCGCGACGCACTCGAACGAGTCGCGGTCGCGACCGAGGTTCCGGCACCACCTCTGCCTCACCACAGTTCTGGAACAGTAGCTCTGGCAAAACAGCTCTGGCACGATCGTTCTGGCGTACTGCCGCACTGCTCGATATTCCGCTATGCGTCATTCCACTACGCGGCCGTCACCGCAATTCGCCTACTGCTTCTTCTGCTTCTTCTGGTTCTTGACGACCGGTCGGGGGCCGGGAATCACGGTGACCTGCCCGCCAGCCTTCTCGATTTTTTCTTGAGCGGACTTGCTGAACCGGTGGGCGGCAATGCGCAAGTTCTTCGTCAGTTCGCCGTCGCC
>JAJDEG010000181.1 GCA_029259895.1 Planctomycetota bacterium
CATCAGTGCCGGGCCGTCCATATAGAGCGCGCTGGGCCAGCGTTTGCGTTTGCGAGGCTGAATCGTTCGATCTCCGGACCGTGCTCCGCCGCTGTTGACGATGAGCGTATCGGCCCCGCGGCCGTCGGTGCCGAAGACGAACCCGCGCAGCGATTGCTCGTCGGCCGCGTCGATGAGTGTGGCCGCCGCACCGTCGCCGAATATCGTGCGCAGCGATCGATCCGTGGGGTCGATGAACTTGGTATACGTCTCGGCGGTGAGCAGCAGCACGCGCTTGGCCACGCCGGTGCGAATCAATCCGTCGGCCAGCGAGAGGCCGTAGACGTAGCCGCTGCAACCGAGGTTGAAGTCCATCGCCCCGACGTCGATTCGCAACTTCAAGCGGTCTTGGACCAGGCAGGCCGTGGTGGGGAGCGGATAGTCGGGCGTCTGCGTGCAGAGCAGCACGAAGTCGATCGAGCGGCGGTCGATGTCGTTCTCGGCGAACAACCGCTCGGCCGCGGCGACGGCCAGATCGGACGAGCATTCGTCGGGCGCGGCGATGTGCCGGCTGCGGATGCCGGTCTTGGAGAGGATTAGGTCGACGTCCCAGTTGGGATGTTCGGCCCGCAAGTCGTCGATCGTCTCGACGCGCTGTGGCAGATGCACGGCGATGGGACCAAGACGGGCGAACTTCACCGCACGCAACCTACCCAAGCGGAATGTCGAACTCGCGTCGCTCCAGATACTCTAGCAAGCGTACCACAGGGCGGTTGCTGGAGTCAACGGCGCGGCTAGCACTCAATCGTTTTTCGCCAGCAGCTTGGCGAGCATCGTCTCTGCCTTGGCCGCGACGCCGCGGTCGTCGCTGCGGCGGGCCTTGTACAAGACTCGCTTGGCGTCGAGCCGTCGTTCGCTCTCGACGAGATGCTCGGCGAACGCGATTTGATTTTCGGCGACGGCACGGCGCAGCGTGGCGGCGAACACTTGCGGCTCAACTCGATCGGAAACGACCGATAGCTGCTTGAGTCGGCAATCGGCGAGCACAATTTGCACGCTGGCGTTCTCGCCGACCGTCGGCAACTCGAATCCAGGCAAGTGGGCCGACAGGGCCGGCTGCTCGTTGATCGGAAGGTTGATCACGGTGAACTGCGCGATGAGCTTGTTATTCGGCGATTGACGGAGCATCTTTCGCTGTTGCGAGTTTCGCCAACCTTGCCAGTGGCGATAGAAGACGAACATGACGGGTCGGCCGGTCTTTTCGGCGCGTTGCAAATCGGCGATGGCGCGGCCGACGCTGCCGTCTTGATCGTTGACCGTTTGGCCGGCGAGTCGTCGAAACACGGTCGTATCGACGGCCGCAAGCGGCGGCAACGGATCGAAGGCCAGCAGACGATGCACGCGCTCTTCGTTCGAGCCGCCCAAGCTCCACAGCAGCGGCTCCCAGCGTTCTGCCGGAGCCTTTTTGGCGGGCTTTCGTCCATACGACGCCTGTCGATAGGGCGTCGCTTGCCGTTGCGACTTCAGGTAATTGGCGCGGCTGGCGGCCATTTGGCGCAGGATACTCGTCTCATCGCCGGCGATCATTTCCGCGTGTTCTTTGCGGACGGTCGCGAGTTGATCGCGGGTCGCTTTACTCGTTTGCACCTTGTTCAGCTTGCCCACGGTGCGCTGGCGCGTCGTGTCGTAGACGCGGTGCGCCCAGGCGGCTTCGTCCATGAGCTTGCCGGCCGACACGGGACCGACGACGAAGTGCAGCACGCGCATGTCGGGCGTGCAGAAATAGGTGACGACGTTGCCGCCGTTCTTTTGCACGTTCCCCTTGACGCGGACGACCTCGAAATCGCCCTTCTGTTGATACGCGGCCACGAAGTGTTGGTCGATGAACGCGGCGAGCGTTGTGTCTGACAGGGCACCTGCCCTGAATTTCGTGGCGTTGTTTCACGTAAACTCTTCGCGGGCGAAGTTGCCGGAGATTTGCATGAGAAATACGAGCTTGTCCTGTTCGGCGGCCTGACGCGAGGCTTGCTCGGCGGTCGCTACCCAGTTGACTTGCGTGCCGTGGCGTCCGGCCTGGCCGGGCTGGCAAACGCCGGCCGGCTTTTGGGCGGCACGTTCTTCAGCGGCATGTTCTTCAGCAACGGCGAGCGTCGCCGCGCAACAGCCAATCCATGCAAAGCAAGCAATCCGCGCGGCGGTCGATCGACCGCGCACAAGCGACCGTAAGAGATGAATCGCCATCGCCTCTCTCCTGTGCGAATATACGCACGTTGAAGGGAATTGGTCGCGAGTTCTCGCGCCGGTTCCGAGGCGACACGAGCGCGACGTTCGCCGCGCAATTTACCGCTGAGTCGGGGGGATTGCAAGCTTTTTTTGCTTTGGGAGCCAACGGTGCCGAGCGACGTCGTCGATGACGGTCGCGCCAACCGTCTACGACCCGTCGACGACGATGACTCGCCAGTCGCCGGGGCCGTGGACGCCGGTGGTGAGTTGCAGTTCGATGTCACCCGTCTTGCTGGGGCCGGTGATCAGCGTGAGGTTGCTCGGTAGCTCGTCGTGACCGGCTTCGTCGAGTTTGGCGAATAGGTCGAACAGGTCGGGCAAAATCTGGCGCCGCTCGACGACGGCGATGTGGCATGGCGGCGACAGGCTGGCGAGGCGTTCCTGGCCTGGCCGGGCGAAGACGGCCAGCGTGCCGGTCTCGGCGATGGCGAAGTCGGCGGTGGTGATGCCGACGTCGGCGGCGAATGTCGTGGTTCTTCGCGCTTCGCGGGGCATGGCGCTGAGTGTTTCGTAATCCAACTGGGCGATACCCAACTCCGCGAGCAATTCGCCGAGCCGCAGCTTTGCCAGCAGGTCGTGCCGCCAAACGAGCGCCGATGCCGGGCGCTTTTCTTGCAGCCACTCGGAGAGCAGCAGGCGAGCCGCATCGAAATCTGCCACGACGCGGGCCTGGCCACCGACGGCGTTCGCCTCCGCCGCGAACGAGGCACACACGTCGTCGCCTCCGCCGACGTAGCCGGTCGTGGGAGTGACTTCGCCCTGCGGCGCAACGCGATACGCTCGGCCCGCTTGGGTCGCCTGACGAACTCGTTCGAGAAAAGCTTCGCGCGTCACTCAAGCCTCCAGGCGCTCGTTCCCAGGCGCTAGTCCCCAGCCCCGGTTCTGTTCCACCAATCGCGAAATCGCTCGCTGGCCGGTGCGGGAAAATCGCGGGTGCGAGTCCAGCCGTGCAATCCACCGGGGAGTCGCTTCATCCACCGCGTCGATCGCTTCCAGCGGCCGAGCGTCCGCGTGGCCAACCACGTGGCGGCGCGATACATGCGAGAACTTCGCATCGAGCGGGCCCACAGGCTATACGCCAGTTTTTCCAGCCGACCGAGGCCGTGCGGCTCTTCGTGCAGCTTTTCGCGGAGGCGAACGAGCATTTCCGGTATCTGGATTTTCACCGGGCACGCCGCCTGGCATGCTCCGCACAAGCTCGATGCGTTGGGCAGGTGATGGTTGGCCGCGAGTCCGTCGTAGAGCGGTGTGAGGACCGCGCCGATCGGTCCGGAATAGACGCCGCCGTAGGCGTGGCCGCCGACGTTGCGATAGATCGGGCAGGCGTTCAAGCAGGCTCCGCAGCGGATGCAGAACAGGCTTTCGCGGAGCGGTCCGCCGAGGATTTGGCTGCGGCCGTTGTCGAGAATCACGAGGTGGAATTCCTCGGGGCCGTCGAGCTCGCTCATTTTTCGCGGGCCGGTGACGAGCGACGTGTAAATGGACAGCTTCTGGCCCGTCGCGCCGCGGGCGAGCACTTTGAGAAACACGGGCAAGTCGGCCAGCCGCGGAATGACTTTCTCCATGCCCATGATGGCGATATGCACGCGGGGCAGCGACGTCGTGAGGCGGGCGTTGCCTTCGTTCGAGACGAGTACGATCGTGCCGGTCTCGGCGACGGCGAAGTTGACGCCGGTGATGCCCGCGTCGGCTTCGGCGAATTTGGATCGCAGCGCGCGGCGGGCAAAGCGGGTGAGTTCCTCTCGATCGGACGAAAGCGTTTCGCCCGCGACGGGGCTGAGGATATCGGCGACTTGCTGGGCGTTGAGATGGAGCGCGGGGCCGACGATGTGCGAAGGGCGATGGCCGGCGACTTGGATGATGTATTCGCCGAAGTCGGTCTCGACGGTTTCGATGCCGGCTTTGTCCAAGGCCGGGTTGAGGTGGATCTCCTCGGTGGTCATGGACTTGCTTTTGACGACCTTCTTTGCGCCGGACTTTCGCAGGACGCCGAGAATTGTTTCGCGGGCCGCGGCCGCGTCGTCGCACCAATGGACGTGGCCGCCGAGTCGCTCGACGGAGCGTTCGAGGGTCGCCAGATGCTTGTCGAGATCGGCGAGCGTGGCGTCTTTGATGCGCCTAGCTCGTTCGCGCGTGGCGGAGGAATCGGCGAAATCTTCCCAGGCTTGGCGATTCTTTACGCCGAGTGTGTCGGCAATGCGGCCGAGGACGCCCTGTAGCTGCCCGTCGGCCATCGCGTCGGCGGCGGCGTCG
>JAJDEG010000182.1 GCA_029259895.1 Planctomycetota bacterium
GGACGAATTACGAGTTGATGCGGATTGTCTCCACCGCGATCGCTCTGACCGGCGTGCCGTCCCCGCCGGCCACGCGCAGCGGCAGCGCGATGAACTCGACCAGATCGCCGCTCAATTGATCGAGGTTGGCCAGCCCTTCCACGATCACGATGCCGCCGCGAAATAGAGTTTGATGCACTTCGGTCAATTCGTCGAGGTCGTTGACGTCGGCAACCGACGGCGGTTCGACGCCAAGCAGCGCCACGCCTCGCTCGACCAACCATTGGGCCAACTCCGGCGAAATCCGCGGCAACGCATCGCGATATTCCTTGCTGCCCACGCGGCGATGCCAATCGGTCCGCAGCAGCAATCGGTCGCCCGCCTGAATCCGGTCTGTCCAGGCCGCCAGCCGCTGGACGCCGATTAGCTCGCGCGGTTCGACCGGCGTCAGGTCGATGACCCAAGCCGGACCGCAACAGGCATCGAGCGACTGTTGGTCGATGGTTGCGCCATCGTCGAGAAAGTGCCGCGGCGCGTCCATGTGCGTGCCGCAGTGCGAGTAGAGCGACAGCGTCGTCGCGTTCCAGCCATCGACGGCCCGCGATTTCGCTGGCGCGATCGTCGCGCCTCGCAGATTGTCGTCGATCGTCAGCGAAATATCGACGAAGCGCCGCGTTGGCTGCTCCGCTGCGACCGCAATGGGACGATTCAGCGACGCCGAGCGATAGCAGGCTTCTTGGACGGCAAGCGTGTTCAAATAGTCCCGCCCACTGGTCTCGAACGGCTGTCCGTCGAGCAGGCGATCGACGAAATGCCGCTGCGTGAAGTAGACGCAGTCGCCGCCGAACCCCCGCCGCACGTGCGAATACTCGTGCTCGCGTTCGGGTTCACCGAGCGGCTGCACGGTGATCCGTCCGTCGTCGTGCAAGCGAACACTACCGCCACTGCCCTCGACGAGCATCTCTCCAAACGTATATCGCGGATCGTCGGCGTTGCTTTCGTTGCATCGGTTCGCGTCCCACACGCCCGTCGCGCCGCCGGCAAAGCGGAACGTGAGCAATGCCGCATCCTCGCCGCGAATGGCTGGGTTCAATCGTCGCAGCACGGCATGGGCATCGACGATTTCTCCGGACATCTCGCCGGCGAGAAATCGAAACGTGTCGATGAAATGCACGCCCGTCTCGTGAACGAGAAACCTCGGCATGTGGCGAAAGTACGGCTGCCGGGCAAGATAAGCGTCGTCGCCCCAACCATCGCCCGGACGACAGCGGAAATAGATGTTGTGCAATTTCGCGCCGATTGCGCCAGCGTCGATCAGCCGCTTGATCTCGCGATGCCACGGTTGAAAGCGAAAGTTCTCATGTACCATCAGCCGTGCGGCGTGTCGCTCGGCCGTGGTCACGATCTCACGGGCCGTTGAGAAGTTTGGCGCAAGGGGCTTCTGACAGATCACGGCGACGCTGCGTCGCGCGGCCGCTTCCACCAGGCCCAGATGCGATGGCGGCGGCGTGATGATGTCGACGAAGTCGAGTTCGAGCCGCTCGATTGCCGCGACGGCGTCGTTGCATGCTTCGGCCGCGGCGAAGGATTCCACTGCTCGACTCGCCTTGGCTTCGTCCGAATCGCAAATGGCGACGATCTCGACTTCCGGAATTCGTTGCCAGGCGTCGAAATGAAACTGGCTAAAATAGCCCGCGCCAATGCACATGCCGCGTAGCGTTTTCATCCGTCCGACTCCCTTCCGACGAGCGCGCGGCGCGGATCGAGCAACATCCACAGGCCGATCGCCAGACCGTTAAGCACGGCCGCGACGACGAAGAACGGCGTATAGGAGCCGGTCCACTCGGCCAGATACGGAAACGCGAGTGCCGTCAAGAACGAGCCGAAATTGCCGGCCATGTTCATCGTTCCCGAAACCACGCCCGCATGGTGCTTGCCGATGTCGATGCAAAAGGACCAAGACGGCGCGAGCGTCATGTCGGCGCCAAAAATCGCCAGGCAAAACCACACGATCGACGCCCCGGGCGTGTCCGCGAACACGCTTCCCGCCACGCCGACGGCGGCCAATGCGAAGCCGATCATCGCCGCCACGCGTCGCGAGGCCACCCAGCGCCCGCGGCGATACAGTCGATCGACCATCCAACCCGAAAACCAATTCCCCATCGCGCCGAACGCCAACGGTGCGGCCGAGTACAGCCCTGCTTCGACACCGGTCAGATTGTAAGTGGTCTTCAGATGTGGGAAGAGCCAGGTCAGACAGAAAAAGAACGTGAAATTCGACGCGAAGTATTGGGCGGAGACTAGCCAGACCTCCGGCGATCGGGCCAACGTCGCCACGGCCAGCGGCTCTGGTGCCCGCGCATCGTCGCCACGCCGCTGCCGATTCGCGGCGATGTATTCCAACTCCGCGCGACTGACTCCCGGATGCTCGGCCGGTTCGTCGCGAAACCACCAGTACCAAAACACGGCCCAGCAGCAGCCGACGACCATCAGCGAGACGAAGCTCATTCGCCAGCCGAGCCACGCGACCATGCTCGGGATAATCGATAGCGCCAGCACGCCGCCGGCTCGCGATCCCGAAAAGTTGATTCCCTGAACGATGCCCCGTTCGTTCATCGGAATCCAAGAAAAAGTCGCCCGCGCGATGCCGGGAAACGCGCCGGCTTCGCCCGCGCCGAATAGCAGCCGCGTCGCCAGTAGTGACGTCAGATTAAAGGCCGCCGCGGTCAGCCCGGTGAACAGCGACCACAACACGACTATCGCGGAGAGGACGCGCCGAGGTCCGAATCGATCGGCCATCCATCCCGACGGCGTCTGAAACAAGGCGTAGCCAAGCGCGAACGCCGACAACACCCATCCCATCTGTGTCTTGCTCAACGCCAGATCGGCCGCGATGTCCTCCTCGGCGACCGAAATGCAGATGCGATCGACGTATAACAGCACCGATAGAAAAAACGTCCCCACGACGAGCCAGTAGCGCTGCGGCATGGAGTTCATTGCGTTGGCGTCCCAATTCAATGGCTAGAACGCGAAGCATATTCGCTTCGCGGCAGGTCGATGCATCCGCGCTAACAGCATGTTGAAAAAGGGGTCAGACCCTTGGGGAAACCTCGTTATAGCCGGAGAATGCGGCGTGCCTGAGAGGGTCAGACCCCTTTTTCAACATGCTGCTAGCCGTTCCACCGCCCGGCGAGACGCTCGTGTAGCCCGCGAATCGAGCGAAAACCGGCCAGTCGGACGCGGTCCGTATCGCGGTACGATGCCAGCGGCATTAAGCCGAGCGACATGAGCTTTTCGAGCGCACGGTCCGTGAGCAACGCCTCTCCGCACGGAATCGCCACTGGCTCGCCGTCGATGCGATCGACCAGCAGCGGCAATTCTTCGACATCGAGTATGTCGCCCGGCTGCATGTTCCAGCCAGCCGCCG
>JAJDEG010000183.1 GCA_029259895.1 Planctomycetota bacterium
GACGAACCACTAAACTGTCCCATCCTCGGGCCTCCTTGTCATGGGATGGAGTCTGCTTCCAAACCACCTCATGCACAAGACAGGCCCTTTTTGTCTAGGTCGTTTCGAGAAAACAAGTTGCAACTAAACGAGTGCCATTCGCCCCAGGGCCCCCCAGGCGTTTGTTCAATAAGTCGCGGTCGTTGCGGGATGGGCTTGGAAGGTGCGCGCCGAAGGATTTTTGTGCGATGTCGCGGCGAGGGGTGCTCGCGGACGCGAGGTTTGTTCGGGAGACCGGGTTAGAATGGGAGGCTGTTTGATTTGGCGTACGGGGCTGAACGAATATGCGACGCGGCACTTTGGAGTTTGGAGACCTGTCGGTCGAGCGGCTGGCACGGTCGGGAGACCGTGCCAGAACAAGAATAAGGAGCGATCATCCATCACCGCTTTGCGGTGCTTTCGACGCACCACCGTGGACGCCGTTTACCAACAAGACGATACGAGGTTGGATGGCCCAACGGCACGCCGCACTGGTGGGCAAGATGAGCAGTGGCAACCAACGCCACGCGGTGCGCGCAAAACATGGCTCCTACGCAGATCCCCACCAGCGCTCTCTCGCCGCTGGCCCTCGTTGCGATTACACTTTCTGCAATTCTGGCAAGTGTGTGATTTGCCGCACACGCGCCAATTCCTCCATCCGTTTGAATGTTAGAGCGGTTCGCCGCTCCGGGAGTACTACGTCATGGAAGCTCGTAAACCGGGACTGTTCGCCGTCGTCGCCGCCGAGGCGCTGGGCACGTTCATACTCGTGCTATTCGGCTGCGGCGCCGTGCATGCCGCCGTGCTGTCCGGTGCGCAGAGCGGTTTGTGGCAAGTCGCCATCGTGTGGGGAATTTCGATCATGCTCGCATGCTACGTCGTCGGCGCGGTGAGCGGTGCGCACATCAACCCGGCGATCACGTTGGGCTTGGCAGCGTGGGGAAAGTTTCCGGCCGGCCGCATCGTGCCGTATATCGTGGCGCAGATGGCCGGGGCGTTCGTGGCGGCGGCCGTGTTGTTCGCAATGTGGTCGCCCTGGCTCGACGCCAAGGAACGGCACCTCAACGTCGTGCGGGGTGCCGTCGGTAGCGAGGCCACGGCGATGTGCTACGGCGAGTATTTCCCCAACCCAGGGGCGCGCAACGATTTTCCTGGCGAGACTCCAAGCAATGGAGCGTCGTCGACGTTCTCGGCTTCGGTCCCTCACGCCACGGCCTTCGGCATCGAAGTCCTCGGCACGCTGATCCTCGCCCTGGTCGTCTCTGCCGTTTCCGACGACCGCAATCGCGGCGGACCGGCCCCGAAGTTCGGCCCGGTGTTTATCGGCCTGACCGTGGCGGCACTCGTATCGATCATTGCCCCGCTGACCCAAGCCTGCTTCAATCCGGCCCGCGATTGGGGGCCGCGATTGGTCGCCTATCTGGCGGGCTGGGGCGAAACGGCGATACCCGGTCCGAACGGAATCGGCTGCGTAACCGTCTACATCCTTGCCCCGATCGTCGGCGGCATTCTCGGCGTTGGCCTTTACGAACGCGGCGTGCGAAAATGGATCGGCAACGCTGCCTGACAATCGCCGCCTGACAGTCGCCGCCAAAGAATCATCGTCGAGAGCGGCGAAACGAACGACCCGGAGAAACGAGGAATGAAGAAAGTGAAGCCACTTCGATTCGTCATGCTCGGCGGCTTTTTGGGGGCCGGAAAAACGACCAGCATCGCGCGGTTGGCGCGGATGTATCAGGCTCGCGGCCAAAGTGTCGGCATCGTCACCAACGACCAAGCCACCGATCTGGTCGACACAATGAGCCTTCGCTCGCAGGGCTTCGACGTCGGCGAAGTAGCCGGCGCTTGCTTTTGCTGCAACTTCAACGAACTCACGTCGGCCGTCGACAAGCTGGCCGAATCGCAGCGACCCGACGTGATCCTCGCCGAACCGGTTGGCAGTTGCACGGACCTCGTGGCGACGGTCGTGCAGCCGCTGGTGCAACTCTTCGATGCACGGTTTGAAGTCGCCCCCTACGCCGTCATCCTCAAGCCCAGCCACGGCCGCCGAATTCTCCGCGGCGAACAGAGCGGCGGATTCTCACCCAAGGCCGAATACATCTTCCTCAAGCAACTCGAAGAAGCCGACCTGATTCTCATTAACCGCGCGGACGAGCTATCCGCCGACGAGCGCAATGAACTCGCTGGGTTAATCGAACAACGTTTCGCCGGCGCTGCGACGGTGTTCGTTTCCGCCCGCTCGGGCGAAGGCTTCGACGAGCTGTTCGACTTCCTCGGCCAGCGGGGCGCATTTGGCCGTCGGATTCTCGAACTCGACTACGACGTTTACGCCGAAGGCGAAGCCGAGTTGGGTTGGCTGAATGCCAGTCTAACCGTGTCCGCGACCGCGCCGTGGCCGCTCGACGATTTGCTCGTCGACGTCATCGCGCGGCTCCGCGATTCGCTCGCCGCGGCCGGCGCCGAAGTCGCCCACCTCAAGGCAATCGGTCTCTGGGAAGGTTTCTACGGCGTCGCGAATCTCGTTAGCAGCGACACGCAGCCGGAGCTATCCCTTCCGTCGCGATGTCTGGCGACCGCCGCGGAACTGGTCGTCAACGCCCGCGTGGCCGTCGATCCGAAGGAATTGGAGCGTCAGGTACGCGCCGCGGTTTCGGCCGCCAGCGCGGCGAACGGCACGACCGCCACGTTCCGCGAAGTGCAGAGCTTTCGCCCAGGGCGGCCCACGCCGACGCATCGCATAGTTGCGCTGAAAAGCCCTTGATCGACAAAGCCCTTGGTCGACCTCAACGCGATCGCGCCACCGCGGAAAATCGCATCGTCACGGCGCGCCAACGTCGCGTTGCCGCGACGGCGTTCCCGTCGTCGCCGGCAGCTCGTGACCGCTCGTCTCGAAAAAGCCGATGCACCACGCGATCCCCAGCCCGGCCAACAGCGCCAGCGACAATTTCGCCCGGTCGTGGTGATGAAATTGCAGTTCCGGCAACAGATCGCTCATCGCGATGCACAAGAACGTCCCGGCAGCGAACGCCAGCGAGCAAGCGAGGAAAGCATCGTGCTTGCCCGGCGCTCCGGCCAATCCGGCCTGAAACAGCAGCACGCCGCCGACGACCGCCAGCGAAAACAGGCTATTCACGACGTGCCGCATCGGCGACGGCTTCGTCCCGCGGGCGAGCAGCGTCCCCAGCGTCAACGAATCGAACGGCTTGTGGCAGAACACGACCAAGAAAGTGCCAAAGCCGGCCAGCGCCATGTGACGATGCCCGTCGGAATCGGCCGCCACGCTCGCCGCCAGCGCGACGCCGTCGAGAATGCTGTGCAGCGTCATGCCGATGGCCGCGCCGGTCCACGTCATCGAGTGCTCGCCCTGCATCGGCACGCCGTGTTCGCCGCCTTGTTGTTCGCCATCGTCAGCGTGTTCGTGCCCATGCCCGTGATGATGGTCGCACTTAACGGCTAGCGCCGCTTCCTCGGGCGTTTCGTCGGGTGCGTCGTGGTGATGAAAGCAAAAGAACCGCTCGACGAAGAACATCGCGAGAAACCCGCCCATCAGGCTCCACATCACCCAGTCGAGCTTTCCCTCCGGGCCCAGTTCGACGATGGCGTGCGGCAACAAGTGCAGCGTCCCCACGCCCAGCATCAAGCCGGCCACAAAGCTCACGGCCAATTCCATCCGCTTGTGCGTCAAGCGCACGACGAGCGGAATCATCCCGCCGAGGAGCGACGCGACGAAAATCAACAGACAGTAGACGACGAGCAGCAGCGTGGGAGTCACGGCGAAAGTTTCAAGGTTTAAGTTTCAAGGTTCAGGCAAAGCTCAAGGCTCAATGACCAAGGCTCAACGATGAGTCGATTCGCGTTTCATGGAAAGACGATTCCCGTTGACGACGAGCGACGACAATAAACGTTGCCCGCTATTGCTTCGGCGCGGCGATGCACACGAGGGCGTCCTCGGTGCGAAGGAATATTTGCCCGCCGCAAATCACCGGGCTGGCGAAACCTGCCGCGCCTAGCTTGTTCTCGCCCAACTGCTCGAACGAGTCCGCCGCGCGAACGACGTACGTCGTCCCCGTCTCGTTCGTCAAATAGATTCGATCGCCGCACAGCACGGGCGAGGCGCTAAACCCACCGCCGAGCCGCTGCTGCCACAGGACTTTGCCCGTCGACGTCGTGTAGCACGAAAAAATCCCCTTGTCGTCGACGATGTACGTGCGCCCCTCGTGAACCAGCGGCGAAGGAACGTAGGTTGCGTTGCGCCCGGTGCGCCACTCGACATGCGACTGCGAAACGTCGCCTTCTCCGTCACCGCGGATGCAGAGAATCTCCTTCTGCGGATAGCCGCCGCTGGCGACGACCAGTTCGCCGTCGGTCGCGATTGTCGCCGCCGTCGTGTCCGCCGGCCCGTCGCACCACCACAACAACGTGCCGACGTCCGGATCATAGCTCGTAACTTGGTTGCAGCCCGAAATCAATAACTGCGTCCGCCCACAAACTTCCGCCACGACTGGCGAAGCGAAGCTCGACTCATTTGGCCGCGCCGTCCGCCACACGATTTCGCCCGTCTTGCGGTGTAGCGCCGCCAAAAAACTCCCGCCGCCGCTGTCGCCGGGCACGATGACGAGCGATTTGTAAACGAGCGGCGACGCCCCGTAGCCGTGTTTCGACTCGAATTCGCCTGCCTTCTTCTGCCACACGATACTGCCGTCCAAATCGGTGGCCGTGACCCAGATCCCGTCGTCGGCCATGAACGCAATAAATACACGCTCTCCGTCGCAAGCCGGCGACGCCGAAGCGTGCGAATTCTTATCGTGCCGGTGCATCGGCGGGCCGTCGTGCATCTTCGTCGTCCAC
This sequence comes from Planctomycetota bacterium, assembly GCA_029259895.1. GTDB lineage: Bacteria > Planctomycetota > Planctomycetia > Pirellulales > PLA5 > PLA5. Next base: position 4,867 of record JAJDEG010000183.1, read on the forward strand.
AGCGGCTTGCCCGTCGCGCGGTCGAAGGCCATCAGCGATTGCGTCTCGGCCTTTTCATCGGCGGTCGCCAGAAACACGCGCTCGCCCCATACCGTCGGCGAACCGTGGCCACGCCCCGGCACGCTCGCCCTCCAGGCCACGTTCTCCGTTTCGCTCCATTCGACGGGCACGTCCTGCGCGATCGCCTTGCCGTCGCGCTCCGTTCCACGCCACCACGGCCAATCCGACTCGGCCACCTGTACCTGGGGCAAAACGCCGCCGGCCGCTTCGACGGTCGAATGGATCTCCTCGACCTTGGCGGAACAACTCGTCAATCCGCACGCGGCCACCGCCAGACATCCGTAGATGTACCTTTGAAGCACGGGCGGCAATAAACTTCGCCGGTCGACGCGACAGGGGAAAGAATCCGACATGAGTAAACCCGAACAATCGAAAAGGTCACAAAGGTATTCATCCGCTCGCGGCGGCAAACGTCGCCGCCATCGCCTTGCCAGACGTCGTCGACGGCAGCCTCGTCAGTGTACAATGAGGACGACCATTGAGGGAGGTTCG
>JAJDEG010000184.1 GCA_029259895.1 Planctomycetota bacterium
GCCATACAGCGCCCGCATATGCCGCTCCACCTCGCCCGAATACGGTTTCATCGCCATACCCTCCACGACTGGATTACTGAACTCCTTTCAAAGTATCATGCCGAAAGAACAAGGGAAGTTATTCTCCGTGCGGTCCTTAGCAAAGCGCCTTACTTAATGGAGTTAAATGTCAGCTACACGAAGGTCACGGACCGTGGAATGGACGCGATCGCCAAGATGCCTCGCGTGCGCGAGCTGAACCTTGAAGGCACAAGCGTGACGGATGAAGGGGTGGCGTGCTTGACCAAGAGCAAAACGCTCGAGCACATTCGATTGGATCGCTGCCCAATATCAGACAAAGCCTTGTTATCGCTCGCAAGCATGGAATTCTTGCGCTTTGCAAGCTTTGCGCATACGTCGATTACCGATGAAGGGCTGCGGGCATTCTGCAATCAACAACCGAAAATCGGAGTATTGAACATAAAACATACCAACATTGGCGATGAAGGAGTTGCGCTCGCCGCAAAGTGCCCGAAACTTCAGGAAATCTGGCTGGACGCAACCCGCGTGACGGAGGCGGGAGTGCGCGAGATCGCAAAATCCGAGAATATCAAGTCGATTACCGCCGACAAGCGGCAAATCGGCGACGGACTTGCAAGGGAGCTTAAAGACAAAGGCGTCACCGTGTTGAGGTACAACGGAGAAAAGTACGAAAGTAACTTCCTTCCGGCGAACGATCAGGAGTAATCGAGGGATCAGAAGTCAGTGTGCGATGGGTGTTTCGATTTTCGACTGTCCGCATATCTGTTTTCGCGCGTTCAACTTGCGAGGCGGTGTTGGCGTTCGTTGCGAGGCGGTTGGTGATGGCGGTTCGTTCGGCGTCGTTGTCAGGCACGGGGGTGCCTGACGTACTTGGCTCGGATCAACGTGGCGTACGGCGGCGGTTGACGCGCTATTTCGGCGAAGGGATTCGCCTGCTACAGATGGGACGCCCGGCTCAGTTGTGTTGCAGCTTTTTGTAGCGGACGCGTTTGGGTTCGTCGGCTGAGGTGCCTAGGCGTTGGTGGCGTTGTTCTTCGTAGACTTGGAAATTGCCTTCGCACCAGTGGACGTGGCTGTCGCCTTCGAAGGCGAGGATGTGGGTGGCGATGCGGTCGAGGAACCAGCGGTCGTGGCTGACGACGACCGCGCAGCCGGCGAAGTTGACGACGGCGTCTTCTAGGGCGCGGAGCGTGTCGACGTCGAGATCGTTGGTCGGTTCGTCGAGCAGCAGGACGTTGCAGCCGCAGCGGAGCAGCTTGGCGAGGTGGACGCGGTTGCGTTCGCCGCCGGAGAGGTCGCCGACCTTTTTCTGCTGGTCGGTGCCGGTGAAGTTGAAGCGGGCGCAGTAGGCGCGGGAGTTGAGCTTGCGTCCGCCCATTTCCATGACGTCGTGGCCGCCGGAGATTTCTTGCCAGACGGTGCCGGCGGGATCGAGCGAGTCGCGGGACTGGTCGACATAGCCGAGTTCGACGGAGGGGCCGATGCGAATGGTGCCGCGGTCGGGCTGCTCTTGCCCTAGGATCATGCGGAAGAGAGTTGTCTTGCCCGTGCCGTTGGCGCCGATGACGCCGACGATGCCGCCGGGCGGGAGGCGGAAGCTCATGTCTTCGATCAGCAGGCGGTCGCCGTAGCCTTTGTAGAGATTGGTGGCTTCGACGACGAGTTCGCCGAGCGGTTTGCCGGGCGGGATTTGGATTTCGAGTTCTTCGACTTTGTCCTCGAACTGTTCGGCGGCCATCTTTTCGTAGGCGGCGAGGCGGGCTTTGTTTTTCGCCTGACGGGCGCGGGGCGACATGCGGACCCATTCGAGCTCGCGGTCGAGCGATCGCTGGCGGGCGACGGAGGCGCGCTCTTCGCGGGCGAGGCGGTCGCGCTTTTGCTGGAGCCAGGACGTGTAGTTGCCTTCCCAGGGAATGCCGCGGCCGCGGTCGATTTCGAGAATCCAGCCCGCGACGTTGTCGAGGAAGTAGCGATCGTGCGTGACGGCGACGACCGTGCCGGGATATTTATGTAGGTGTTGCTCGAGCCAGTTGACGCTTTCGGCGTCGAGGTGGTTCGTCGGCTCGTCAACGAGGAGCAGGTCGGGCTGGCGGAGGAGCATCTGGCAGAGAGCGATGCGGCGACGCTCGCCGCCGGAGAGTTTCGTGACGTCGGCGTCGCTGGGCGGGAGGTTCATCGCGTCCATGGCGATTTCGATCTGGCGGTCTAGTTCCCAGGCGTTCTTGAGGTCGATTTCGTCTTGTAGCTTCGCCTGCTGGGCGAGGAGCTTTTCCATCTGCGCCGGCTCCATCGGCTCGCCGAGCTTCATGCTCATGTCGTTGAAGCGGTCGAGCAGGGCGCGGGTGGCGGCGACGGCCTCTTCGACGTTGCCGAGGACGTCTTTGTCGGGGTTTAGCTGTGGCTCTTGCGGCAGGTAGCCGACGGTGAAGCCGGGCGAGAGGCGGGCCTCGCCGTCGAATTCCTTTTCGAGGCCGGCCATGATCCGCAGCAGCGTGCTCTTGCCGGAACCGTTGCGGCCGAGGACGCCGATCTTGGCACCGGGATAGAAGGCGAGGTGGATGTCTTTGAGCACCTCACGCTGGCCGTATTTTTTGGTGAGGCCTTGGATTTCGAAGATGTATTGCTTGCCCATAGAACAGGGGTTGGGGGTTGGGGGTTGGGGGGAAGGAGACAGGAGTTGGGAGTTGGGAGTTGGGAAGCGACCGTTTGGTCCGTTGGCAATTCTAGCGTTCTTAGGGCGGATCGGGCATGGGGTCGGCGGATTGGCGCGGCTTGGCGGGATGACGGTTTGTGAATTGGGGCGGCGTTTTTTTGGCGGAATGTTGTGGAAACTCGGCCAGCGGTTGTGGTATGAGTGTGGTGTTGCGATTTGGAATTGATTTGTTGCAGGATCGAATCGCGCCGAATTTGCGTCGGCATTTTCTGCGGCGAGCGACGATTTGTGCGATTCGCGGTTTGCGGGGGAATCAGGGAATTATTGAACGCAAGTGCTGGGGCCCCCTGGCGTTTGTTCAATAACTCGCCGCGCGAGACGACGCCGGTGGCCCTGTTTTGGGGTTGCGAGTTACCTATTTTGCGCGGTCCGCGTTCCTTGGCTTACGCGAAGCTCGCGTTGGTCGGATTCGCGTTTTAACGCGGTCTAAATCGACGGCCGATAGACGTCGCACCGGAGGGGGCTTTATGG
>JAJDEG010000185.1 GCA_029259895.1 Planctomycetota bacterium
TTGCCGCGAGGTGGTCGATCACCGTGCGTGGCGCGGAGCGCGCGCACGTGCGCCTCGATCATCCGCACATATTTGCCACCGGTCACCGTCTCCGGCCACACCGGGAGTTCCCCCCGCGCCTCGGCCAACAACCGACTCGCACCCAATCCGCGCCGCGATCGCTTCGTGCGTTTCGTGCGCTTCGTGCCCATGCACGTAGTCTGCGCAATTCAGGCCGATGGCGCAATAGACGTTAATGCCCAAAATCCCGGACAATATTGGGCTTGCCCAGCAGTGCGAAGTGCCGCTAGCCGAACCATTTTCGAATCTGGGCAAACGGCGACGACGGTGGAGAATCGAAAGCAATGCAAAGCGACGGATGATCATTCGCCGATCCGGCGCTGCTGGGCGAGCCAGCGGCGCTTGGTGGTTACGTCCAACCAGACTGTAACTCCTAGCCGCGACGTTCCACTAGCCGCGCCGCCTCCGCCGCCCGACAACTCCTCCGCGCAATCAATCCCGCCACGTACCCCGCCTTAAACCCCGCGTCGATATTCACGACGGTCACATTCGCGGCACAGCTATTGAGCATCCCCAACAGCGCTGCCAAACCGCCGAAACTCGCGCCATAGCCGACGCTAGTCGGCACCGCCACCACAGGGCATGCCACGTGCCCGCCCACCACGCTCGGCAGCGCGCCTTCCATGCCAGCCGCCACGACCACCACGTCGGCCGGCCGAATCTCGGGCAGTTTCTCTAACAACCGATGTGGCCCGGCGACGCCGATATCCTGAATCAGCGACCACTTCACGCCCATCCAGTCGAGCGTCTCGCAAGCCTCCTCCGCAACGGGCCGGTCGCTAGTCCCCGCCGTCACCACGACCGCTAGACCCACGCGCGGCTCTTCCGCCGCCCCCTCGCCAGCCGGCCGCAGCCGATACGTTCGCCCGATCGCGTTATGCTTCCCCGCCGCGAAATCGCCCGCCAGCACCACGGCCTGCTCCAAGCTCACGCGCGTCGCCAGCACATCGACGCCCTCTTCCGCCAGCCGGGCCACGATCCGCCGCAGCGAGTCTGGCGTCTTGCCTTCGGCGAAAATCACCTCCGGATGGCCGCACCGCCGCTGCCGGTCGAGATCGACCTGCGCGTCGCCCAAATCGGCGGTCGCCAACCGCGCCCGCGAAACCTGGCGCACGAACGCATCCGCCGCCACATCGCCTCGCAGCAATTGGTCCACCAGCGCTCGTAATGCATCGTCGTTCATGAACGCCATCGTAGTCCACAACCGGCCGCGGCGGCCACGCCCAGACCGAGAGTTACGCACGTCGTCCTTGACAGCAATTCAGGCCCCTGATAGCGTTGTAAAGTCGCCTTTCGCCGCCGGTCGCTCCCAGCGAAAACGGCCTCAAGGCGGCCCGTTCGGGGGATTAGCTCAGTTGGGAGAGCGTTTGGATGGCATCCAAAAGGTCAGGGGTTCGAGCCCCCTATCCTCCACTGAATAACTGTTCACTAGGTCGCAGTTGTTCGCAAGCCCCGGCAAAACCGGGGTTTTTTCATGCGCTTACGGTGCGCTCGGCATAGCCGAAACGTTCTTCACACCCAGCACGAACGCCCCGTTCGCACAGCGACGTAGTTGGCGCCCGGCGGCATGTTGCTGCGCTCGGCCGTTCCGGCACCGAGAGTAATCGCAGAGTAATCGCACGCGGCAATCACCGCCCCGTTCTGTTCTCGCCCATTTGTCGTGCCGAAAGGCCGGCCTTACTCCTTTCCTTCGCCGACCATTCGTCGATCCGCCGAGCAGTTCAAAGCGCGTCGTTCGGTCAGACGAAACGGAACGAATTTGACGATCATTCCCGCCGCCCTTTCGGCACAAAAATCCGTCATTTCCGAAAAAATGGCGGCGAGAGCGCCCCCCACTCACCTACGGTGGCATAAGCTTCATTCGGTTGCGGTTTCCCGTAACACTTCCCAAGCGAGGAGTGAATCTTGCTTCGTTCTTAGCCGGTGCAGTCATGTCCAATGACGAACCAAAGAGAAAGAAAGCGGCGGGTAATCGTCGGCAGTCGACTCGGTTTCCCGCCCAGGTCGAATCCGTCGACTTGTGCTGTCGCGCGTCCGCTGACGTAGTCGACGAGTCTCACAACGGTATTGCCGTTGTTGTCGACGAAGAGTTTACGGTGAGTGTCGGTCAAGAGGTCAGTATCGAGTACGAAGGCGCACCGATGGACGCCGTCGTCCGCCGAGTTTCCGAGCCCGAAGACGGTGAATGCTTCATCGGTCTCGAATGGAAAACGCCATAAATCGATCGACCGCACAAACGCGGTTGGCTCGCCCCATCAATTGAGCCAGCCGCCGTTGTGCGTTTGCCCTTCGGGGCAGACCCGGTGCGCGACGATGTTGCCCCTTCGTCGCCTACCGGGGTTTTCGTTGTGCCGATGCCCTCTGGTACCTGCCGCCCACCGAACGCCCCGGCAATTCTCCGGGGCGTTTCTGGCGTTTCTCATTGGATAGCTCCGCTCTTCTCTCGCGGCTAGCGCGTCCGCTACCACAGCTCCCAATCGCCGCTTGCGATCACGTACACGCCCAGCATCAGATTCGTCACCGCGTGTGCGGCTACGCAGTCCCAAATGTTCCGTGTCCGCAGCATCAACCACGTGACCAGCGAGAACCACACGATCACCGCCACGGCTTCACTCATCGGGTGCGAAAGCAGCGGAAACGCCGTGCCCACCACGATCGCCGTGCCGGTGGCCGTGCCGAACGGAACCTTCACCCAATCCGTCGCCGTCACGAACCGCATCAGAAAACCACGCAGGAAAAATTCCTCGATAACCGGCACCAACACAGCCAACCCCACGAAGCGAATCGCCAGAAAGCCATACATCCACGCCGGATTATCGGCTAGCGCTTCGAGCGGGTTGTAAGCCGCCCGGCTGCCGGTCGACAGCCAAGATTCGAGCCCGACCGCGGCAAACAGCCTCTCCTCGATATCCCACCGGCAAAGACCGATCCACAGACCGCCGCCCACCACGCCAACGATCAACCCCAGCGGTGTGACGCCTATCGGAAACTGCCGATACACCGGCCAAACGAGGGCCAGCGCCACGATCGCGGCCACAATCTTCGCCGTATACACCAGCGGATAATGCTCGGCCGCAATCGGCAACCAACTCGATGCCTCGCCGCTTGCCGCCGGCTCGACGGCCGAAATCAACAGAAATACGCCCAACGGCAAGACGTAAGGCAGCCACGGCACGCGGTGATAAATCTCAGGAAGCGACACGCAATGCTCGCGATTTCGAGGAAAGCGATCGTCGCGGGCCATGAATCGGTCGCGCGATCCGCCAGGGCACAATAAAAGGCGCACAAAAAAAGGCGACGGTGCGTCGATAGCCGTTAGCTAACGAATCGCACCGCCGTTGGGGCACAACATTTAGGTTGTTTGCGGCCGCTCTCACCGCCTGCGGCCGTTGTCAACGCCGCGACGAATCCGCCTGTGCGACCGACAACTCAACGCCGCCGGCCTTGGCCATGCCGCGAACGTAGTCAACGTCCGTCGCGCTCAATCGCTCGTACGGAACGGTCGTGTATCGGCCGGTCGTCTTCTGGATGCGAACCTTCCCGTCCATGATCGAAACGACCCGCCCACGGCATCCGTAAGCGCCCGTGTCGTCCGTCCAATTGCGGATCGCGCCATCGACGCGCATCGGAAGCGTTGCCGCGGCCGACAACACCCCGTTCGCCGACGGAGCAACCGCCGGAAGAATCGACGGCGACAATCGCGGAACGATCGGCGCGGTCGCGAGACCTGCCGCCGCTGGATCAGACTCCGCCTTCTTCGCTTCTCCTTCGGTCGGTGCGAACAGGTCGTCGACCCGCGTTCGCTTGCGCGGCGGAGCCGACGCCGCTTTGCGCTCTTGATCCACGGCCAGCGGCGCGATGCGATTCGGACCAGGTATCGCCGGAATCACCGTCTCGCTCGACGCCGGCAATTCGTCCGCACCATTGCGCAGATTTCGCGGCGTGTCGCCCTTGGCGTCGCCAAACAGATCGTCGACGTCGGTCGCCGGTTCCTCGACCGCTGGCGTTTCCGCTGCGGGTGCGTCGGTTGTGGGCTCCTCAACTACGGGCTCATCAATTACGGGCTGATCGCTGGCCGGTTCCTCAACAGCGTCGGCGGCATCATCCGCCGGTTCGCCCACCGGCCCGATGTCGAACAGCGGCGCATCGTCCGCCGGCGCATCCGTCGCGGGCACATCCGCGACCGGCGTTTCAACCACGTCCGTAGCGCTGTCGCGCGTCGCGGATCCTTCCGTGCCATCGCCAAACAAATCGTCGACCGTCGGCTGATCGCTGGGGGCTCCGTCCATCGGACCTTCGTCCGAATCGTCGGAATCATCCGGCACGAGCGGCGAATCATCGGGCGCTGCGTCGTCGGCCGGCATATCCTCGTCCGGCGTCGCGTCGGCGCTGGGAGCATCGCCGAAAATGTCGTCCGCTGGCGGAGTCGCATCGTCGGCCGGGGTATCCGTCGCCGGCGTATCGGACGGCAAATCATCCGTCGGCGTGGCCGAGTCGCCAAAAATATCGTCGGCCGGCGGCGGCGTGTCGTCCGCTGGTGCGTCATCCGTCGGCGGCGCGTCCGTTGCCGGCTCGTCGGCTGGCGGATCGTCGAACAGATCGCCCGGCGCGTCGGCAGGAGGTGCGTCGTCCGGCGTGTCCGCAGGAGGATCGAACAAGTCGCCCGGCGGGCTGTCGGGCGTGTCGGCCGGCGGTGCGGTGTCGACTGGCGGCGTCGGGGGATCGTCCGCCGGAGTGGCCGGCGTATCGAAAATATCGTCCGGCGTCGCCGTCTCCGGCGGAGTCGTATCCTCGGGCGGAAGCGTGTCGACTGGCGGTGTCGGGGGATCGTCTGCCGGAGTGGCCGGCGTGTCGAAAATGTCGTCCGGCGTCGCCGTTTCCGGCGGTGTCGTATCCGCAGGCGGAGTTGTATCGGCCGGTGGTGTCGTATCTTCCGGCGGCAGGCTGGGCTGTTCCAGTGGCGAATCCATCGGCATCGGCGGTTTGTTGGCCTCAACCGACTCACCCGTCGCGTGCGATCCGTCGGTGCTCGCCGCGCCGTCGCAGCTTTTTACCGGGGGGCAAGGATCGCAACACACCGGCCGGCATCGCCGCCAGCGACCAAGCAAGCGGCAGGCCGTCGCCGTATCGACCAACAGCAACACCATGACTGTCCATACCAAAAGCACTTTGGTGAATCGTCGCATGGTTAGGGAACCCTCAAGCAAGAAAGTAACGAGAACGACGCACGCCGCGTCGCTTGCACGGTCAACTCAACGCGAGCGATCCGTGCCGCATGGGACGCCGAGATCGGCGATTACGTTCCATGCTATTCGCACTTTGGGCGGTTCGCAACATCCGGCGTGCCGCAATCGTGCAGGTTTTCGGCACCTTCTGTCGGCACACGTCGACTCTGCCGTCGCCGCCGGCCGCTCACGGCGAAGGCCGAGCGGACACGAAATTCCATGCCGGACGCGACGCCACACCACAATAGGGGGTAACGCCAGCCGTCTCGCGCCTCTTCCGGCCAAGCACAGCCAAGAAAAAACGGACGCGACGATCTACGAACGCCGAGCCACGAACGCCGAGCCAAAACCCGGCCGTTCGTGCCTTCGTCGCGTCCGTCGTTTACAACCCGTTACGCAACCTACTTCTTTGCCGCCGCGTACCGCTCACCCACCGCTTTCCAATTGATGACGTTGAAAAACGCCGCAATGTAGTCCGGCCGGCGGTTTTGATAATTCAGATAATAGGCGTGTTCCCACACGTCCATGCCCAAGATCGGCGTGCGGCCTTCCATCAGCGGCGAATCCTGATTCGGCGTACTCTCCACGACCAGTTTGCCGCCCTTGTCGACCGACAGCCACGCCCAGCCGCTGCCGAACCGCGTCGCCCCGGCCTTGGCGAAGTCTTCCTTGAACTTCGCGAACCCGCCCAACTCGGCGTCAATCGCCTTGGCCAAGTCCCCTACCGGCTCGCCGCCAGCGTTCGGCCCCATCACGCTCCAAAACAGCGTGTGATTGGCGTGCCCGCCGCCGTTATTCCGCACAGCCGTGCGAATATTCTCCGGCACTGCGCTCAAATCAGAAATCAGCTTCTCGATCGGCTGATTCCCCAGATCGCTCCCTTCAAGCGCATTGTTCACGTTCGTCACGTACGCCTGATGATGCTTGCCGTGATGGATTTCCATCGTCCGCGCGTCGATGTGCGGCTCCAGGGCGTTGTGCGGATACGGCAATGGGTCGACGGTATATGCCATGACAATTCTCCAATTCAAGTTCGAGAAACCGTGTATGTAGCCCGATCAACCGGCTTTAGAGATCGCCTTGCACAATGCCGACCAGGGCGAACGGAAAACGCACGGCGTCGGGATCGGCGTTCGGTCGCGCCAAGATAACGCACAGCCACGTATCCAACAACGGGCCGCACAATCACAATGGCAGCGATTCGCGCCACAGAGACCGACGCGCATGCGAATGGCGGTGCGAGAAACGACCGCAAGCAGCAACGAGCGAACTACTTCTTCTTCTCGACGTGCGTCGTGTGCTTTCGCAGCCGCGGCGAATACTTCGAGATTTTTAGCTTCTCTCCACCAGACTTTCGGCGAATCGTGTAGTTGTAGTCGCCCGTCTCCTCGCACACGAGGAAAACCGTTTCGACCTTTTTCTTGCTCTTGGCCATGACGAACCCAACCCTTTTCGGACGTAGTCTGCAAGCGCGAATCGAATCCGATCCGCGAACGGTTACCCATTGAGCTTCGCTCCACATAGCCGTATTCCGGCTACATCGACGAGCTTCGCATTGTACCAACTCGACACAATGCTTGGAAAGAGGGCCTTTCCGCCGGCACAAGCGTACGAAAGACGAATGATCGAGCACCGGCAGCGATCCGTCGCCCCGCGCCCATGCAAAACTGTTGCTTTGCTCCGTCGTCGCCCTGAACTAGAATTCCCCCAACATGAACGCACAGGCTGCAACGGAGGCGGTCGCCGGCGAAGAGTTGCTTATGCTCGCCGAGCGACTGGGGTCCGCCGACGGCTTCACCTCGATCGTGAGTCAACTGGCCGCCGGCCGGGAGGCTACGATCGACGGAGCCTGGGGATCGTCGCGCGCGCTCGCTGCGGCGGCGCTGGCCCACCGATCCGCGGGGCCGGTGTTGGTCGTCTGTCCGCACGCGGCGGACATCGACACATTCTGTGCCGATCTGGCC
>JAJDEG010000186.1 GCA_029259895.1 Planctomycetota bacterium
CATGGTGGAGAACGACGCGTGTTGGATGAGTTCGACCGGCTGGCCTTCGACTTTGACGGATGTGCGTCGCGACAGGCGGGCGAGAACGAAGCGGCCCAACTTGCGGCGGAGGCGGACGTTCGACAGGGCTTCGCGCTCGAATTGCTGTTGCTCGGCGTCGGTCTCGTCGTTGCGGAAATAGACGAACAGCATGCGCTGCTCGCGCTCGGCGGTGCGGATGGCTTCGCTATAGTCTTCGTGCCAATGAAGCTCGGCGACTTTGGAAAGCGCTTCTTCCGGCACGTGGCGTTCGAGCAGGGCGAGGAGGTCGTCTTGGCTAGCGGGGCGTTCGGCGAGCGGCAAGGCGGCGACGACGTGGCGAAACTTGGGACTGTCGCGATGGACGGTATCGACGACGGCCAGGCCGGGCTTGCCGGCGAGCTGGGCAAAGGCGGCGTGCTCGAGCAGCGCGAATTCTCCGCCGCCGGCGCGAATGCGAAGGTCGTAGGGCAGCTTCGCCAGAGTGCAATGGGCGAGGAGGTCTCGGACGGCACCAGCGGAAAGCGAGTCGCTTTCGTACCGCGCGGTTCGTTCGGCAGCGGCCGGGTCGTGGAACAGTATGACGAGCGGGCGGGCGGCCGCTTCGGCCTGCTTGAGGGCGGCGGCGTAGTCGTCGAGCCAGGTGAGGGCGGTTGGCGAGCTGTCGGCGGCGTTTACTTCTTGGTCGGTGCCTTCTTGGTCGGTGGCGGGGACCGTTGCCGCCGCGGGAGCGTCGTTGGGCTTCGCGTCGTCTGCCTTAGCAACGTCGGGTTCGGTGGCGCGTGGGGCAGAGGATTCTGGCTGTGCAGCGGCGGATCGCGGCGACGTGGCCACGACAGTCGCAAGGCAAGCGGCGAATACGGCCAGTGCGGCACGGCGTCGAATAAACTGTCTAGTCATTGGAGTCTCCTATGAGTTCTCGTTCTCTGGTTCCGTGGTTCGGTGGTTCCGTGGTGCGATCGCACTTAAAGCGTCGTCGCGGGCCGAAGCGAGCGGGTTTCTGGGCAGGCCTTGGGGCGGCGGACGCTGAGCGATCGGGACATCGTCGACGATTCGACGACAGTTGGCAGGGTTGTTGGCGTTTGTGCCAAACGCCGGCGGGAAGCGACAATGATAAGCTGAGCAGGAAAGCAGAGTCAAATATGTCAGGATTAACGATTACGCAAAATAAACAAAATATCGTGACGCCCGCTAACCGTCACAACGCCGCACGCGGGGCCGGGCCACCGGACGGCGGGCGTACCGTTGAACTGAATGTCAACTCTCCCGAACCAAACCAGGGCGATGTCCACACCGGCCCGCGGCGCGACGCGATTTGCGTCTTTGCGGCGGCGATTGCCGGAGCGTCGAATTGCTGCATGTCCTTATGATAAAAAGGCTTGCGATGCACTTCTTTCCGTTTTGCCCCACCGATGTTCGACTGGATGCGATGCGGTGCTTTGGGTAAAATCTGGCGATTAAGTTGAGTTCGCCACCCATTTTTGGCAGGAGCCTCCGGATGCTCAAGCGTGTCGCAGTCTTCGTATTCGTCCTCGGATGGGCCTTTGCGTCCGCGGTCGCCTGTCGGGCCCAATCGGCCGACGAGGTTCGCGCTTCGCTCTTTGGGCTGCAAAAATGGCTCGGCGGCGGAGCGAATGCGGCGGCGTGGAACGAGTATCTCCGCACGGACGATCTGAGAGCCGAGTTGGCCAAAGGCAACGATGCTGACGACGTGGTCGTGTACGGCGTGATGGCCCGGTATTCGGCCGGTCAGCCGGGCTTGGAGCGACCGCCGGTTTCGAAGGTTCGCGACGCTCTGGCGGCCTGGCACGCTAAGCTCGAGCCGCTGCCGGAATCGCGGTTGCCGGAGCTTGCCGAGGCGGCGAAATCAAAGCTGACAGCCGCTGCCGACGTCGACGTGGCCGCGGCACGTAAACAATTGGCGGCAGAAATCGCTCGGCTCGATGGGCACTTACGATCTTCGGCCGACGGCGCAGCATGGCGCGAGGCGCTGGCGTGGGACGCACTATCGGCTCAGCTAAAGCCGGGCGTCACGCCCGATACGAATGTGCTGGTCGTCGCGTACCGTGCGTTGTCGACCGACGAGCCTGGCCTGGAGCATCGGTCGTTCCGTCTCGCGCGGCGGGCCATGAGGCGGTATCTGCAATTGTCGACGTATGCGGCTGGCGAGAAGTCGGACGAAACCACCGCCGCCGTGCTGGCCAGTGTGGCTGAAGATATCGAGGGATACGCCAAGGAACACGACGGCGAACGTGCGCGGCGATTGGGCCGGGCACTCGGATATTTGCGGCAGCACGATCAAGCCGAGCAACTCGTCGCCGCGGCGCGACGACATTATTGCCAGCCGAATGTCGTGGTCGAAGTGTCGCACGAACTGTTGGCCGCGGGCTTTGAAGAAGACGTCGATCGAATCTCGCCCGTGCGGCAGATGATCTTAGGTACCGACGTTTACGGCACCGGACGAACGATCGGCAAGATGCACTTTCGTTTTCTGCCGGAGAAGCGGCGGGCCGTATTTGAAACGCGGCTCGTCGGCCAGACGCACACCGATACGATTGGCTACAACGGTCCCGTGCGGATTTACAGCACAGGCGTGACGCAGATCCGCGCGACGAAGCGGCTAATCTTCGACGCCAACGGACTTTCGGCCGATCCGGCTTCGACCGAGGCCGACGTCAACAACACGATCAACGCCATCGCGGCCAACCGCTGCGGCCCGATCGGCAAGTTCATCGAACGCATGGCGTGGAAACAAGCCGGCAAGAAGGGCGACCTCGCCCAATCGATCGCCGCCGAGCGGGCTAAAGAGCAAATCAGCCGCGAAGTCGACGGCGAAGCGGATGAGCGGTTAGTGAAAGCGAACGCTCAATTTCGCCGCCGCTTCCGCGATCCGCTGTTGCGGCGCGATCAGTTGCCGATACTCAACGCGAGCACAACCGACCGAACGCTGCAATTGGAATTGTTGCAGGTCGACCAAGACCAACTCGCCGCGCCCTCTGCGCCGCCGGCGATCGATGGCGAGCCGATGGTGTCGGTGCGATTGCACGAATCGGCGGCGGGCAACTTCGCCTCGGCCGTGTTGGGAGGCGAGACGCTCAATCAGGAAAGAATCGAGAAGCTGTTCACGGAATTTGAACAGCCCGTGCCGGAGGAACTGAAGCCGAAGGACGACGAGCCGGCGTGGTCGATGACGTTCTCGCGGACCGATCCGATTACGGTCGACCTGCGCGACGGCGGGTTTCGCGTCACGCTGCGCGGTCAAAAATACACGTCCGGCGAACGGGAATTCGCGGCGATGGACATTTCCGCCGCCTATAAGATCGAGCGGACGGAAACGGGCGTGAAGCTCATCCGCGACGGCGATCTGCTCATTTCGCCGCCGGGCCATCAGCCGGGCCAACCGCTCAGCGCCGGGCAAATTTCTTTGCGGCGGCTGCTCACGCGGCGGTTCGAGGAGCTGTTCAAGGCCGAGATCGTCACCGAGGGGCTTAAGCTCAAGGGCCAGTTCGAGGAACTCGGCACGTTGACGCTGTCGCAGCTTGCGTGCGAGAATGGCTGGGCGACGCTGGGCTGGAACGCGAAGTAGTCGCGGCTCAACCGCCGCATTTCTTGCAACGATTCGATCGCGCACGCCGTGTCCATCGTGGCGTTGCGCCGTTCGTTTAACGACAGAGTCTCGGAGCAGCCGTCGGCCGCAAGTGAATAACAAGCTGGTACTTATCTAACGCAGAGGTGGCAGAGGTTTCGCAGAGGACGCAGAGAAGAATGCGAAAGGCATCACGGTGCAATTGCAGGCGTCAGGAAGATACATTCTCTGCGACCTCTGCGCGCCCTCTGCGTACTCTGCGTTGAAAAACCAACCAGCGCAGATTTGCACAAGCGAGCAAGAAGTTCCGGATTCGTAGAAGGGAGGGAGAGTACAGTGGAACACATAGAAGATGCGGAGAGGGTTGGCGCGATCGACGGTTGCTGAACGACCAACGCAGCAGCTTGATCGAGTTGATTGGCACGCAGTTCATCAATTGTTACCATCCTCTCCGTGCGTCTCCGTGTTTCCGCTCCGTGGCCTCTGTGATTAAGAATCGAAACCGAGGTACGTCATGTCTCATTGGGTCGACGTTTCGTTCGATTGCCGTCCGTTGCGGACGATTGGCCGGCTGGACGTTCCGATCGACGCCTCGCCGAAGTTTCGTCAGTTTTGCGAGCGGATCAAATCGGCCATCGAGCGGCATGGGTCGTTTAACACGTACTACCTGTATAACGGCCGCTGCGCGTTTCACTTGACCAACGACGCCAACGTCGGAACGGTCGAGTTTCGCTTCGAGGGGACGGCGTTCACGGACGAGGCCGACGAGCGGACCGTCCGCTGCGAATTGGCCGTCGAAGAAGCCGGCGATACGTGCGATTGGCTCACGCAGCCGATCGCCGACTGGCTGCGCGAGACGGTCGAACGTGCGGTCCGCGTGGAATTCGACCGCTACATCGCGGCCGGCGACTTGTCGAAGGCCGTCGAACGGATCAACCAGCTTCAGACACAGGCCGACGAAGCAGGCGGGTTCGTCGGAATGTTTTTGTAGTCGGCGCGGGTTTTTTAACCACTGAGGTCTCGGAGGACGAGCACAGAGGGACGCGGAGGAAGTGTAGATGACGAACCGCCGAGACACGGAGACGCGGAGAATGGGATTACTTACAAGCGGGCTTCGCGAAATGCTTTGTTGGCGATTGAGTTTCTGTTGGCGAGGGTTTTTCTATTCGGCCGCGGTGGTCGCATGTTCAATCGCCGGATTTGAATCAAAGAATGGCCGTGCCGAGGATGACGCGGGGCTGCGCGTGGCTACGTTTGTGGCCGACGTGACGCCGCCGCTCGGTGCGCCGCTGTGCGATGCGCTCGTTAAACCGGCCGAGACAATCGACGACCGGCTATCGGCGCGGGGCGTTGTGTTGCTCGGCGCGGGCCAGCCGATCGTGCTTTGTGCGGTCGATTGGGTCGGCATCGGCAACGGCGGTCATCGCGTGTGGCGAGAGTCGTTGGCCGAAGCCGCCGGCACGACCGCCGACCGCGTGGCCGTGCATACACTGCATCAGCACGACGCGCCGGGCTGCGATTTTTCGTCGGAAGCGCTGCTGGCCGAGCA
>JAJDEG010000187.1 GCA_029259895.1 Planctomycetota bacterium
GGCGTCGCCGAAATTGTCGAAGCCCAGCGGCATGACCATGAACTCCTGCACGTCGAGCGAGTTGTCGGCATGCGCGCCGCCGTTGATGATGTTCATCATCGGGGCGGGCAGCAGGTTCGCGCCAACGCCGCCGAGATAGCGATACAGCGGCAGATCGACGTAAGCGGCGGCCGCATGGGCCACGGCCAGCGACACGCCGAGGATCGCGTTCGCGCCCAGTTTCGACTTGTTCTCCGTGCCGTCGAGTTCGAGCATGCGGGCGTCGATCGCGCCCTGGTCGAGGGCGTCCCAGCCGCAAAGCTCGTCGCCGATCGCTTGATTGATGTTCGCCACGGCCTGCAACACGCCCTTGCCGAGATAGACGTTCTTTTCGTCGGTGTCGCGTAGCTCCCACGCTTCGTGCGCGCCGGTGCTCGCGCCGCTGGGAACGGCCGCACGGCCGAACGAGCCGTCGGCCAAGATGACTTCGGCTTCGACGGTGGGGTTGCCGCGGCTATCGAGGATTTGGCGGCCGCGGATTTCGACGATTGTGCTCATGATTTATTGGCTCCTCACGTCCGCTGGACGTGTACATGTGTGCCTATTGGGAGGATCTGAGATTCCGGCAAGCGGAAGGCCACATTTTGCCTGACCTAGGTCGATCTGGCTAGCGGATGGGAGTGGTTCGAGATCGGTGGACAGGAGTCAGGAGATAGGAGACTGGAGTCAGCGGGCAGCGAGACACGCACTTTGCGTGCATGTACTTGCTTTGGGGCTTTACGCTATCTGGCGCAATACGGTCTACTGCGGCAGTTCGCTGGCGAAGCAGTATTCCGCACGTTTGTTCCCTGTCCCCTCCTCACTGCTCATGTCCGACGCCAAAGAGCCGCCGCCGAACGTTCCGCCGGACGATGACCTGGGCGAAGACCCCGGCGAAGATTCGCTCACGCTCTCGGGCGGTATCGTACGGGCGGCAGTCGTGTTCGAGGGGATGATCGTGCTGGGCGCTTACGTCCTCGGCGAAATCGTCGAGCGGCCTCCTTTCGACTACATCGACTGGAATATTCTCGATGCGATCTGGGGCGTCGTCGCCGCGCTGCCCTTGCTGGCCATCTTGCTAGTCGCGATGGAACTGCGTCTGGCGGCCGTCGCGCGGCTGCGCGCGTTTAGCCGCGAGTTCCTGGCGCCAATGTTTCGCGATGCGACGTGGCTTCAATTGGTCATCATCTGCGCGCTGGCCGGCTTGGGCGAAGAGATGCTGTTCCGCGGCCTGGTCCAGCAGGGTCTCGACGACGCCATCGGCGAGCCGTACGGCGTGTGGATCGGCTTGATCGTCGCCGGCATTACTTTCGGCCTCGCCCATAGCATGACGCGCGGCTACGCGATCGTCGCCGGACTGGTCGGGCTGTACCTGGGTGGCGTCTTGCTCCTGACGGGCAATTTGCTGGTGCCCATCGTCGCCCATGCCGTCTACGACCTCGGCGCGTTCGTGTATCTGTTTCGCATGGAACGACTCGATGACACCTTAGCCGCCGATGCCGACGAAGCGCGCGACGCCGAGTCGTAGCGGCGATTGTCCAGCAATTCGTTCGCCTTGACCCATGCGACGGACGGTTTGATAATCGCTTGCCTTCGTTTGTCGGCGCAGTTCGTGGAACGTCCGGCTAAGCCATTCTTCGCTCGTATCTCCTAGTGCATGGCCATCACCATCGAACCCGACGCGACGATCTTCGTCACTGGCCACCGCGGACTGGTCGGTTCGGCGATCATTCGCGCGCTGGAGCGACGCGGACATCGCCGCGTTCTCACAGCGTCGCGTTCGGATCTTGACCTGCGCGATCAAGCGGCCGTCGACGGCTGGTTCGATGCGAATCGTCCTCGGTTCGTGATTCACGCCGCGGGCACCGTGGGCGGCATCGCGGCAAACGCGGCTCGGCCGGCCGATTTCTTGTACGACAACATCATGCTACACGCCACGGTGCTGCGGGCGGCGTGGCGAACCGAAGTCGACAAACTGCTCTATCTCGGCAGTTCTTGCATCTATCCGCGCGATTGTCCGCAGCCGATTCGCGAGGAGTCGATGCTCAGCGGCCCGTTGGAACGGACGAACGACGCCTATGCGATCGCGAAGATATCGGGCGTGATTGCGTGCCAGGCGTATCGCCGCCAGCATGGCTGCCGGTTCGTTTCCGCGATGCCGACGAATCTCTATGGCCCGAACGACAATTTTGATCTCGAATCGGCGCACATGCTGCCCGCGCTGATTCGCAAGTTCCACGAAGCCAAAATTGCAGGTCGCGACGAGGTGGTCGTGTGGGGAACGGGCAACGCCCGCCGCGAGTTGCTGCACGTCGACGACATGGCCGAGGCGTGCTTGTTCGTTTTGGAAAACTACGACGACGAGCCGCCAATCAACATCGGCACGGGCGAGGATATGCGGATCGGCGAGATTGCAAAGCTGGTCCGCGGCGCGATCCACCCAGCGGCCAAGCTTACGTTCGACACGACGCGGCCCGACGGCACGCCAAGAAAACAACTCGACGTCACCAAGCTACACAACCTAGGCTGGCGTCACCGCATCGCGCTGAACGAAGGCATCGCGCAAACCTACGCCTGGTACCGCAACGCGCTTGCCCCGAATCCCGAATCCTGAATCCCGAATCCTCCCTAGCCCCCGACCCCCAGCCCCTGACCCCCGCTCCAAGTGCTCATCCTCGTACAGTTTCTGCTCCGTCTGGCATTCGGCCTTGCGTTGGCGATGGCCGTCACGCCGCCGCGACAGGTGACGAGCGGTTTTTATCGCAATCACTCGTATGTGTTGCTGGGAATCGGCGCGCTGGCGACGCTGGTGGCGTTCAGTCGGCCGGACGTATCGCCGCTGTGGATGCCGGCTGCCGTCGCGGTGGTTAGTTACGTCTCGGCGGTTTGCTGGCTCTACGAACGTCGCCGGGCGGGAGTGGCGGCGCTGTCGATCGTTAGCGTGCTGTCGCTGGCCGGGGCGTGGAGCGGCCTGGCCCTCGTCGCTTCGTCGCCGCTGGCTCAACCGCCAAGCTTTCGTGCCGACTGGCTGCTCTCGGCACTCGATCCGGTGTCATCCGGCCTGCTGTTGGGCACGACCATCGCCGCCATGTTTCTCGGCCACTGGTATCTCAACACGCCAACGATGAACATCGCGCCACTGCGGCGATTGCTGCAACTGCTGGCCGCGGCCGTCGTCCTGCGGGCGGTAGTCTGCGGCGGCGAGTTGCTGCTCGACCCGAGCGTTCTCAACGACGGCGACATGCTCTCGCGAACGCTGCTCACCCTCCGCTGGGCCGCCGGCATCGCCGGAACGGCCGTCGCCACGTGGATGTCGTGGCAAACGCTCAAGATTCCGAACACGCAAAGCGCGACGGGGATTCTATACGTGGCGGTGATCTTTACGTTCTTGGGCGAATTAGCAGGGCTGTTGCCGCTGGCCGGGGCGGTGGCGGGATAGGATCGGCCGCCCGTTCTCTTGCAGCACACCGCCCCACGAAGCAATATCCGCGCGACCGCGGTCATTGCGCAATTGGTGGTCGCACGCATTCGATTCTAACGTCGATTTTGGCGTGTGCGGCCAACGCTCGGCTGCCCACGTCTTGCGTGGCCATGCTGGAAATCTTTTTCAGGTGGCAGTATTTTGACGAACATGAGCGACACGAACTTTCATCAAATGCCAGAATACAGCCCACCCGATGAATACACAGTCAAACTCATGCTGCAAGTTCCTGGGCCACTATACCCACGCCGAAAACACAATCAGTACCGGCTGCTAACCGTTGAAGGCGCAATTACCTTGCCGTTCGTCCCGTATCCTGGACTATATGTGACCTTCTCCAAGCCGCACTGGAAGAAGAAAGACCCAGTGAACCTGAACCTGCGGATTCGCACCGTTGAGTGGAACGTTTCAGAGCGATACTTTCAGTGCGTCGCTGATGAGATATTTGCAAGGGAACCGGGCTTTGAACTTCAGGAAGTGCGTGGTTCGCCACAAATCGCAAAGCATTTCGTCGAGCTGCAAAACACTTTCGAGTATCTAGGCTTCGACGTAGCAACGGATATGAACGCCATCGTGTGGGCGTTACATAAAACAGCGGATGGAACCGAGATTGGCTCGCGCGAGGATTATTTCGGTCCTCGCTAGAATATCTCGCCCGTCCAATCGGGCTGCGATTGTCCAACATCAAATCGCGGCAGGTTTCGACACTGCGACGACAGATGTGACGGAGAATGGACGGACCACAGGACACTTGCATTGGCGCGGTGGACATTTGCTATTGGTTGGCATTGCGGATATCGGTCGCGTTCTCGGCGGTCATTTCAACTTCGTCGCAATCGGAAACCCTCACAGCCAAACCCGCAGCCGCCCGTCGAGCATATCCGGCAGCCGCCGCTGGACGATCTTTAGCACTTGCTGATCGTGGTAGCGCGTGCTTAGATGCGCGGCGATGATGATTTGGTTTTTGAATCGATCGCGGCGGTCGATTAGGTCGTCGAGGTGGATGTGGCCGAACTTGTGGATTTTTTCTTTGCGGTGGCGGGCGGCGACGAACGTCATTTCCGTGATGAGGATTTCCGCCTCATACATCGCCGGGCAATCGTCGAGGCCTTGGGGCGTGCTGTCGCCGAGGTAGGCGAGTTTGGCGAGGCGGTGCTCGTCGGTTACGTCGGTGCCGGAGAGACGGATGTCGCGGATCTTGTCGCCGGGCAGACCGACGTATTCGGCCTTGAGCTTGCGGCGGCGTTCCCAGACGACGAAACCTAGCGACGGGACGGTGTGCTTGGTGCGCGAGACGGTGACGACCAGCTCGCGGGAGAGTTCGACCTCTTGGCCTGGTTCGACGCCGATCAATTCGCAGGGGAGGCGGCCGCGATCGAGACGCGTGAAGCAGCGAAGCAGCCGCTCGACCGTTTCGATCGTTTCGGTGGGAAGGTAAATCCGCGGCGGCTCCATCTTCATCATCCGCCGGCGGGCGACGTAGACCGGCAGGGCCGCAATGTGGTCGAGATGGGCGTGCGAGACGAACCAGTTCTCGGTGCCCATAAACGACCACGGCTGGGCACCAAGATCGAAGCCGACGCGAAACTCCGGGCATCGCCAATACGACTGGACGGCGGCGCGGGAATAGCCTTCGATCGTGAGACCGTTGTGGTGGAGCGAGGTGACGGGGAGATTTTCGATCATGCGGCGTCGACGTGCGACAACGGAACGTTTTGGGAGCGACCTAGCCTAACAGTCTCGCCGGGGATCGCCCAGGGCGTGGCGGTCGGTGACGCGGCGGATGAAACGCCGAACGAGGTGAAACACGGAGACACGGAGGGACGGAGATGAGTTCGTTGCCACGCCGACGAGGTCATCGACAGCCCCATGATGAAATATCCGCCGTCCGCGCGTGCGCACTTGCATCGGAATCAACGCAATCGACGGCAATCCTGTCTTCTCCGTCCCTCCGTGCCTCCGTGTTTCAGCCGCATGCGCTACCCGACGCGAAATTTCCGCATCGCGTCGGCGTTGAGTTCGATGCCGAGGCCGGGACGTTCTGGAAAGGGGATCGTGCCGCCCTCGATCGTCAGTTCGTCGGCGACGAGTTCTTGCCGCAGCGGCGAATCGCACAGTGCCGCGGGGAGGAATTCGATGAACGGGCAGTGGGGCGTGACCGCGGCGAGATGGGCCGACGCGGCGATACCGATGCCGGTTTTCCAGCAGTGCGGCACGATTTTTCGTCCGCGCTGGGCCGCCATGTCGCAGACGCGGCGGGCTTCGGTCAATCCGCCGACGCGACCGACGTCGGGCTGGGCAACGTCGACGAGGCCTACGTCCATCAGGTCGGCGAACTCGAACCGCGTGTTTTGCCATTCGCCGGCGGCGATCGGCATCGGTGCTTCGCGATGAAGTTGAGCGTAGCCGGCGAGGTTGTCCATCGCGAGCGGCGTTTCGACGAAGTAGACATCGAGATCGGCCCAATCGCGTAGCGTGCGGAGGGCGACATCGGCTTCGCGCCAGGTGTATTGCACGTCGACCATCATTACGAAGTCTGGTCCGACGGCCCGGCGGCAGGCGGCGACGACTTCCGTCATGCGGTGGTCCGGTTCGTCGAGTCCGCTATGGTTGTAAGGGCCGCTGAGCGTGACTTCCATTTTGCCGGCGCGGAAGCCGAGTTCTTTCGCGCGGACCGCCCAAGCGACGAGCGAATCGCGGTACTCCTCGAACGACGTGCCGTTGGGTTGCAGCGAGGCGTAAGGCACGATTGGGTCGGGCCGCTGCTGGCCGAGGAGTTGCCAGCAGGGTTTGCCGGCCGCTTTGCCGGCGATGTCCCACAGGGCCATGTCCAGAGCGCCGATGGCGCAAATCACCGCGCCGCGGCGGCCGTTCATCGCGCTGCCGGTGTAGAGTTTTTCCCACAGGCGCTCAATGTCGAGTGGGTTCTCGCCGAGGAGCATTTCCTTGAGGCCGAGACCCATCGTGTGCGTGCCGGGTGCTTCGATGCAGGCTTTGGCGATCCACGGGTTAACGTCGGTCTCGCCGATGCCCGTGATGCCTTCGTCGGTGTGGACGAGGACGACGATATCATCCTGGGCGGAGCTGGTGGCGTCCTTGCGGACGTCGGGGGCGAGCAGGATGTGGCATTCGATGTCGGTGATTTTCATGATGCACGGACACTGGCAACCGCCGGCGCGCTGAAGCAAAGATGCCGTCGCTTCGTTCACTCTCGCGTCGGAATCGCGGCAGATTCGGAAAGTAGGTGCGCCAAGACGCTTCGCCCGCGGCGGTCGCTGCATTGGTCAAGAAGCATCGATGCAATGTGTTCATCGGAATAGTAGTTATCGCTTGTGAGCGTGACCCTCGGGAAAAACTCCCTCGCCGATGGTTTGATTTTGACGGCAACGCTGCTAATCAGTTCGTTTTCATCGACCACCATAGCTAAGCAAGCATTCGAGTCGTAGGGTAGACGCACGGTTCCGCAACGCCCCTTTCCGCTTCCATACAAATGGACATCGGAGTCCACGTACCACGGATTTGGGCTTTCTATATTCGACATCACGACAACCACCAAAAGGATATTCCGTTCGATGTCGAAGTAGCACTTCACATGCCGCGACGAGCATGCCTCCACCGGTACCGGCCACCCCATACGCAGTCCTCTCCATACTGGATGGCCGTTGTGCAGCAGTGGACGCTTACACCACACCCACGTCATGATGTGGCGCGGCATTGGGATGGCAGACCAACAAGCGACTACGACTACGAATAGCACAACGCCACGATAGAACCACCAACGTACATTGCGGCTAGCCTTCATAATGCAACTGTTGCAGCTCCAGGGCAATCGCACGTCGAAACCCTGCAAATACCGAGCGTTTTGAGCAATTCAACGAATTCTTCACGATCCGCCGCTGCGATTTCCGTGTTTTCGTCCCACGTGAGTGCGTGTCTTGTTAGATGCCGGTGCTGGAATTGCAGTGCCGCACGATGCTAGCCTTCACTTCCGAACGCTAGCACGCGACAATTCCCTTATAGCATCGACGTGCGATTGCCCTGGTTGCAGCTCCTACATAGCCCGGTCCATTTTTTGCGAGCGAATTCGTAGAGGAATGAGCCTTCTGATGGTGGTCGACAAGCCGAGTTCGAGCCGTGCTCGACGGACGGCATAACGAAGCACGTGACGTTGCGGAACCGCCTGCGACGCCGCTTCCAACGGTGAACTTACTCCCTCGTTGCCGCAAGAACCACCGCCATCGCTGGTCATTGCGTGCCATTGGCGGTTCGGGCTGCACGATTGATCGCCGGGTACCACGTATGGATCGCATGTAGCGATGCGTTAATGAACGTGGCCGATTGGCAGCCGAACGTTGGCTCGCAGATTGCCAATGCCGCGTATTTTCTGGCGGTGGCGTGGTGCGGTTGTCAAACGTTTTCTATGCCGCGACGCCGTGCAGCGAAGTTGTGCTGTCGGCGAACGGATTGACCGCCCACGGGTTTGATGTTCGATTCAGTTTACTGCGCGGGAAGTCTTACTGCCCGGCAAGTCGCAGGAGCGCTTCGATGCCGCGGTCGATGGTGGCATCCGTGGCGGCGTAGGAAACGCGGAAGTGGGTGTCGCGTTGGCTGAAGATTCCACCGGGGATGACGAGGAGGCTTTCTTCCTTAACGGCGCGGGCGACGAAGTCTGTGCCGGAGCCTTGGGGAACTTTTGGAAACGCATAGAACGCACCGCCGGGCGTTTGCACTTCGTAGCTGTCGCGGATGCCGTCGATGAAGCGGTCTCGCTTGCGACGGTAGTCGGCGATGTGCGATGCGATGTCGATGTCGATTGCCGTGGCGGCGGCCCATTGTGCCGGTTGCGGCGAGCAGACGAACGTGAACTGCTGGAGCTTGATCATCGTGTCGATCACCGCCGACGGTCCATGGGCGTAGCCGACGCGCCAGCCGGTCATGGCGTGCGACTTGGAGAAGCCGTCGATCACGAGCGTCTGGTCGTTGTACTTGGCTGGCGTTGCGAAGGGGCCGTCGTAGCAGAACGGACGGTAGATTTCGTCGCTGATGAGGCAGACGTTCTTTTCGGCGGCGAGGTTGGCCAGAGCGCGGACTTCGGCATCGGTGGCGACGTAGCCGGTCGGGTTCGCCGGGCTGTTGAGAAGGATGGCCTTGGTTCGCGGCGTGATGGCGGCGCGGACGCGGTCGACGTCGATGGCGAACGTGGGATAGGTGTCGACGATAACGGCCTTGCCGTCGACGAGTTCGAGCAACGGCGCGTACATGACGAAGTATGGATCGAACAGGATGACTTCGTCGCCGGGATTGACGAGAGCCATCATGGCCATGACGAGCGCGCCGCTCGTGCCGCTGGTGACGAAGACTTGGCGGTCGGCGTGACCGAATTCGGCGTCCACTTGGGCTTGCAGCTTGTCGCGGAGCACGGGCATGCCCTGCGACGGCGAGTAGCCGTTCTTGCCGCTCTCGATGGCGTCGATGGCGGAGCGTCGAACTTCGGCGGGCACTTCAAAATCTGGCTGGCCGATCGACAGGTTGATGGGGTCTTTGAGCGAGCGGGCCAGCTCGAACACCTTGCGGATGCCGGAGCTATCGAAGCGGGCGGTGCGGGCGGCGATCCAAGGGTGCATGGGCGGGGGCTGGAGGTTGGGGACTAGGGGCTGGAGACTGAGGGAAACCGGCGCATCGTAGCGGACGGGCCGTGGGGCGTCGAGGTTCGCGGTGCGGAGTAGGGCGGCCGCCTGGCATTGGCAGCGCGATCCAAGAGTAGGCGGTTGATTGAGTACTGTGCACGGCATCGCGCTTCGCGGAGAATACCTGCGGGCAATACTTTCGACCAATCGGCGTCGCTAATCGCTGTTCGACGCGCCTGGAAAGGGAGCTCTATGCAACGACTTCGTTGGCTCTTCGTGCTGTGGGGCTGGTTGCCTTTCGCGCTCACCGGATGCGGAGCGCCGATGATCGACGATGAGACGCCGGCCGAGCTTACGCTGTACTCGCTTCATCCCGATTTACCACTCGGAGACGACGCGGAAACTTCGGATGGCGAGCGGCTGCACGGGTTTCGCGTGCTGGGCAAGGTCGAAATGGCCGATGCCCTGAAACGGGAGACGTTGTATTCCGCGTTGAAGGAGGAACTCGCCAAGCCGCGCGAGCCGCATAAGTGCTTCGAGCCGCGGCATGCCGTTCGTTACGTCGGCGGCGACGGCATCGTGAGGGTAATCTTGATCTGTTTCGCCTGTCGGAACGCGTGCATCTTTATCGGCGACGGCAAGGGAAAGTATCACCCGATTGCTGCGACCCATGGCGCGGTGTTCAACCGGTATTTGACCGAGGCAGGCATTGCGATCGCGCCGGCCAAACACTGATTCGCGGCCCCGCAGCGCGCCGTGTCCGGCGGCGGGAGTTCGATACGACGCTTGGTTCGCCGTGGGTTATGCGGCGCGGCGTTTGAGATCGCCGACGTAGCGGGCGACGATGTC
>JAJDEG010000188.1 GCA_029259895.1 Planctomycetota bacterium
ATCGCCAAGGCAAACGAACGCCGCGTGAAATGGTCGCAGGAAGACTGCGTCATGTGTTCTTCTCCATACCGGTTCGCGCCACGGATCGGCGGCGCGACCGTCGTTCTTCGAGACCAAATCGCCGGCCAAAAGCTCGACCGATTGATTTCGTCATAAACATTTATCGTACCCAGTAGGGTGGCCAGACACCAGCAAATTCGGCACCAGCGAAATCGCCCGCCTCCACATCGCGACAGGCCCAACGGCTAATTTCCGAACAACGACGGTATACCCAATCCGCCCTGGGACTTACGCCGCACGACCAATTCGGCTCGCAGCGTAAAGCGGCCCGGCTCCAGGGCCGCTTCGGCTTCCAGGCCACGAAACCACACCAGCGGCGGCGGGGCGTAACCGTCCGGCATCGAACCGTCGCCGGCTTGCCCAGCTTGCCACGCCGTCGAAACCCAACTCGTCAGGCCGTCGGCGCGCGCGTCCACCTTATATTCACCCCCAAGAGGGCAGATAAGTTTCGCTCCGCACAGGTTTTCCGCCAAAGGACGGGCTTCGCTGCGTGGAATGTGCAACTGCTCGGCCAGCCGATGGAGGTAGCGGGCGTTGCCGGTCGAGCCGGTCCACGTCCGCTGATAGCCGAGGCGGCTGAGCATGTACGCCACGTTCGTGCCGGTCAAATCGCCCGCCCGTAGCCGAATTTGGGCCGGGCGATCGCCTTCCACAACGCGAAGTTGGCGGGCCCGGTCGAGCAGGTCATCCTTGCGAAGTGCGACAACCGTGAACTCGTTGAGCTTCAGCCCCCACACGCCGAGCCGGGCGAAAATCTCGCGATAGCCAAGCTCGTTTTCCGGCAGCGGCTCGTCCATGCCAAGGATGCGGGCGAGCATGCCAGCCTCGGGCCAGCTTCCGACGTAGCCGTTGGCTTGCCGCAACACCTGCATCCAACCCAAAAAGCCGTTGGCCGGAGCGACGGGCTGGGAGAAGTCGTCCAGGCCGACGAACAGCAGGCGGCTGCCGGCGTCTTCCGGCGGGACGTCTTCCGGCGGGGCGTCCCGCGGCGGCGGAGGTGCAGCGGCCGGAAACAAGCCGCCCAGCAATCCGCCCAGTCCGCCGCGAAGTTCGTCGCCGAAGCTACCGTTGCGCAAATGGGCCGATACGGAAATCAGGTTGCCGTCGAGTGGCGCGACGTACTGCTTCGTCGGCGGTCCGAGTCGCCCGGCGATGGTCTCGTAGGTCTTGCCCGTGAAAGGCGAGACGCGGGCCTCGATGGAGAGCGTTTCCAATTCGCCCTTTGCTTCGCCGTTTGGTTTGCCATTGTTGCCTTTGTCGCCGTCGGCATCACCGTCGGCATCGCCGCCACGAACGCCGTCGCGAACGCCGTCGCGAACGTCTTTCCCGGCCAGCTTGAGTTGATCGCCCGTGCGGCGACGGATGGCGAAGATGATCGGCTCGACTCGGCCCAGCGCCTCGCGGTAGGCGTCGGCAAAGCTGGCGTAGTCTTCGACTTCGCGGCGCGTGGCGTGGGACACTTCGATATCCGGCACCGGGACAAACGAACCGGCGGCACCACGCAGCGAATCCGTCACCGAGTCGTCGTCGGCTGTGACGATTCCCGAGCCATCGGCCCGCACGCCGAAGTCGCGCGGCAGCAAGCCGATACGCGCCAATTCGCCCGGCGATCCGACGCCCATCCGTTCCGCCTTGGCCGTTTGCCGCGCGAGCGTGAGGATGTCCATCTCGACGCGGGCGCGAAGGCGGCGCGCCATTTCGATGCGGTAGTGCGGACCCGCAAGGTTGCGGAGAAACGCATCGCTGAGGTACGCGAAGATCGTGTCGTTGCGCGTGGTCGGCAGTTCGCCGCGGGCGTGGCGAAATTCAGCCGAGCCGCCCAGACTGCCTTTGCCCGCCCCGGCCTCGTAGAAGCGGCGGACCATCGCTTCGCAGGTCGTGACGAGGTGATAGTCGCCGTCGACGGCATAAAACGAGCGGACGCGATTGTCCGGCGTTTGCAGCAGCGAAACTTCGTGACCGGCGATCTCGACGGTCGACAGCTTCGCGTCCGGATGCTCCTCCTTAGCCGCGGTGCGCTGCTTGGCGACGTCGTTGCCGAACAGGTCGTTGCGGGCCTCGAACATCATGCCAACCGCCGCGCCTTCGCGGTAGAACATGTCCATGCCGATCATGGCGACGTCGGAGATCGCCGTCGAGCCGAGCAAGTTGCCCAGCGTCGTTTCGCGCAGGGCAAGCTGCGTTTCCATGCGGCCGCTCTGATCGAAATCGAGGCCCCGCTCGCTGATCATATTGCCCAGGTCGCCGCCGAAATCGTTCATCAGATCGCGCATCCAGCGATAGTTCGACCAACTGCCAAAGCGGACGTAATAACACTCCTCGGGCACGTGACCGGCGATCGCTTCGATGCGAACGTCGGCCGCCGCTTCCGGCACCAGCAGCGGCGGCAGGATCGGCCGCGGAATCGGTTGGTCGGCGACGGATTCCGACGCGCGATCACCGAGCATCATTTCGTGCACCACGGCGGCATGCATCGATTGCGTGCCGAGCAACAGTCCCAGGCCTTGTTCGCCATCGAACGACGGAAACAGCTTGCGGCCGAGAACCGTCGGCTCGAGTCCCAGCCGCCGCGAGAGCATGGCGACGAGATAGTGGTCGACGATCGCCGGATAGCCGCCGCGATCGACCATCTGTTGCGCCGCCGCGTTATATTGCCGCCACCATTGCCGGAGCATTCGCTGATGCGTGCGCGGCCGACCGCCGGGCACGATACGAACGGTTTGTTTGGCCGGGGCATAGAGCGTTACGTCGAGCGGATCGTTGCCGCGAAATAGAAACAGGATCGTCAATCGGCCCGGCGCGTCGTTTGGACCGGCGAGTCTGTCAAGCACGCCCGCGTTGCGCGCCGGGTACAGAATGCGACCGCTCGCCTCGGTTAGTTCCAATGCGTCGATGCCGGAGAGGCCGGTCGTGGCGCCGTCGGGCAGCCGCAGCGTGATACGGCCGACGCCAAACGGCTCACCGGCGACAGCTTCCGCGTCGATTTGGGCGGCGGCCTGCGTGGCGAGGCCGGCCAATAGCACGATACTCACGGCGGTGGCAGTCGCGACGGAGTTAGCCGTAACGGTATGGAACGAGCGATGCGCAGACATGGCGGGAACTCCTCGGCGAGGGGGCGTTGCGGCGCGAATCGCGTTCGCAGCGAACTGGCGGTGCGGGCAATTCTACTGCCGTCCGCGATGAGGGCAAACATTGTGCCGCCTGTGACGGTTGCGCCGCGCCGTTGGCGATGTCCGTCGATTCTACAACATCGCGGCGGACGCAAGCGTTCATTACACTGGAATAGGAAGCGAAATCAGGTCGTGAATCGACGAGGACGTCGATCGCGCGACGTTCTACGCATTTCCACCGCGCAGCGCTTGCATTGAATTTTGAGGATTCCGACAACGAATGCGACTTCCCAGCCAGATCGAGCGATTGAGTCGCCACCGCGGCGACGGAAGTGCAGACGCGGCATGGTGTTCGCTCAGTGCGCGGGGCTTGCTGTCGTTGCTGGCGGCGGCGGCGCTGGGGTTTTCGGCGTACCTGGCTTGGCTTTCGTTCAACGGCGGCACCGTGGCCGGTTGCGATGCGGGGGGTGTGCTGGATTGCGATCACGTGCTCTCGACGCGGTGGTCGACGTGGCTGGGCGTGCCGATCGCATTGCCGGCGGCGATGGTTTATGCGTCGATCCTCTCGGCGGTTTGGTTTTTGGGGCCGGCCGTGCCGAGCGCCGTTCGTCGAGTGGCGTGGCCGATCGTGTTGGCGCTCACCGCCCTGGCCGCTTTGGCGGCAATGTGGTTCGTCGGCCTGCAGGTATTGGTGATCGGTCGATTGTGCTGGCCTTGTCTGGCGACGCACGGTAGCGGATTGTTGCTGGCCGGCACGGCGTGGGCCGTCGCCTGGCTAGCATCGAGTCGCGCTGGCGCGTCGCTGGGTCGATCGGCCATCGTTACGAGTGGGATCGCGCTGGTGGCGACGGGCGTACTCGTCGGTGGACAATTGGCGTACGAGCCGCCGTCGTTTCGCATCGACCGCGACGAATCGCCCCGAGTGGCCCGTGCCGACAAACCGGCGGCGGACGACGGTTCGCACGGCACGAATTCACTCGGCGCGGCCTCGCACGACGCGGATGCGGCAGGCACTGGGCCGACGCAGCGAAGGGCCGAGAAGCCAGCGTTATCGCGGATCCTCCGCTTGCGCAACACGGCGATGACGTTCGACGCTTACGAACATCCGATTCTTGGATCGCCTGACGCAGAGCACGTGATCGTGAAGTTGTTCGACTACACGTGCGCTCACTGTCGCGATCAGCATTTTCAACTGGAAGAGGCACGCCAGCTATTCGGCGGACGACTGGCGATCTTGGTGCTGCCCGTGCCCATGAATCGCTATTGCAATCCGCACGCAACGGCCTCGGGCAGCGGGCCGCACGCGCAGGCGTGTTTGTACGCCCGACTGGCGATCTCCGTGTGGCAGACCGATCGGACGAAGTTCGCCGAGTTCCACCATTGGCTCTTTGAGCCGGAGACGCCACATCCAATCGACGACGTGCGCAAGCGAGTTGGCGAAGTGGCCGGCAGCGCGGCGATCGAATTGTACGATCAGTCCGTCGAGCCGCGGCAGGCGATCGAATCGTACACGAGCCTGTACGGATCGTTGGACAAAGGGAAGATACCGAAGCTCGTCGACGAGCATTTCGTCATCGACGGCCGATTCCGCGACGGGCAACAGATATTCGACGTGCTGGAAGAGCAGTGGAAGACAACGCGCTAGAGGTTGCGCGAGTCGAATCGATTAGATTCGAGAGGTGGGCGCGGCTCGTGCCGGCCCTCGCTTCGATTCACCTGCCGTACGATTTCTGGTGGGCCTCACCTTCGTTCGACCCACCCTACGAGTTCGCCACGATTTCGGTGCGATCAATCTGGAAATCAGCCGGACCATTTCTTGGGGAGCGTGAACGAATAGAGCATCACGACCGCGCCGGCAGACAGCAGGCTCCAGGGTGCCCAATCCGGCGGAATGAGTTCGCGCTTAGCGGCTGCAGCGGTGGCCACTCCGTTGACGACGGGCTGGGACGTGCCACGTTCGACGAGGACTGCCTTATCGATCATCAGGCATTCGATGCCGAGAATGCATGCCGTCACGCCAATTGCGATGAACATTGCTCGCCACATGGCCGTCGCCTCCTTTCGATCTCACACGCGATGCCGACGTTTCTCGTTGTCTGCACTTCAAACGAGGACGCTGCGTCGAGAGCCTTGCCCCGGTGGCCGGCCTTGCTTGTCGGCATCCACCGTTTGCAGTACGAGCGTCGTTAAGCGTCATCGGCTGAGTGTCGCCGGGACGTTGAAACGGCGGTCTAAGATTGCGGCCCTCGCGGTCGTGCGGAACGCACCGCGTGTGCCGGTCGGACCGCGAATGCGCATGAAATCGCGTCCATTGCGTTACATTCGCAGCGGAGGACGTATAAAATGACGGAGATTTCGGGTTACGGGGATTTCACCTTGTCGCGATCAACGTCGCGATCGACGGATCGGATAGGCGAGCCATGCGAACGCGAGAAAAAGCCACGGCACGACGAATCGCCGCATGTTCCTCGATCGTCGTGATGTCGATGCTTTGCCAAGCCGTGGCGGCGGACGAAAATGCGGACGAAAATGCCGCCGAAAAGCCGGGCGAAATCCTTGCCCGCCACGGTCTGGTGAATCTCGGCGATGCGTGGCTCTGCCCGGCCGAAGCGGAAGCTAGAAAGTGGCTGGACGCATTTCATCCGCTGGAGCGGCAATATCAAGTGTTGCAACGGGCGCTGGATGAGCGTGTGGAGGCAAACGAGGCGACCAAGAAGGAATTGGCCCAGAAGCGTCGCGAGTTGAAGAAGCTCGAAGAGCGCATCAAGGCCAACGATCCAGCGGCGCTGGGACCGACGCGCGACCAGCTCAAGCAGTCGGCGAAAGAGCTCGAAGCGCAGATCAAACGCAAGCGGCGAGATTACATGGACGGCACGCGGCTCGCGGAATTCCAGTCCGCGCGCGACGACGTGGTCCGGCTGGCAAATGCTCGCGCCGGTTTGACGCTGGCGGCGGCTGCGTTTCGGCAACGATTGGCGCAAATTCCGCAGCAATACGAGCGCATTGGCAAGATCGCGGCCGTGCGAGCTGCGCTATCGCGGCTTGGTCCGGCGCATCGGTTGGGAACCGGCAGGAATTACGCGTCCGACGCCGCCGATCGGCTGGCGCGGATCGATCGCGCCACGCTGTCGAACGTCGTGCCGATCTATCGCGACGATAAACATGCCCGCGTGTTGGCGATCGTGGACGGCGCAACGCCTGTGACGTTCAGCCTGCGGCAAAGCAACGGGCCGACGCATTTGCCCCACAGTCTCGTGACGTCGCTAAATCTTTCGACGCACGACGCACCGCGCGTGACGTACACGGTGGGCGATCGCAAGCTTGCGTGTCGGATGGTGAAACTCTCATCGGTCCGCGTCGGCGGCCTGGAGATGCGCGACGTCGAGGCAGTGGCATTGCCGCCGGAGGGCGAAGATTTGGGTGCGAAACTAGGCCGCGCGGCCTACGAGAGCCATTATTTCGATGTCGATTATTCGCACCTGCGGCTGACGATCCTGTCGGCCGAGTCAAAAACGGATCCGCCGATGGAAGATCGATCGCCCAGCAGCGGTGCTGGCGACGACGGTGCGGGCGACGACGGCGAGAAGGGATCGAAGAACGACGGCCCGGCGGAGCCGACCAGGCGGACGCTTCGGCGGCCGGCCGCTTCTGGGCGTTGATTGCCGGGCCTTGATCGGGTCGTGGCGGCTGGGAACGCGGCATGGGCACGTCGTATTTCGCTGCGGCTGTGGAAGAGTTGGGTTCGGGGCTGGGGTTTGGAGCGCGAAAGCGGCACTACGCCGGCGGCGGGGGCGGGGCTCTCGGCACGACCGTCGCAGACCGCGCCAGCGGCCAATAGCCGACCTTTCGCGTTGGCAAAGGCATGCCGGTTGTGCAACCTGCTAAGACTTGGGCCGTCGCGGGTCGATGACTATAAAGCGAGTCGATGATGGTGAGGTCGCCCAGCGAGGTCGCCCTGTGAGGTCGCGGTCCACCGCAAACATCCAAATCGCTTGTTCGCGGGACGACGCGTATCTATAATTCCTTTGAATTTCCGCCTTTGAGTCTGGTGTCTTTGAGTGGAGTTGGGCGTTGTCCGACAAACCGAAGGTGTTACTCGTCGGAGATTTGCAAGATCCGGCAACCCCGTTCGCGGGTGCGTTGAGCGAACGATGCGATGTCGTCGAGGTTGACTGTCCACAGCGAGCACTCGCGACGTTAGCGAGCGATGCTTTCGCGGGCGTTTTTGTTACCTCGCCGCACTTGTGCGACGGTCCGCGCTTGAGCAGGTTGCTGCAGAACGAGCGGATGCTCGAACAGATCCCCGACGGCGTCGCGCTGTTGGACGTCGACAACAACGTCGTGTGGTCGAACGCGCAGTTTCGCCAGTGGTGCGGCGAGAACGAAGGTGCCGGGGCGAATTTCTATACGGCCCTGGGCAGCCCCGAAATCCTCGGTCCGGACTACTGTCCGTTTCACACGGCGAAAAACGCCGGCGCGGCGAGCAATACGACGCTGCGGACCGAAGCCGGGCGTTACTTTCACGTGCATGCCGCCGGTCTGCGGGATGAAGGTCCGGCGGGCACGCTGATCGTCACGGTTCGCGACATCACCAAAGAGATGATGCAACAGCAGAAGCTCGCGGCGATCCATCGCGCCGGAATCGAGCTGACGGACATGACGCCGTCCGAGCTGGCGCAGATGACGATGGAAGAGCGAATCGAACTGCTCAAGTCGAACATTCTGCACTACACGAAAGATCTGTTGCACTTCGACGTCGTCGAGATTCGCTTGCTCGACCGAAACGCCGGACAGTTGATGCCGCTGCTGTCGGTGGGCTTCAAGCCCGAGGCGGCGACGCGCGAACTTTACGCGCGGCCGCAGAACAACGGCGTGACCGGATTCGTGGCGTCGACGGGCAAGAGTTATTTGTGCGAGGATACGTCGGAAGATCCGCTGTATCTAGAGGGCTCCCAGGGCGCGAAGAGCTCGCTGACCGTGCCGCTGGTCTTTCACGAACAAGTGATTGGCACGTTCAACGTGGAGAGCAGCGAACCGCGGGCCTTCACGGAAAGCGACATGCAGTTCCTCGAGGTGTTTTGTCGCGATCTTGCGGCGGCCCTCAATACGCTCGAACTGTTGGTGACCGAACATCATCTCGTGGCGCGTGAAAGCGTCGAGGCGATTCACAGCGCCGTGGCGTTGCCGGTCGACGACATTCTCAACGACGCCGTAAGCGTGATGGAGCAGTACATCGGCCACGAACCGGAAGTGGTCGAGCGCTTGCAGCGGATTTTGCGCCACGCCCGCGACATCAAGCAGGTGATTCACCGAGTAGGCCAGCAATTGGCGCCCGGCCAAGCGCGACCGGCCGGAGCGCCCGAGGAAACGTCGCCGCGGCCGGCCTTGTTGGGCCGCCGCATTCTCGTGGCCGACAGCGACGACACGGTTCGCGAGGCCGCCCATACGCTGCTGGAAAAATGCGGCTGCGTCGTCGAAGCAGTGCGGACGGGTGCGGAACTGATCTACATGGTCCGCAACGCCAGCGCCGACGCCGTCTACGACGCGTTCATCGCCGACATAAAGCTGGTCGACATGTCGGGGCACGAACTGCATTGCAAGCTCAAGGAACTGGGCGATCTCGCTCCGCTGATTCTGATGACCGGCTACGGTTACGATCCCGGCCACACCATCGTGAAGTGCCGGCAAGCCGGGTTGAAGGAATATCTCTACAAGCCGTTCCGTTTGGAACAGCTTCTCGATACGGTCGAACGGGCCGTCTCCGCCGAGCGGCCGCTGGCACAGGCATAGTTCCCGGTGGTACAGTTCCCGGTGGCACAGTTCGCGGTGGTGTAGTGCCGGTGGCGTAGTGCCGGTGGCGAGTTGCCGCGCCGTGCGATACGATGCCGTTCGTTGCCGCGCGCGACACGTCGTCGGCATTTTCAATTACTCCGCACCGCGAACCCCCGACCAACCGTGTACGACCGCAACGCCCTGATCGCCCTCGTCCGCCAACACGCCCTCAAGTTCGGCGACTTCACGCTTGCCTCGGGCAGAAAGGCGAAATACTATCTCGACGGCAAGCAAGTGACGCTCGACGCCGCCGGGGCGCGGCTGATCGGCGAGGGGATCTTGGACTTGCTCGGTCCGACGCTCCCCTCAGCGGTCGGCGGGATGTCGATCGGCGCCGATCCGATCACGGCGGCCGTGGTGACGCTCGCCGGCGTGCGCGAAGTGCCGCTCAAAGGCTTCATGGTCCGCAAGGAGTCGAAGGGGCACGGCACGAATCAATTTATCGAAGGGCCGGTGAAGAGCGGCGACCGCGTGGCGATCGTCGAAGACGTCGTGACGACCGGCGGGTCGTCGATCCTGGCGATCGAACGCTGCCGGGAGTTTGGACTAGTCGTCGAACGCGTGATTGCGATCATCGACCGCATGGAAGGCGGCCGCGAGGCTTTCGCCAAGCTCGATATTCCATTCGAGAGTTTGTTGACGATCCGCGATTTCGGGATCGAACCGCCCGTGGGATGAAATTGGCGAGCTGGTTGTTTCGCGACGAAAGATCTAGCTCGGCCGTTGGCCGCATTTACACGAGAATTGAACCGCCGAGGTGCCGAGGCGCGGAGTTTTCGGATTTCAGGTCCACGTCTTTTCCTCCGCGTCTCAGCGCCTCGGCGGTTCAATTGTTAGCGCCGGCCAAATGCCTTGTTGAATAGGCGAGATTTTGGGGCGTTCGCGGTTCGTTGCACACCGAGCGGCTACGCAAGCGTATTGAAACTCGTTCAACCCCGGATTTCATAGGTTTTCACTGATGGGAGAAGCCGTGTTCTCCTTGACTCTTTCAGTGCGGAGGTGGTCGATGGGCGTTCGCAAGTTTTCGATCGCAGCGTGGTTACTCGTTTTGGCGGCCAGCTTGGGTGCTTCCGGCGCACCCGACGTTCGCGCCGATGAGCCGGCGAATAAGTCCGGCGACGAGCAGGTGGCCAAATACTTTCGCGCCGAGACCGCGAAACTAAGCGATGCCTGTCTGGCCGACGTCAAAACTCTCGACGACTGGAACGCAAACAAGGCCGAGTATCGGCGGCAGTTGTTCGAGATGCTTTCGCTCGATCCGCTGCCGGAGCGGACCGACTTGAAGGCCACGATCACCGGTCGCGTCGAACGGGACGATTTCGTCGTCGAGAAACTCCACTTCCAGTCGCGCCCCGGGCTGTATGTGACCGCGAATCTCTATTTGCCGAAGACGATCGAGAAGCCCTGCCCGACGATTCTCTATCTATGCGGGCACGGCAAAGTGGCCAAAGACGGCGTGAGCTTCGGCAACAAGGTTCACTATCAGCATCACGGCATCTGGTTCGCCCGGCATGGGTATGCGTGCCTGGTGATCGATACGCTGCAACTGGGTGAGATCGAGGGCATTCATCACGGCACGTATCGCCACGACCGCTGGTGGTGGAACTCGCGGGGCTATTCGCCCGCCGGCGTCGAGGCTTGGAACTGCATCCGGGCGCTCGATTATCTGGCCACGCGGAAGGAAGTCGATGCCGAGCGAATCGGCGCGACGGGGCGGTCGGGCGGCGGCGCTTATACGTGGTTCATCGCGGCGCTCGACGACCGCATCAAAGCGGCCGTGCCCGTGGCGGGCATCACCGATTTGGAGAACCACGTCGTCGATGGTTGCGTCGAAGGGCATTGCGACTGCATGTACTTCGTGAACACGTATCGGTGGGACTATCCGCAGATGGCCGCGCTGGTCGCGCCGCGGCCGCTGCTAATCTCCAACACCGACAAGGACAATATTTTTCCGCTCGAAGGCGTGCTGCGGACCCATCGCGTGGTGCGGCGGATCTATGCGCTGCACGACGCGGAGAAGAACCTCGGACTTCACATCACCGAAGGACCGCACGAGGACACGCAGGAGTTGTACACGCACGCATTCGTGTGGTTCGACCGGTTCCTCGGCGGCGGGCGAAGGCCAATCGACGGTCCGGCGGTGAAGCTATTCGAGCCAGAAGAACTCAAAGTGTTCGACAAGCTGCCGGCGGACGAGATCAACACGAAGATCGACGAAACGTTCGTCGCCGTGGCGGCGGAGCCGAATGTGCCGCAGAGTAAGGAGCAGTGGGAGCGGATGCGCGACGGGTGGATGAAGGATTTGCGGGAGAAGGTGTTTCGGGCGTGGCCGGAGAAGGCGCCGGCATTGAATGTGAAAGAAATTGAATCACGCGGCGATAATGAATTTCGCTATCGTGGCCGCCAATTCGAGTTTACGAGCGAGTCGAATCTACGTCAGCGGTTGGCGGTGGAGACTGACAATCGCAATGGCAAGCGTGAAGTAAAGAGCATTCTCTTTGTTGTTGGAATTGATTTTGACCGAGGTAGGTGGACGGTTAACGAATCGCGAGCAAGTAGAGATTCAATCGAAAAGAAACTCACGCCAGGTAGCCCACGACTGCATGATGCTACCGTGTTCTTTTCGCCGCGCGGATACGAAATGGAGTTCGGGCAACGCGCTTCGAAGGATCTGCCGCTTGGAACGCACGATCATCGCCGCTACGCCCTTCTCGGCCAAACGCCGGACGGAATGCGCGTGTGGGACATTCGCCGGGCAATTCAAGCGCTCGGAGAGATTCCCGAATTCCGCGACGCGAGCGTTACGGTTTACGGCCAATCTACCGCGTGTCCTCTCGCGGTGTATGCCAGCCTGTTTGAACCAAGCGTGAAGCAAGTCGTGCTTGAACGGTTTCACGCTAGGCCGCAACCCAAACGTATCTTCCTAAATGTCCAACGAAGTCACGACATCGTGTCGGCGTTGGCGATGGTGCTGGAAAAGCGGCGCGTCCACATTCAGGATTCATTGCCGTCGCAATTCGAGTTCGCGCGACAGACCGGCGATGCGATGAAGTGGATCGACGTAGCGGACGACGAAAAAGAGCAGCCGCGGCTGACGATCGATTACGACAGTCGTCCCGTGAAACCGCTGAAGTCGGAATAGCGAAGGTTCTTGGCCTGATGATCTGTTCGCAAACCCTTTTACCGGACAAATTGCGAACAATGGTTTTTTTGGAGGAAGAACCTGGCGCTGGATGCTCGGGCGAATAAGCGCCGTCGAAGCAGTGCCCGGTGCGGATCATTTCCGCCAACGAAGCCGGCGCTTGGGGCTATCCGCGGCAAGTAATCGAATCGCAGGGATGGAATACCGACAACGACGGCAAGCCGCGACAACCGCGTTTGGTCGTCGAGGTTCCGAAGGAAGAGGCCCCAAAAGAAGCGGCCCCGAAAGTAGAGACCCCAGAAAAACCCGACTAACCGCGCCGCTGGCACGGATGGACCGGCAAGCGTGCCGCACGGCGAGGTTGGCACCACCATTATTGCGAGACGGCGATCCCCCAATCGCCAATTGCCGGCCTATCTCGCACGGCCTGCATGACTCGGGTAATGCAGCTTCACGAACTCGTTTACGTTGCCTCGGCCGTGGCGGGCTGGTATCCTTAGGGTTACATGGGGCTGCGGGCGAGTGCGCGATTGCGACCGAATGCCGCGGCGGTTGTAAAGGGGTATGTCATGAGCGTCTCTCGGCACCTGGAAGTTCGCAATGTTGGCAACGTGCTCGCGGTGCGCTTTCACGACCGCGAAATCCGCGACGACGCGGTGATCGAGGAGATCGGCAAGGAGTTGTTCGGTCTGATCGAGAGCGAAAAAGGGGCCAACGTCGTCTTGAACTTTCAGAACGTGTCGTTTCTTTCGAGCGCCGCGCTGGTCAAGCTGATCGCCGCTTACAAGCTGATCAAGAGCCGCGGCGGCGGCCTGAAGCTGTGCAGCATTCGGCCGGAGTTCAAGGAAGTCTTTTCGATCACGCATCTGGATCGGCTGTTCGAGATTCTGCCGGACGAAGCCGCGGCGCTCGAGGCATTCGAAGCGGCGGTTTAGGCGCGGTCGTCAGTGGATAGGTTGTTTGCGGTGGCTCGA
>JAJDEG010000189.1 GCA_029259895.1 Planctomycetota bacterium
ATTCCACGTCGACTACTCGCTGCACGGCTGGAGAAGCAAACACATGCACGACCACCACGGCGCCCACGAGTTGGCCAACTACCTACGCAGCCTCGGCTGCTTCGTCCGCATCGCCCACAACGGCGGCCACTACGACGTGAAATACACCTGCCCGCGACCGCGATCGAAGTACTTCCACTGCGACAGCGAAGCTCACCAGTTCGAGCGTAGCCTGCGTCGCCTGGGCTTCCGGGCTCGCGTCCATCACTAATCGCCATCGACCACTAATCGCAATCGACAGATCGATAGCAACAAGAAGGCACTGACGGGACAACCGTCAGTGCCTTTTTTCGTTGATGCGCGAACGAACCTAGTAGGGGGAAGGGCTAGAACGACCTCGTGAGCCGCGCCTAATTCGCCGCGGCCGGGCAAAGTTCTTTTTTTCGCGAATTTGCCGATTTGTTCGTTAAATCTGCTGCGATGCGGGAAAAAATGATAAGGCGTCGGTGCCGGAATAGGTGCCGCGCTCCGTCCTCAGTCTTGGCATTTGGCCAAACCGCTCGCGTCGAACGGGGCTGCCGGGCGGTTAAATTGCCCGCGCTCGTCCGCATTTAGTTATCCTAGATCGAAGCTTAGAAGATTAGCCGTCGCGTTTCGGCATAGAAACACCTCGTCCCACGAACTTTCGGAGTGCCCAATGAGTCGCATGTTTCTTCGCAGTCGACTAGTTCGACTTCTCGCGCTCGTCTGCGTTTTCGCGGTCGGCCCAACGATGGCCCTCGCCGCAACTTACGATCAAGAAGTGTTGGCCGATAATCCCGCGGGGTACTGGCGTTTCGAGGCTGGAGAGCCGGCCGGCATCGCCCTCGACTCGTCCCCAAACGGTCGCAATGGAACGTACGTCGGCAGCGTCACGCCCGGCTTGTTTCCCGGCGCGGCCATGATCGGCGGAACGTCCGGTGTGTTTGACGGTTCGACGGGATTCGTGCAACTGCCGGACACATGGGGCGGCGGACCGGAGCTAACCGTCGAAGCGTGGGTCAACACGTCCACGACGGTCAACGGGTTCCAAACGTTTCTCGGCACACCCGACGGAGGCGTCGCTCACGCACAGCTAGCACCCTTCGGCAACACGGTCACCTACACCGACGCCGGCGTGACGCTGCTACCGCCGCCGCCGGAAGGCCCGATCGAGACTTGGCGTCATATCGTCATCACGTCGAAGACAGGCGACACGCGTATCTTCGTCAACGGCGTCCAAACCGGTTCCAGTGCGCTGGCGTTCACTTCGATCTTGTCGAGCGACAACGTCCATATCGGCAACGGGCACATCAACACACGGTTCTTCAACGGATTGCTGGACGAAGTCGCGTTGTACGACACGGCTTTATCGCCGGAGCGCGTGCTGGCTCATTACGATGCGGCCGGCAACCCGCCGCCCCCGCCCCCGCCACCTCCGCCGGCCCCGATGCTGCTGGCCCATTGGTCGTTCGATAACGACGCCCAAGACATTTCGGGCAACCTCAATCACGGCGTGCTAACCGGCGGCGCAGCGATCACCCCGGATGCCGCGATCGGCGGCGGCGCGCTCGACTTGCGCGGCAACCTTGCCAGCCCCGGCAAATACGTCGACGTGGCTTCGACGATCCTCAACGGCAACGACAGCTACTCGATCTCGTTCTTCGTCGCTGCCGATTCGCTGTCGCATGCGTGCTGCCATGCCATACTTGCCAACGACGGATTTCCGGGGCAAGCGTTGCACGTCAACCTCGGCACCGCCTCCGGCCGGCCCGAATCGGCCGTCGCCGGCAACTCGCCGCTCACGGGCACGACGACCACTGGCGTGCCGACCGACGGCTCGTGGGTTCACGTGGCCTTCACGTACAACTCGCTCGATGGGACGACGAACGCCTACTACGACGGCGTCTTGGAGTCAACGACGGTTCACAACGGCGGCAATGGCGGACTCGTCGGGGCACCGGGAGCTTCGAGCATCGGCGCTTGGGACGCATCGGGAACGGGCGTCGGTCTCGACCGATTCTTCGACGGCCGCATCGACGACATGCGGTTGTACAAGGGCGTACTATCCGAATCGCAGGTGCAGCAACTCGCCGCTATTCCGGAGCCGTCGTCGTTGTGGCTGATCGCCGCGGCGGGCGTCGTCCTCGTGGCGCGTCGTCGCCGTCTCGCTTAGCCAGATCGGAATTTGAAATGGTCGATCGACGTCCTCGGAGTCGCAAGCGTGGCTCCGAGGCGTCGTCGTCTCGCGACGCTCGCAGCGTCGGCGTTCCGCGTGTGTTGAATACGCAGCAACTTGCTGCGCGCATACGATGTTTCGTTCGAGCGAAACTTACTCTCCAGCCACTTTAAGGCCGCGTCCCAGTCGCGCGGAAATTCGCTATGCCCGGCCGCGCTTCGACGACCTCTTTCTCCTCTTCCTCTTCAATCGGCTTGAAACGACGTGCCCCGCGCCGCCAAAGGCGAACACTCAGTTGCGAAACATTGGAACGCCGTTGGCTGCTCGACAGCACGGTCGTGTTCAATGAAATGATGTTTCATCCGGCCGACGGGAGCGTCGAGCGGGAGTGGATCGAGCTGCACAACCAGCAAGCCGTGCCGATGGACCTGTCCGGCTGGAAGCTGCGCGGCGGCGTCGACTATTCCTTCCCGGCCGGCACGGTCGTTCCTGGCGGAGGCTATCTCGTCGTCGGCGCCGATCCAACGGTGCTGCTCTCCGACGGCATTTTCGCTTCCGCCATGGGGCCGTGGACGGGACAACTCGACAACGGCGGCGAAGCGCTGCGACTGGTCGACAACGACGGCCGCATCATGGACGAACTGGATTACGGCGACGAAGACCCGTGGCCCGTCGGCCCAGACGGTTCCGGTGCCACGCTCGCCAAGTTCGACGTCAATTCGTCGACCGCGGAACCGAGCAATTGGCGAACCAGCGGTCAAGTCGGCGGCACGCCGGGCGCGCGGAATTTCAACGCCGCCGACCCAAGCTTGATCGCCGTCGTCGACGCCGGTGCGACCGCCCAACTCCTGGTCCCGTCGGCTGCGGACGACGCCCTGATCTCCGGCACCTGGACGTCGGCCGCCTTCGTGCCAGGCGCGGCGGGCGAAACGGCATGGAGCACCGGCCCAACGGGCATCGGCTACGACGCAGCGCCCGTTTCCTATGCCGCTGAAGTCCTCGCGGACACGCCCTACGGCTATTGGAAGCTCGACGAAACGTCCGGCGCAACCGCCGCCGATTCGTCAGGCAACAACCGACACGCCACATTCAACGGCGGCGTCGCGCTCGGCGCGAGCGGAGCGCCGGGAATCGGCGGCCGCGCGACCACGTTCAACGGTAGCAATAGCTTCGTCCAACTTCCCGGCACGTGGGGCGGTCCGACCTGGAACGCCGTCACCGTCGAGGCCTGGGTCAACACGGCCGATCCGATCACCGGCCAATTCCAATCGATCCTGTCCGGCCACGACCCGAGCGCGTTCACGCATTTTCAGCTCAACTCCGCCGGCAACATGGGCGCATACACGAACGTCGGGTTTTTGGCCGCGCCCATCGTGCCGGCGACGCCCACCGGCGTGTGGCGTCACGTCGTGATGGTCATTCAATCCGGTGATTCGCGGGTTTACGTCGACGGCCAGCAGTTCGGTTCCGCCGTGGCCACCGCGTTCTCGACCATTCAGGCGGCGAGCAACGTGAGCATCGGCCTGGGACACGCCGGCGGACGTTGGTTCAAGGGTGAGATCGACGAAGTCGCCGTCTACAACACCGCGCTAACGGCAGACCGCGTCGCGGCGCACTACAACGCCGGTATCGGCGCCGGCGGCTACACCAATCTGATCGCCACCGATACGACCGTCGCGATGCACAACGCGCAGGCCAGCGCCTACGTCCGCATACCGTTCACGATTCCCGATGCCGCCGCTGTCGACGAGTTGCAATTGCAAGTTCAATACGACGACGGGTTCGTGGCCTATCTCAACGGCGTCGAAGTCGCCCGTCGCAATGCTCCATCGCCGCTGGCGTTCAATTCGTCGGCAACGGCCTCGCGTCCTGATGCGGCCGCCGTAACGGCGGAATCGATCAACTTGGCCCCGTTTGTCGCCGACTTGCGGTCCGGCGGAAACGTACTCGCCTTTCACGCACTCAACGAGACCGCGGCCGACGACGATTTTCTGCTCGTCCCACGCTTGCTCGTGCATCAAACGGACGTCGTGCGCACGGTCAGCATCAACGAAGTTTCCGGTGCGCTCGATGAGACCTTTCATTTGGAGTTGACGAACCACGGCGAATCGTCGCGGTC
The DNA here is from genome assembly GCA_029259895.1 of Planctomycetota bacterium. GTDB lineage: Bacteria > Planctomycetota > Planctomycetia > Pirellulales > PLA5 > PLA5. The sequence goes on from JAJDEG010000189.1 coordinate 4,296, forward strand.
GCTCTCCAGCTACGAGTTGGCCGCGTCGACGTTGGGGACGACGCCGTTCGTGCTGCCCGATGTGACGCTCGCGCCCGGCGAATTCTTCACGATCTCGCAAGCGGAACTCGGCTGGCGGCCGCTCGACGGCGATCGCGTGTTCCTGTACACACCCGGTCAAGTGGCCGTCGTCGACGCGATCGAAGTGAAGAACTCGCTCCGCGGCCGCTCGCAATCCGGAACCGGCCGCTGGCTGCGGCCCGACGTAGCGACCTTCGGCACGGCCAACAGCTTCGCATTGCAAGATGACATCGTGATCAACGAGATCATGTATCACCACCGGCCGACGCTCGGCGATCCGGGAACGCCGGACGTGGTCGAATCGACCGTTCTCGTGCCGCTTCAGCAAACGTGGAAGTACCTCGCCACTGGCGGCGATCCGGGCACGGTGTGGCGCAACGTCGGATTCGACGACAGCACGTGGCTCGGCGGCCCCGGCGTGTTGGGTTACGAGACGAATCCGGCTGCACTGCCCGAGCCGATCGGCACGACGGTCACTCCGGCGCTGCGTTGGACGTACTACTTCCGCACGACGTTCGACTTCAACGGCAACGTATCGTCGCCCGATCTACAACTCCGCACGCTCATCGACGACGGCGCGGTCGTGTATCTCAACGGCACGGAGATCTTTCGTCTCGGCGTGGCCGACGGACCGGTCGAATTCATGACGCCGTCGAGCCGCATCGTGCCCGACGCGGTTTACGAAGGGCCGTTCCCACTCTCGATCCCGCCGGGACTGTTGCTCAACGGCACGAACACTCTTGCCGTCGAAGTGCACCAGCAGGCGACGAGTAGCTCCGACATGATCATGGGGCTGGAACTTTCGCAAGTCGGCGACCTGATTCCCGGCACGCCGCCGACGCCTTTGGTCGAATCGCCGGAAGAATGGATCGAACTCTACAATCGCGGCGATACCGCGGTCGATTTGTCGCAGTGGAAACTCCGCGGCGGCTTGGCATATACCTTCGCCCTCGGCACGACGATCGCGCCCGGCGAATATCTGGTGGTCGCCCGCGACGCCGTCGCGCTTGCCCAAAAGTATCCAAGCATCGCGATCGTCGGCAACTTCTCGGGTCAACTGAACAATCGCGACGATTCGATCCGTCTCGAAGACGCAATCGGCAACCCGGCCGACGAGGTGCGCTACTTCGACGGCGGTCGCTGGCCAAGCGCAGCCGACGGCGGCGGCTCGTCGCTCGAACTGCGCGACAGCAATGCGGACAATTCTCAGCCCGAAGCATGGGCCGCCAGCGACGAAGGAAGCAAGTCCGCTTGGACGACCTACACCTATCGCGGCAAGGCCACCGCCGACATTGGGCCAAACAATTTCAACGAGCTGATCGTTGGACTGCTCGACTCCGGCGAGATGCTGCTCGACGACATCCGCGTCGTCGCCGATCCCGACGGCACGGCGCGGCAACTGATTCAAAACCAATCGTTCGACACCGGCACGGCCACCACGTGGCGTTTGCTCGGCAACCACAGCCACAGCGACGTGATTGCCGATCCGACCGATCCGGCGAACTTTGTGCTTCGGCTCGTCGCGACCGGCCAGACCGAGCACATGAGCAATCACCTCGAAACGACGCTCAAGGACGGCCCGTCGCTGCATACGATTTCGAGCGCCACGACGTACGAAATCTCGTTCCGGGCGAAGTGGATCAGCGGCTCTCGGCAAATCCGTACGAATCTCTATTTCAACCGCCTGCCGCAGGTCACGGCCGTCGCCGCACCGCCACTTCACGGTACGCCCGGCTCGGCCAATTCGCGCGCCGTTGCGAACATCGGGCCAACGTACACAGACTTCTCGCACGGACCGGTCGTGCCCGCGGCCGGCGAAGAGGTTGCCGTTCTCGTCACGGCCAACGATCCCGACGCCGTGGCGTCGATGACGCTGCACTACTCGGTGGCGGGCGGAGCGTGGTCGAGCGCCCCCATGTCGAACGCAGGCGGCAATCGATACGTCGGAACCGTGCCGGGGCAGAATGCCGCCACCGTCGTACAGTTCTACGTCGAGGGAACGGACTCGCTGGGAGTCGCATCGACGTTTCCCGCCGCCGGACGCGACTCGCGAGCACTCTACAAGGTGCAGGATAACCTCGCCCAGCCCGGCGGCGCCCACGATCTACGCATCATCATGACGCCCGCCGACGCGGCGCTGCTGCACTCCAACGCCAACCTGATGAGCAACGACAGCCTCGGCGCGACGGTGGTCTACGACGAGCACGAAGTCTATTACGACGTCGGCGTGCGTCTGAAGGGAACGCCCTACGGCCGTCCCGCCGACGTTTTCGTCAGCTACAGCCTTTCGTTTCACGCCGAACAGAAGTTCCGCGGCGTTCACGAATCCGTCGGCGTCGACCGCAGCGCTCGCGGTCCCGTGGGCAGTCCCAACGTCGACGAAATCGTCATTCGCCACGTCGCCAACCACGCCGGCGGCATTGCCAACGTCTACGACGACATCGTACGCGTGATTACGCCACTGCCCCAGCACACCAGCGTCGCGCTGCTCAAGATGGGCACGTATGGACGCGAATGGCTCGATTCGTACTACAACAACGGCAGCGACACCGCGGTTCACGAATTCGACGGCGCGTACTACTTCACACGAACGACCGACGGCAATCCCGAAAGCCCGAAGATCGTCGAGCCAGGCCCGATTTCCTACACCGACATCCGCGATCTCGGCAACGACAAGGAAACCTACCGTCGCAACTGGCGCACGACCAACCATCGAGCGGCCGACGAGTACGACCAGGTGATTGCGCTCAATCAAGCGTTCTCCCAGACGGGCACGGCGCTCGACGCGGCCGTCGAGCCGTTGATGGACGTCGATCAGTGGATGCGACATTACGCGCTGCTGTCGCTGACCGGCGTCAGCGACACGTACACCCACGGCAATCCGCACAACTTGCGCGTCTACCAGCGGCCGACCGACGGCCGGTTGATCGCGTTGCCCCACGACATGGACACGTCGTTCTCGCGGTCGACGAGTGCCGGATTGTGGGGCGGCTCGAATTGGAACCTCGTAAAGATCATCACGCGGCCGCATAACTTGCGGCTGTTTCTCGGCCACCTCGACGATTTGATCGACACGACCTACAACACGACCTACATGGCCGACTGGACCGCTGCCTATGGCACTCTGGCCGGCGGCGGCTTCGGCACGATTCTCAGTTACATCGGATCGCGGGCCAGCTTCGTGCAGGGACAGATACCCGCTCAGGTGCCGGTTGTTCCGTTCAATATCACGACCAACGGCGGCGCGGCGCTCTCCGTCGACTCCACGACGGCCACGCTCGAGGGCGACGGCTGGATAAACGTGCGGACGATTCGACTCGCCGGCTCCGCCGATCCGCTCGACGTGACTTGGACCGCCCAGAACAGTTGGCAAGCCATCGTGCCCGTGGCGTTTGGAACGCATCCCGTTACGCTCGAGGCCTACGATTTCCAAGGAAACTTGCTCGATTCCGACACGATCGCGATCACGAGCACGGTGTCCGCGCGACCCCTGCAAGATCATCTGCGGATCGGCGAGATGATGTACCATCCGGCGGACCCGTCTGCTGAGGAAATTGCGGCCGGGTTTAACGATGCGGACGACTTCGAGTTTATCGAGTTCGTGAACACCAGCGCAAGCGTCACGCTCGATCTTGCCGGTGCGTCGCTGATCGACGGCGTTTCCCATACGTTCTCCGCATCGACCATCTCGCCGCTCGGCTACGGCGTTCTCGTGGCGAACGCGGCGGCGTTTCAGTTTCGCTACGGCGATGACATTGCACTCCTTGGCGAGTATTCGGGCCAACTGAGTAACGGCGGCGAGTCGCTGCGACTCGTCGACGTCGACGGCGCAACGATTCTCGAATTTGTCTACGACGACAACGGCGTCGGCTGGCATCCTTCGACCGACGGCGATGGGTATTCGCTGATTAAGATCGACACCACGGCAGCGCTGTCGACGTGGAGCGAAGCGGCGGCCTGGCGGCCAAGCTTTGAAGTCGGCGGCTCGCCCGGTGCTCGAGAAACGATGCGCGGCGACGTAAACGGCGACCTTCGCGTGAACCTCGCTGACCTGGCCATCGTGCAGGGGCACTTCGGCACGGCCAGCGGAGCACTGCCTTCCGACGGCGACCTCAACGGCGACGGCGCGATCGACCGTGCCGACGCGGCGATCGTAGCAAGGAACTTCGGAAGAAGCCTCACGCCGCCGGTCGCCGCGCCGGCCGCGATAGCATCGCCAGCAGCCGCCG
>JAJDEG010000190.1 GCA_029259895.1 Planctomycetota bacterium
TCAATCTGTGGATTCTATTTTGGGCCATTATCGGCATCGCCACTGCGGCCGCTTCGGTTGCAAAGGCGGGTGAGCCAGCGAAGGCGAGTCAGCACGTCAAATCAAAGAAGCCGGTCGCGAAACCCGCTGCGCCGGTCCGATGGAAGGCGGCCCAGAACAATACGTGGCGTTGGTATGAACGCGAAAGTCTGATCAAAGATGAATGGAAGCTGACGGGAATTACGACTCCCGTCCACCGGATTACAGGCGAATACTACAGCGTCGCAATTGGTTATCTTGAACAGAGCGCCGTGCCGCACGATGTTCGCCGACCTGGCAGCATCGAGGCATTCGACCGTGACGCGAACGAAGGTGATGAGCCTGGCCGACCGGACCCCGTTCGCCGTGCGCGTGAGGGCCGACCGGCAAGCAAATGGCTTCGGAGCCTCAACGCGAATGAACTTCGGCAGTGGCTCCCGACCATCGACGTACCCGAAGCCGGCGTCGAGAACATGACCTACTGGGAGCACCTTACCCGCGATCATGGTTTTGATCCCGTGAAGATCGAGAGACTCAACGAAGAAGAGCAGGCCAAGTTGCACGCCGCCGCCCACGACGGTTACTAAGCCGCTGAACGAACGCCGCGGTGGGATTGCGTTTCTCAACGCGTACAACGCGCTAGCTCTGTCGCTAAAGGCTTGACGGACCTCCGTCGCCACGCCGGAGAAAACGCCCCGATGCCGGGCATCGTGGGCGTTGAAGATCAAATCCGTGGCCGGAGCCGCTACTTCTTCACCGCGAACTTCCCCCGCTCCGTCTTCACGAATCGGGCGTCTTTGCCCTTCGTGTTCATCTCCCTGAGCAAAGCCGAATACAACGTGCGGTCGGGCGCAGCGCCGCCGGGGCTGGTCCAATGTCCCCTCGCCGCCATCGCCTCGATCATCTCGCGGGTCGTCATCGGCTCGCTCGACTCGGCCAGTATCTTCGCGGCGGCGTCGAGGGCGCTCATTTTGCCGTCGGCCGTCGGCTTCTTCGTCCTGGCGGACGCTTTGGCCGTCTTCCTAGCGGCGGGCTTCTTTGTTGCGGTCGTCTTCGTGCTCTTCTTCGCGGACATGGTCGTTCTCCTGTGCTTGGCGTTTCGCAGCACCGCCCGTCGAAAATTCGGCGGATCAGCGGCGTCGCGACAGGACACACAGAGCCATGCGGGCGGGAGAAGTGCAAGCGCGGCGGGGCGCATATCTACGCCAATCTTTGCATGTCTTTGCGTCATCGTCTGCTTAGCCGTCATCTGCGCGTTGGACTCGGAGTGTTTCTGGGGGCAGCTGCGAGACGAAGTGCCCGGAATGCAAATTCACCGCAGTTCAAACCAACCGGAACTACGGCATCGGGCAACGCAGCGGTTACGCTCGCAGTGCCGGCGGCCCGAAAGGAACCGATGCAGAATCAGAAATCGCGGGTGGTGGAGTGCAACTGAACAGCCGGTTGGACTTGAGGTGTAGGCACGCCATCTCGCGACGCATAGAATGTTGGCCTTGCAACAAATCGCAAGCTTTACTCAGGTCTTCGGACTGCTTCCAACGACATCAGTGAGAAAAATGGCGCGCAAGAAAGCAACAAGCCGGAAATCAGGTCGCTCTGATCCAAAGAACAATAAGAGCCTTGCAATTCGCACGGTTCTTAAGAAGATGCCGACGGCGAAAGCAAAGGAAGTGGCCGGCGTCGTCAAGAAGGAGTTCGGCCACGACGTTAGCTCGAACATGATCTACATGGTGAAGACCAAGACCAACATGGCATCGGACGGTCGGCCCAAGAAGCGAAAATCGTCTGGCGGTGGTAGTCCAATGACGAGCGCGGCGTTGTGGGTCGATGCAATCAAGACGGCCCGTCAATTGCTTAAGCTCACGGGCAGTGCCGCCAACGCGACGGCGCTGCTCAAGGCTATCGAATCTTGATCGCTCCGCTTATCGAGGCTTTAGCGGCCCAGGATACGTTTATGGCTGGCGAAAGTCCGCTCGAACCGCTTCCAAGTTCCTCGCCGACGCGGTCGAACGATCCGTCCGATGAAACGGCGGACCAGCAACCATCGCGCGAGGTTCTGAAGTCCGCATACAATGCCTTCAAAAAACGCTGGAAGCTCACGCAGCTCGATCAGGTATCGCAGATCGGCCGCGGGCCGATGAGTTCCGGTCAGAAATCCGCGATCACAGGAATCATGCCGCCAGACCAGTTTCCGCCGGCGGTGTGGAACGAACTTGTGAAGCAGGGACGGTTGAGGTACGTCGGCTCCGGTTGCTATGCATTGCCGTGAGCAGACGGTGTGACCCAGATCCCATGCCTCGCGCCGTGAGCGAAGCCTCGTAATTCGTTCCCGTGGCGGCGAAAGCCGCGACATCTGGCGATTGGGGCCAGTGTGCTTCAAACGCTGGTCACCGTGCGTTTCGCCAGCGGAAGTCAGGCTGCGGTGCCGCGTTTCTCGCGAAATCCCGGTCTGCAATCGCATGTGGTACGTGCCGTGGCTGCATTGGACCGTGGCCCGCTGGGTCGCAGGCGAACCGGCGCCGCACGAGGATTGCAATCGGCTGTTGGCGCGGTTTCCGGGGCTGCGGGACTTGCATCCGGGGAATGTGCGGCGGGGCGGCGCGGGGTGGTGGTGGTGGATTTTGGGGTGCGGGCGTCGTCGCCATAGCAGTTCGCGTGCCGCGATTGACGGCCCAACGCTTCGCTACGACAACCTCGAAACGGAGGGCGCGGGCTACCGCCCACAAAAAATCGAACGTCGTTCCACGCGGACCGTATGACCGACTTGTTTATTGCCGCAGCCAATCGTTGAGAACTGAAACTCCTAACATCATCCAGCGTCGCTATTTTGGACCGCCCCACGTCGCCCTTTTCAACCGCCGCCAACGGACAAGTTGTTTTCACGCGGCGTCATGACCGCGCGACGCTGCCTGTCATCGACCGGGCGGACCGAGCGTTGGTTTCACGCTCGACCAATGCGCAATTCGATGCGGCGACAGTGCATCGCGAGGGGCACAGCGAGAATTCCGGCGAGCAACAGTACCGGTGCCGTCGGCTCGGGGACAATAATCTGCACAAACGTCACACCTGGCGTGTCGCTGGATAGCGAATAGCTCCCGGAATTGAGAAAGTCGGCCACCGCTCCCAACTCATCGCCGCCGGGATCGAACACTCGGGCCTCAGTGTTAATTGTCAATTCTATGGCGAAGCGGTCTTCACCACCTGGATTGATCAGAGTGACATCTTCAATGGTGAATACGGCATCCACTCGGTAGGCCGTTCCGTCCTCATATTCCGATACCACGGGGGTGAAGAACTCGGGATGACCCTCGAACAAAGTACCCGATAGTTCTCCGTCCGAATCGAGTGTCGCTTGAGCGTACACGATGGGGAAGTCTCCGAGGGATTCCTGAACCAGGCGCACGTCGAAATTGAACCTGGACGTAATGAAATCCGGGGCGAAGTCGCCGCTGCCATGGCTGATGTCTAGCAGGCCGTGCAGTTCGACCGTGACGTCGACGTCAATGGGCTCGTCGGGAGCTCCGGACGCCCGCGGCTGCCAAAGGGAAACGGCGGTTCCAGTGGCGTGCGAGGCAACGGAGTCGCGGGGATCGCCCGTCGGTCCACGAAAGAACGTACCCTGGGCTCGACTCAGGGCGTGGACGGTCGGCGTGCCTTGGCCGTCCCGGCCTAGGATGTAACCTGACCCGTGCGCGAAGGCTTCGTCGAATTCCAGCGGAATAGGGCCACGGAGTCCAAACACATCGGCGAATACCGGGTCCGTCACATTCTCGGAGTAATCCTGATCCTCGGGCGCGAAGGCAAGATTGCCGTAATGCACGTCGGCCGAAGCGCGGGCACCCGATTCGGGCAGCATTGTCGGCCGCGGTTGGGCCACGTACAGCGCTCTAGTATTATCGGTAAACTCGATCATCAGGGCAATCCGGCTGCCACTAACGGCGTCCGGCTGCATCGCGAGGGATCGCACCGACTTGCCGTCCAAAATGGCACCGGTGGTGATTACCTCCGAAAGAAACACGCGTTCCGACCCTGGCAATCCCTTGGAGTAAATCCCGTGCGTGCTGCCGGTGCCGCCTTGAAAGACCCAATGCTCCTGGTCTCCGGAGAATACCTCCACGTTGCTGAACGAAAGGCCGGAGCTGCCGGGAATCTCGGTCCCCCCGGTCACGATCGACCGGTAGGAGTCTTCCAATCGGTCATACGCCCTGATAAGCGGTTGGGAAATTGTGGATCCGTCGAGCACGAATCGACCCTCGGCCTGCGGGAACGGTAGAACGTCGTTCACTGCGATTATGTCCGAGTTGACCGTCGTACCGCCAATGGTCGGTGTGCGATAGTGGATTTGGACCCAGCCCTCGTTGGAAACACCGCGAAATACGACCCGGTCGCCATCAAACGACGGATCGCCGAATGTGACGATATGCTGACCTGGCGGACGAATCTCCGTTTCGCCGTCGGCGTAGACGACCAGCGGCAGTTCTCCGCCGCCGGTGTAGATGCCGCTCTTGTTGCCGGAACCGTCGGCACTGGTTGCCGTGGCGCGGAATGCGATCGTGCCGTTGCGGATGGAAGGATTGCGTCCGAGGTCCTGCAAGATGATGTCATCGCCGGCTGCATTAAAGATGAGGCCGGTGTTGGCCGCCTCGGTGACGGTCGTGCCGTCGCTGGTAATGATGTGCTGCCGGCCCATGTTGTCCGCCGCCCAGCCCGCCAGCACTCCGGCGGACATCGACGGGAACCCCGCAAACGTCGTCAGACGATTAAACCCGCCCAGGCTCAACGGGCCGGTCGTCCGGTCGCCGGCGATGCCGGCCGGCCGGACCGCGCCGCTCAATGCATCGTAGATGAAATAGCCCTGCACCGCTTCGTCCGTAAATGCATAGAACCCGAGATTCTCGCCATCCAGCGCCGGAGCGCGCATGCCATGGATTGTGCTTCCTTGACCGACGAACAGGCCGCTGACGGCGTCCCCTTCGGAGACCACTTTCGTCAATTCGAATACGACCGCCCGTGCCGACCCGGCCAGGGCCAACAACACACCCGCGACCAAAACTGTCCGAAGTAGCGATGGCTGCACGCGATCGCGTCGAGGCCGACCCATGGGAGGACGGATACGTCGTGCTGTCTGTAGGCTCTCCTGACGGGCAGTCAGCCCAGCATCGGCCCGAAACAAACGGATTACTTTTCGCGCAGCTATCAAGAGACGCCATCTAGTCATTATCCTCTCCGATCGACATCAAGTGGTTGGACGCCAATGTTTTCGGTGCAATTGACGGCGGAGACGCCGCTGCGCGACCGCGATGACTGCCACACGGTGCGGTCGTCGCTGGATACAGCTACTCGCTTCGGTAATTCGGACCGGCGTCGGTGGGCAAGCGGACAATGCCTCCCACAAGAGAATGCCGGTCAGACCGCGGAATCGAAACAAGATTCTGCTCGATATGGCGAAATTCAGTGAAAAAACAGTGTCCGACAGCCGTATCAGCCGGCGCGAAATGAGCAAGAAATGGCGTTTCTTATAAACGGCTGCGCGGCGGATGAACGGAGGTTGACACTTAGGCAACGTCCTTGCGGTCAGGAAACCATGGAGCTTGTGACGAAGGACGAACCGACACGCGTCGCGCCGTTGAAGGAACGATCGTTGAGACGATCGTGGAGGAACGCGTAGCCGCGTCCATATGAGAAAACGCCTGACTCGAGCAGCGTCTAGAATGAAAGGTTGAGTGCATCGAGTCGCTCTCGAACAAGTAGCAGATTCCACATCCGAACGTGCTGCCGCTCGGCAAACGTCACGATTTTTTCTCCGTCGGCTGCGAACGTCGGGCGATGTGGCAATGCGCCGCTACGGCTCGGCAACAGCGCGAGTGTCACGCCCGTCGTCGCGTCGAGCAACCTTAATCCGACGGTCGATTCGGAAACAACGAGGAACTCTCCGTCTGGCGAGAATGTGACGTATACGGGCCGCTTTGATCCCGCCGGCCGATCGGACCTGTAGACGATCTCCCAAGAGCCTGTGTCGAGACAAACGAATTCGTCTGCCGTTAGCGCCACAAGACGGCGCCCATCGGGGCGGAACGCCACGGCGCCACCGGCGGAACCCTTCAGCAATCGGGCGACGACATCGCCGGTCGCGGCGGTGACGACAAGCACGGCGTGGTCGCCATCCGCGCCACCGGCGATCCAACGACCGTCGCCGCTGACTTCTGGTCGGTGAAGACCCTCGTAGTAAATGAACCGCTCGCCGTCGACGTCGGCTAGTAACTGCGGTCGCCGCGAAGCGTCGGCAGGCTTGTAGGTCTCCTGGAAGCCCAGGCAGACTTTCCCGTGCTGCCCATCTCCGGCCACAGACAGACTCGTTCCGCATCCATAATCGGCCTTGGCGATCTGCTGGGGGTCGCTGGTCGTGACGTATAGATCGTCGTCGTTTGTGTGGACGTCTACGGTGCGACGATCGACATGTCCATCGTAGTCAACCGAATACAAATCTCCTGACTTGGGACCGAATAACACGTGCTGAACCCGCGGTGCGTCGATGCAAGCGACGGCGCGGCGGCGCGCCAAGTCCCAAAGCGTGACGTTGTTGCCGGACTTGGTGGCCACCAGCCGCTGGTTGTCATGAACCGCGACGTATTCGTACGCTTCGTAGCCGATCGCAGCGTCGCGGAGAATCTGTAGTTCGGATTTGGCGGCGAACTGCCATCGACCGATGGCGTCTCCGCTCAGCCCGAAGCCGGCATGCTCGCCGTCGCGTGAGAATCGGCAGATCGTCCCGGCGGCGACTAATTCCTCTCGGCCGCTCCAAACGTCATAGAACCGGGTGGTGCCGTCGACGGCGCAGGTTGCGAGCAAGTCCGCGTCCGGATGAAACGCAACATGCCGCACCCACGCTTGATGGCCCTCGAATTTGCGCCGCAGTTCGCCTTCCCATGCGTCCCACAGGTGGCAGAAATGGTCGTTCGTGCCGGCGGCGAGAAAGTGGCCGTCATCGCTCCACGCCGCGCTGACGATGTCGCCGCGCGTCGGCGTCTCGAATCGCGCCACTTCGTCGCCGTCGATGCCCACAACATGTACGGTACGGTCGGTCCAGTAGCACAACTTCGTGCTGTCCGGGTACGCAGCCAGTCCGCGGACGTCCCGGTTCGGCGGCAGCACGCGGCGGATAAGCGATCCCGCGGCGGCGTCGAGTAGGATAAGCGAGCGATCGGCGGCGATGGTCGCCAGCGCCTTGCCGTCAGGAGTAAAGGCAAACCGCGACGGATGGTCTGCGCTTTGACGATTTACCGCGAGATGCCACAAAAGTTCGCCTGACGCGACACTCCAGACGGCAATCATGCGCGCGCCATTGGCTTGCGAGCAGTCGGCGACGAGTAAGTCGTCGTTTGGGCCGAAAACACATTGGGCGAACGTGATTCTGCCGCCGGATGGAACAGCCGCTAGGCTCAATCGCTGCTCAGGTTGTCGGTCGTCAATGCGAACGATGGTGATGAAGCCGTCTTCGCCCATCATGGCAACGCGGCGAATGTCGCCGTCAAACGCAATTCCGGTCCTCGACCGTTGGCCCGCAAAAGCATTCCACTCGCATTCGACGCGTACGTCGACCTGCGCCAGGCAGGCGATGGCTTCGTTGCGCATCGCTAGCTTGGCATCGTCGTCGAGTCGAAGGTCCTTTGCCAAAACCGATGCCTTAGCAATCGCATCGATGCTCCCAAAACGCTGCCCTTCCCGGCCGCTCCAGCGCAGCGCACGCGCCTGCGCGAGATACGAATTTCTCAGCTTGCGCGACGCATCCTCTTCAGCGGCCAGGGCGCGAGAAAGGTTCTTGTGGGTCGCCGTCTGCTCGTCGCGCAGTCGCAAAGCCGCCAGCGGCGAGCCGACCGCGACGACCACCAAGAGCGCCGCGCAAAGGGTCGAGAGGACCGCGACGGTAGGATGCCGGCGGCACCATCGCCACACGCGTCCGAGCCGCGAGATCGGCCGCGCGCGGATCGGCTCGAGCCGCGCGAACCGTTCCAAGTCGTCGGCCACCGCCGCCGCCGAAGCGTACCGCTCGCGAGGCTCCTTGCGAAGACACTTTGTACAAATTGTTTCCAAATCGGGAGGAATCTTCGGCCGCAATCGCCCCGGCGGAACCGGTTCGTTTTGCAAAACCTGTTGCAAGGCGTCGAGAGGCGATTCACCGGCGAACGGTGGCCGTCCCGTCAGCAATTCGTACAGGATGGCACCGAGCCCATAAACGTCAGCCGCCGGCGACACATCCCGCTTGCCCGCCGCTTGCTCCGGCGCCATGTAACTCGGCGTGCCAACGATGCAGCCGCTGGTCGACTGACCATTGTCGCGAACGAAGTACTTCGCCAATCCAAAGTCGGCGATCTTCGGCTCACCACCGTCGTCGAGCAGCACGTTGGCCGGCTTTAGATCGCGGTGAATGACGCCGCGCTGGTGCGCGAAGTGGACGGCGCGAGCCAAGCGCGTCAGCAGTTCGACCGACCAATCGAACGGCTGCGGACGACCCGCGCAATGCCTCGCGACGTTGCCTCCCCGGACCAGCTCCATGACCAGGAACGCGCCCTGTTCGTTCTCGACGACGTCGATGACGTCAACGATGTTTGCATGACGCAGCGCCGCGAGCAGCCGCGCCTCTTGCCGAAAGCGAGCAAGAACCTCGCGATCGGCATTCGGCGACAGGGCGAGCATTTTGATCGCCGCCGGTCGGTCGAGGCCGACCTGCCGCGCGGCGAATACGACGCCGGTTGCCCCGCGACCGAGTTCGCCGGTCAACTCGTAGCCGGCGACATGGATGCCGATAGGATTCGTCGCCGCTTGCGCCGCCGTTCCGCCCGAGCAAAGCGGCGTTACCGCGTGGCTCGACGCGGACGTGTCGTGCGGCACGATGCCGGACGGCGTGGCGGCTGGGGGAGCTTCGTCGATTCCCGCGTCGCCGTCAGTGCTTTCGAGAAGTTCGTGAACTTCGAATTGACGGCGCAATCGATCGGCGTGAGCCGGAAACCGCAAATAATACTCGTCGGGCGACGGCGATCGATCGTTGCGGCAACGAGCGGCGAATTCGGTGTAGATGATCTCGACGACAGCGTCTTCGTCGCCGCCGAACGCATCGACGAAAGCCTCCGCCGGATGCGGCACGCCGTCGGCCACCGCCCGTTCGATCTCCGCGCAGGCCGAGAATAGTCGCGCGGCAGTCGCGTTTTTCGCTAGGTGCGCTGCCAAATCTGTGTCACCTTAGTTCTAGCGTTCGCCTAGACCAAATCCGTGTGGGCCATCTGCCAAGGGCTCCCGCCACGATTAGCAATCTCGGCTGGACTCACCTCAGTGCCATTACGATTATAATAATCGAGTGGTTGCGCCGATTCGACCGGCGCACCGCGACCGCATACAGGCTGGACAAGCCCGGACGCGAAGTCCGCCCAATGTAAATGCTGCCGACGTCGGGCAATCGAAACAAGTTTCTTGTGAATTACATAAAAAAGGGGCAAGAAATCGAACCGGTGTCGCAGGACGACGAACACGTTTTTCGCCGACTCATTGATGCGGCCGCCACTGGCGACGCCGCGGCGATCGCGGAGGTCGTGCGGCTCTACGAACCCGAGGTGCGGCGGACCGCCCGCGCCCTGCTCGGCCCAGCGCTACAGACGCTTGCGGATTCCGTCGATTTGAGTCAGTCAATCCACCGATCCATCCTGTGGCATATCCGCAAACGCGACTTGATCGTCACGTCGGCGGACCACCTGCGGGCATTGGCGCTCACGATGGTCCGCCGCAAAATCTCTCGCCAGTGGCAGCGTCGGCGTCGTGAATTGGAATTCGCGGCCGCGCTTGCGGCGCGTGAGAAACCAACCGATCGCTTCGCGACGCACGGCGACGATCCCGCTCGCGAGGCCGAACGGAGCGACTTGATCGCGCATGCGCTGGCCCAATGTTCGGCGGACGAGCAGCAATTGATTGAATTGCGGCTGCTTGGCCACACGACTGCCGAGGCCGCGCGTATTCTCGGCCAGGACGCCGACGTACTCCGTGTGCGACTGAACAGACTTAGGGCCAAACTGAATCTACGCGGGACGGGATCCTGGATCTGACGCGCGGCATTGCTTGGCCTGTCACTCGGGAATGCCACGACCGAATCGCGTTCTTTTTCGCGCTTTTCGACGGAATTCTGTAAATTCTGGTTTCGATTCTCTGCGCAAACGGCATTTTACTTGGGATGACACGGGATGCCGCCAATTGAATAAGCGGCGCGGTTGTTTTCGTTGATTTGGCCGTCAGTTCGTGATGTCCCGAACAGCAACGAAAGCCGGAGAGTCTCAGCCACGGGCAAATCTCCCTTCGTCCGTCCTGGTCGCGCACCGCGAGTGCGCCGGTTGATCGTCGTACGCGCCGAGTGGGGATCCGCTTCAATTTCATCACAGACAAATGAAGGTCCGAATCATGTCACTGGTAACTTGGTTTCGCTCATTGCGAATCGCACCGCACCAATGTCATCAGCGCGAGCTTCCTACGCCAGCGGCAGCGAATCCCTGGCAATTTCGTCGAACGCTACATCGACGCCGCAAGCGGAGCCCTACGCAACTTTGCTACGGGTGCGCCATTGAGGCGCTGGAACCCCGCCAGTTGCTGACGGCCGGTCCGGCAATTGCCGAAGTCCTAATGTCCTCGTCTGACTGGTCAGCGAGTTTTTTGGAAGCCTTTGAAAACGCCGGGGTGGGCACCGGGGGTTATCGACTGCCCGCGATCGCGAATGAACCAATTCGGCCACTGCCATGGATTGGGCTGGATCAAATTCACGTTCGGTTCGACCGCGACGTGATCATGGGGCAGGACGATCTCGAACTGCGCGGCGTCAACGTGCCGAGCTATCCAATTTCTGAGTTCGATTACGATTCGGCGTCTCGGACCGCAAGTTGGCGACTAGCAACGTCGATTGACGAGGACCGTTTGGCGATCGTGCTGTTCGATGACATTACCGACGTCTCAGGAAACGCACTGGATGGCGAATGGTCTTTGGACCAAGATCAGTACCCTTCGGGTGACGGCGAAGCCGGCGGCGCTTTCTTCTATCGTTTCGACGTGCTTCCCGGCGATTTTAACCAGGATGGTCAGGTCACTCGGCGCGATTTCGCGAACAAGCTTCCACACACGTTCGTGGTCGCTGAGGACGCCAGCTTCTCCACCCTGGCCGACACGAACGGCGACGGCGTATCCAACGTCGTGGACTGGGTCATCGGCCGCAATCGAATGGCCTCCATACTTCCGGTTGATGACGCGCTGAAGCCAACTCGCGTCATCGAAATCTCGCCAACGGACGGCGAGGAACTGGTAAATACGGTGCGCAAAACAATCGTTCGCTTCAGCGCGGCCGTCGATCCGACGACCGTGACCGCGGACGCCTTCCACTTGATCGCGCAGGGGGAGAGTGTGCCCGGTAGGATCCGCGTTTCTGCAACGGAGCGATTCGCGACGTACTTCTATGACGATCCGCTACCGGCGTCGACGGCGGTGCGGGTCGTCGTCGACGGCGACTTGATCCTAACGCGCGAAGGGCTGCGACTGGATGCCGATGGTGATGGCGTTCCCGGGGGCGTCACGGTCGCCGAGTTTCACACGCTTCCGTTGACGCGCATCCCAGGCACGACCGTTTGGGGCTACGTCTACGACTCCTACAACAAGAACCAGGACGGCACCGATATTCCGGTCGTCGGCGCAACGATCCGCGTCGACGCGTTTCCGGATGCGAACGTCGTAACGGACGCAAACGGACGGTTTGAACTGGGCATTCAAGACGTAAACGCCGATGGCGTGCCCGACGGGTTGCCGGCGCCGGAGTTTTTCGTTCACGTAGACGGGACGACAGCCGCAAGTGCGCCCGCGGGCACTGTGTATCCCTCGGTAGGAAAACCGTTTCACAGCGTGCCTGGTCAAAGTACGCAGCTCAACATGCAGGGCACGCCGTTCAACGTTTACCTGCCCCCGATGGCGATGGCGGACATTGTTCCCCTTTCGGCCACACAAGACACGCCGGTCGGGTTCGGTGCCGCCGCTATGACGGAATTGACCAACATGTTTCCGGGCGTCGACCCAGCGGTCTGGGGCCAGATGCAAGTTGTTTATCCTGTCGGTAGCGCCGTCGATGACCAAGGCAACGCAGCGACGACCGCGATCGTTATTCCCGTTCCGCCCGACCGAATTCCGGCGCCGCTGCCCGCCGGTCTCGAGCCGGAACTGGTGATCTCGATCCAAGCGCCCGGGGCAACGAGTTTCGACACACCCGCACCCATCACGTTCCCAAATTTGGAAAACTTGCCACCTGGCGAGAAGGCCTCTGTCCTTTCGTTCAACCATGACGCCGGCCGCTGGGACTTTATTGGCCTGGGAACCGTCAGCGCCGATGGCGCGGTAGTCGTTTCCGATCCTGGCGTGGGTATCGTTGCGCCGGGATGGCATTTTGTAGGTCCGCCGCCGTTCAATCCTCCTCCACCGCCTCCACCTCCTCCACCGCCGGCTTGCCCGCCGAACCCGTCGCCGGGCGCAAGTCCTATTTGCGCGGATTCTCCTCCAGCTACGCAAACGCAGCCGATACCAGCTTCGGCGCCCCAACCATGCCGAGAATGTCGGGACCCGGACGCCGCGGCAGCCGAAGAAGCCAAGTGCAAGGCTGAGGCCAACAAACGGTACGAGGAAAGAGCTGCCATTGCGGCGGCAACGTTGTCGGGTGCTATGGCGGGATGCGTGTTTTTGGTCGAAGCACCCCCGGCAGCCGCTGGTTGTCTCATTGGGGTCATCGCGACCTATCTCGCGGCTATCTATGAAGTTCAAAACCAATTCAAAGACGACCTGGACGATTGCGAGCAAGAAAATCCCTGTTTTGTGCCGCCCGGAGGAAGCCCTGAAGCGTCAGCAAGTTTCGTTGCGGCCGCTCCCGAGGCCGAAGACCCTATTATCGCGCAGCTCACTGCCGACGTCGAACGAATCGCCACGTTGCTCCAACCGTACAGCTCTGACCCCGACTCGTTCCCCCAAACCGTCGTGGATGAGATCAAGTCGATCGTCACGGCGACCAACGTGCTGGCGGGTGGCGACGCGGCAGCGCACGCGCGCCAAGTCGCTCTGCAAATCGAGCAAGCGTCGTTGGGGAACGGCCTTGGGAAGCAATCCCAGCAGCCCGATTATCCAGTGCTCTATGTGGCGAAGATGCTGAGGGAAAACGGTGAAACATTTGAAGTCCGCGGCCAGACAAGGCCGGGCGGACAATACACGCTGTTCGTTCCAGCGGGTGGAACGCTGCAAAAGGTCAGCTTCTTCGACCCACGCACCAATTCGTTTGGTGTCACCTACCCTTATCTGCGTTCCGGATTGCCCTATCAGATGCCGCATCCGAATTTCTTTCCGCTGGCCGATGATGCGCCCGACGCCGATTCCGACGGGCTCTACGACGGCGTCGAGAGCGTCTACGGCACGAACCCGAACTCGGCCGACACGGACGGAGACGGGATCAATGATCGCGCGGAAATTCAGCAAGGCCTCGACCCGCTTGGCGGCCGAGCATTTCCCACCGGCATCATCGCCAGCCTGCCTCTTCGCGGAGAGGCCAAGGAAGTCGTCGTAGAGGGTTCCACGCTCGATTCCCAACGTCAAACCGCCTACGTTGCCACCGGCTCGTATGGTTTGGCCATTGTCGACGCGTCGCGGTTCAACAATCCAATTGTCCTGGGCCAACTCGACCTGCCCGGCGATGCCGTCGATGTGGCCGTCGATACACGGCTGGGCATCGCCGCCATCGCGGCGGGAACCGCGGGACTGCACCTGGTCGATGTCAGCGACCCGATGCAGCCGGCCTTAATACAGACCATCCCTGGCATCGCGCAGCAGGTTCAAGTGAGCCAAGGCGTCGCCTACGTTGCCAGAGGCGACGAATTACGTACGTACGACCTGGTCTCCGGCCAGCTTCAATTCCACCGGTCGTATCCTGGCGGCACAATCGCCGAGTTAACCAGCGCTGATGGTTTTCTCTATTTCGTTTCAACGGTGATCCAATTACACAGGGTCACAAAGGTTCAACGTCGATTCGAGCTGGCGGATCCCGTGGCGTCGATCTTGATCAACGCAACCCCGGTTTTAGCATTGCCGCACGTTGCCGCCGGTGGGGGATTCGTCTATGTCGGGGGCGTCGATGTGAGCATGAGCAACCAAGTGCCCGGTATCGAAATCCTCCGCGACGATGGAGACCATTTCACCGCGACCGGTCCGCGCTCGGCGATCACTGCTGTCGAGGTTGCCCTCAACGGCTCCGGCCTGGCTTTGTTCGGCGGGGGAAATTCCACGGGAGGGCTGCTGGCGGCGGATGTCGGCCTGCTGGACGTTTCGGACCCCACGCAAACGGACAGGCTTCTCACCGTCATTCCCACTCCCGGCGGCGTGTCGAGCATCGCCATCGGATCGGGCATTGCCTACGTGGCCGACCGCGAAGCCGGTCTGCAAGTCATCAACTATCTGCCGTTCGACGGCAACGGCGTCGCGCCGTCAATTAGCGTCTCCAGCGCCTCGGATGTCGATCCCATTGTGCCCGGCAACCAGGTTATCGAAGGCAGCGACGTTTCGCTGAACTTAGCCATCACCGATGACGTCCAGGTACGCAACGTGCAACTGCTCGTTGATGGAAACGTGGTTCGCAACGATGTGTCGTTTCCGTTTGACCTGACTTTTCCCGCTCCTAACATCAGCGGGCAATCAGCGACATCCAACGCCATGGTGCGCGTATTCGATACCGGCGGAAACCGCGCGGAAGCGAGCATCGCGTTTGAACTTTTGCCCGATGTCGTAGCCCCTCAGATAGTCCACATAACACCGGTCGACGGCGCGCGGCGTGAACCGTCGTTCCGCACGATTCAGATCGGGTTTTCCAAGCCGATGAACGCCGCCTCGCTGACTGCCGATGCCATTCGGCTCACCAGCACGGCCGCGCCCAATGTGCCCGTCGTGCCGTTGGCCGTCCAGGCCAGCGACAACGACGAATGGGTCGTCGTCGCATACGATGCGTTGCAATTGGGAGACTACGAAATATTTATCGACGCCCCGGCCATAACCGACCGGGCCGGCAATCGGCTGGGGGAAACGCCCATCGTCAGCTCGTTTTCGATCGTCACGGCCGACGTGTATTGGACGAACCCAGACGGAGGCTTTTGGGACGATGCCGCCAATTGGAGCACAGGCGAAGTTCCCGGACCGAATGAATCCGTTCAGATCGGTGTCCCCGGCGGCGCCACCATCACCCATCGCACCGGAGATTCCGCCATCCGGTCCCTCGCTGCCAATAACCCCCTTGTCCTCTCCGGCGGAACGCTCTCAGTTGCCGAATCGTCCGTCATCGCCGACACGTTGGATCTATCGGGCACTCTCTCCGGCGAAGGAGATGTCACCATTGTTGGAACGTTGAACTGGTCCGGCGGAAAAATGACCGGATCGGGTCGCACGGTAATTGCGCCCGGCGCGACGGCGAATTTGAGCGGTTCGAGTACTATCACGCTCGCCCGGCCTTTGGAGAATGCGGGAACGGTCAATTACTCCGGCCCCGGTCTGCAATTCGGCGACGCGACCGCTGGCGAAGTCGTCTTTTCCAATTTCCCCGGCGGCGCTTTCAACGTGATCGGCGACGGCGACTTTCAGCAAGCGACCTTGGCGGCACATGTTTTCAACAACGCCGGTATTCTCAACAAGGTCAGCGGCTCGGGCGTCGCCAACTTCGACGTGATTCTGAACAACTCGGGGACAATCAACACCACCCAGGGCGAGTTTCGATTTTCTCGCGGCGGAAACCAGGACGGCACGGTCGACGTCTCGGCGGGCTCCGCGGTGGGATTCAGCAGCGAGCTGACCTTCACGGAAAGATCTCGGTTAACTGGTAGCGGCACGATCCGGTTTGCTTCCGGAATCCACACGCTGGCGGGCGAAATCAACGTTACGGGCCAAGTCGTCGTCAGCGGGACGGCCGTATTTGACGCGCCCTTCAGTTTGCCGACCCTGACTTTGGCGGGCGGAACGATATCCGGCTCCGCCGACCTATCGATCACAGGGACGTTCGAATGGTCGACCGGCAACATGACTGGAACCGGCCGGACGATTCTGACGCAAGGCGGCGTCGCCAATATCACCGGACCCCAAGGCAGAAATCTCGCCCGATCGTTCGACAACTTCGGGACGGTGAATTACACGGGCTCCGGTTTGCTGGTCGGCTCCTCCGCCTCGCCTACGGACGCCGTCGAGATTTTCAATCACGTCGGAGGCGTCATCAATGTGACGGCCAGCGCCGACTTTAACCGCGCGTCGAATGCCGCACATTTCGTACAAAACGAAGGGACGTTCCACAAAAGTGGCGCCGGCACATTCACCGTCGTTGGCGTGCCCGTAAACAATACGGGTACGATCCGCGTTTCCGGCGGATCCCTATTCCTCGAGCACCCATTGGATAATTCCGGCACGATCGACGTTTCTGCCGGAAGCGTGCTCTTCGTAACCGGGACTTTTCAGCAAACAGCATTGGCGACGATTCGCACTGAACTCGGTGGATTGTCGAACAACCAAGTCGGACGCCTGACGGTATTTGGAGCCGCGATGCTCGATGGAGTTTTTGAGACGCGGCTAACAAACGAGTTCACGCCTGGCGTAGGCAACGTGTTTTCTGTGTTGACGTATAATTCGCGTAGCGGGCAGTTCGCCACGATCGATGGCAACGGGATCCAGTATAATCCGATTTACGGTCCGACAGGCTTGTCCTTGACGGTGGCGAGTTTACCGGAACCGGTTCCCGCCCCCGCGGCTGCAAAGGCGATCGTCACGGCGCGTGGCCGGGAGGTCTCTATCCGGGCCGTGCCCGCCAGCGTCGTCGATCACATTTTTAGGGAAGCTTCAATACCGACGAATGTGGAGCGCGGCGAACGCGTCCTGAGAGCCCGTCGGACGGGACGAGGTTTCGTCCGAGAGGTGTTTCCTCCGGGAGAAAACGACTCGAATGAGTACGAGATGCCGGCGTGGCCAACGCTGCACCGCGGACGGCGCGCAATCGCATCGCATCGATCGTGATCGAGACAATGTGGCGTGGGACGGACAGTTACGGTCGAGCCTGACGAGAGTCAGGTCGCTTTCGCGTTCGTCGTCGTGAGATCTGCGACGTTCGGACGGGCGCTAATATCCAGATCAACGTCACGCCGCGATTCGTGATCGAAACGATAAAGACAACGCGCTTAGACCGGATCGGTGGGCGGTAGCAAACCAGTGCAAATCGCTGCAAACTCGACGGCACCAATATCGGCACCACGCCAAAACCGCCCGCCGCAACGCCAAACACCGCAAACGTTTACGCCGTTCGCGCTCCCACTGGAAATGTGGTGCCCCGTAAGGGGTTGCGAGTTCGGATCTC
>JAJDEG010000020.1 GCA_029259895.1 Planctomycetota bacterium
TGCGGGCTGGCGGACTCGTGCGTTGTCCAAATCGATGGGAGAAACTCGCGGTTTCTAACCGTTTTCCTCAGAGACGGCCTGCTGTTCGTCGTTTTCGGCTTTCGCAGGCTGGGCTTCTTCGGGTTCGTCGCCTCGTTCGAGTTGGGCGATTCGCTCGGCCGCTATTTTCGCGCCGGGCGAGTCTGGGAACTTGGCGACGATCCTTTGGTACATCTCGATCGCCCGCTTCGACTTGCTCTGCTCGGCCAGTTGGCCGCCCGTGTCGAGCATACGGGCCTGGATCAGGAGCGGTTTTTTCTCCGGATCGTTCTCGTAGGTCTTGAAGATACTGCGGATTGCCTTGCGGACCTGCGAGACCTGCTTGCCCGTCGTGCGATCCATTTCGATCAGCGTGCCGAGAGGTTCGAGCGGGTCTTGCGACGAGCTCAATTGCTGCTCGGCGGCACTCACCGCTTCGAGGCTCTTCTCGAGGCGTTCGCGATAGCCTGCGGCGCCCTTGAGGCCGCCGGTCTTGTCGATGCCTTCTTTGAGAATCGCGCCCAGGTTTTGAGGGCCGGTCATGCTGAAATCTTTGATCAACTCGCCCTTGGAACTGACGATGAAGTTCCGCGGCAACTCACTCTTGTCGATCGTGATCTTGTACGTTTTCTTGAAGAGTTCAAAATCGTCGCCCTGGGGCAACACTTCGGTGAACACATACTGTGTTCCGACGAGGTTTTTCAGCTCATCTTCTGTGGTGAGCTGCTTCCTCATCGTGGCGCAGGGGCCTCAGCCGGCGCCGGTGGACACCATAATCAGCAGCGGTAGCCCAGACCGCTTCGAGCGGCCGGCCGCGTCGAGCAGCCTGTCGGCCATCGCTGCGTCGGCGAGCAGCGCTACGGCGACCAACGCGCCTACGCTTTTCGTCCAACGCGGGACACGAAACGAGGGTGACATAGAAACATCCTCCCGATAGATGGTGCGAAGCAGGCTCGCCAAGCGAAGCCGTCACACGGCGCGCGGCACATTTACGTTTCGCCCAACGAAACCTAGGTGCCGTCGATTTTACCGGAGGGGGGCACGGGGATTCAAGTGGTTCTTTGTATACAGATCGGAGATGGCGGCGTTCCTGACAGCGGGTTTGCTGGCGTTGTCGGCCGGAGAACGGTGTCGATTGTGCCGGAAATGATTGACATAAAGCCGTGGCCCGCACTAGGATAGGAGTTGGAATAGGGCCCTGGTGCGTTCTTCGAGGTGAAGTGGCTGGTTCGTTACGTCACGTCTTTTTTATTCCAGCCAGCGCCTCGAATCGACGCGATTTTTCCGGAAACGGAATTGCGTCACCGCAACGGTCTGCTCGCTGCACTCGGCGAGTGGGCACGGGGCAAACAGGAACGGGTGATCTCGCGCGCATTCGCGGAAGAGGAGCCAAATCATGGCGAAGAGTGGAGCCGTATGGGGAATCGATCTGGGACAGTCGGCGCTGAGGGCGCTGCGTTGCCGGATCAGTAGCGACGATAAGACGAAGGTTCTTGCCGACGCGTACGACTTCGTCGAATATCCGACGATCTTAAACCAGCCCGACGCCGACGGGCCGACGATCATTCGCGAGGCGCTGAAGACGTTTCTTTCGCGCAACACGGTGAAGGACGATTCGGTCGCGATCAGCACGGCTGGCCAGAACGGTTTGGCGCGGTTCGTGAAGTTGCCGCCGGTCGAGGAAAAGAAGATTCCGGACATCGTGCGGTTCGAGGCGCGACAGCAGATTCCGTTCAAGCTCGAAGAGGTCGTGTGGGATTATCAACGACTGCCGGGCGGGAGCGTGGAGGAAGGCTTCGCGCTGGACGCCGAGGTCGGCCTGTTCGCGATGAAGCGCGATCAGGTGTTTAAGGCGATCAAGCCGTTCGAAGAGGTCGGCATTCCGGTCGAGTACATCCAACTCGCTCCGCTGGCGATTTTCAATTGCGTGCGGTACGACCTGCTCGACGCGGAACTTCCGGCGGCGATCGATCCGGACAATCCGGTGCCGTGGAAGGTGATTCTTTCGGTAGGAACGGACACGACCGACGTCGTGCTGACGAACGGTTTTCGCGTGTGGCAGCGGAGCGTGCCGCTGGGCGGAAATCACTTCACGAAGGCGATCACCAAGACGCTGAAGACGACGTTCAGCAAGGCCGAGCATCTCAAGCGAAATGCACAATCGGTTAGCCCGGACGATGCGAAGGCGCTGTTTAAAGCGATGCGGCCGGTGTACGGCGATATGGTGACGGAAGTGCAGACGTCGCTGCGTTACTTCACGATGAACGTGGAGAAGACGGCCGACGTCGACAAGATTTATTCTCTGGGCAATGCGATGAAGCTGCCCGGGCTGCGGAAATTCCTGGAGCAGAACCTGGAAATTCCGGTCGTGCAGATCGACGGTTATCAGCGGCTGACCGGGCCGAGCGTGGTGGCCGCGCCGGCGTTTAAGGACAACGTGCTGGCGTTCGCGACGTGTTACGGATTGGCTTTGCAGGGATTGAAGCTGTCCGTGCTGCGGACGAATTTGATTCCGCAGGAAGTACATCGCGACCGGTTGATCGAGGAGAAGAAACCGTGGGCGCTGGCCGGAGCGGCGGCGCTGATGCTCGGTTTTACGATCAACTACGCCGGCGAATGGAATGCGTGGTTGGGGTCGCGGGTGACGGACGAGTGGAAGGCGCTGGGCGGGAGAGCAACTTCGGTCGCCGGCGAAGTGTCGAATTTCACGGCGGAAAAAGGAAAGGAAGAAGCAGCGCTCGACGACGTGAACAAGAAGGGGCGCAATCTGGTGCAAAGCGCGGAGGGCCGGTTGCTGTGGCCGGAGTTGTTGAAGGCCGTCAATGCGAGCCTGCCGACGACGCCGATTCCCGCGGACCAGAAAGACCAGTCGATCGAGTCGATCGAGCCCGACATCGGCAAGCGGCGCGATCTGCACATCGAGAGCTTCGTGGCGACGCCGATGAAAAAGGAAGAGGATTGGTTTAAGAAGGACGTTAAGAATGCTTGGAATTTGTCGCAGGCCGGCGGCGCCGAGGCATCCGCTGCCGCGGGCGAGGAACCGCCGCTCGACGATGTGCCGGCCGACGACATGGCCGACCTAGACGTGGAAGCCAATCCGGCGCTGGCGGGCTACAAAGTCGAGATTCGCGGCCACCACTTTCACAACGATGGCGGCAGCGACGGAACGGGCAGCACGTACGTGCAGAACACGCTGGTCCATCATTTGTTGAACGGCGAGATCGAAGTCTTCTCGCCGGGCGACGGGACGATCAAGAAGGTGAAGATTCTCGACACGTCGACAATGGACCAAGACGGCCAGCGCGTCGGGCAGGCGGGCTTGGGAGTGAAGTATCCCGTGATGACGTTTAAGTCGTCCATCAAGAACGTGCAGAATCCGGCCGCCGGCCGGGAGAATCAGCAGGATTTCAAGCAGCCGGAGCAGCTCCGCCGGTTCGACTTCGTACTCGAATTCTGGTGGAAACCGACGACGGAAACGGAGCGAGAAAAGGCACAAGAGCTAGCGGCCGCGGTCGAGGCAGACCCGACGGCGACGGCGGCGTTAACCGGAACGAGTGAGGTGCAATGATGGCAAAGATGTCTCTTCCCATACCCGACAAGCTCAAGAAGAGCATGTTTTGGATCGTCATCGGCGTATTGGCGCTGATGTCGGTGATCTTCTGGTGGCTGGGGACGGCCGCCGTGGCGGAAATGCGCAATAAGGACATCGGCGAGATAAACGGCTACTTCGCCAAAGTCAACGGCGCCAATCCGACGGCCAACGCCAAAACCGTCGCAGACATGTCGACGCGGTCCGCCGCGTTGAAAGCGGCCATGAACGAAGCCTGGCAGCGCGTGTACGACCGGCAGCTGAAGGAGCCGTTTTGGCCGCAGGAAGAATTGGACGCGAACGGCGCGGTTCTCAAGCCGGGTCTTCCCCAGGGATTCGTCGACGAGGCGAAGGGGCTACCGCCGGCGGAATGGCTTCCCGAGAACAGGGAGCTTCTGACCGAGCCTTTGAAAGAGATTTACCGCAACTATGCCAAACGGCAAATCGCGGACCTGTGCCAAATCGTTGGCTCGGTGCATCGGATCGACGAACGCCGGGCGGCCGCGGGGCGGCAATTTGCCGGAAACAACGAGGTGAGCGACGTAGCCGAAGTGGGCGAAATCTGCGTGTGGCCGACCGCTTCGCAGCAGAACGCGGCGGATTTGCTGACGTTCGCCGAGGGCGCCAACCCGTCGACCCAGGACATTATCTACGCTCAGGGAAGCGTGTGGGTCTATCAGGCGCTGTTCAACATCATCAAGGCGACGAACGAGAGTATCAAGGAAGGGCCGGCGGCGAAGGATTTAGCGCACTACAACGCGCCCGTGAAGTTTATTCATGAGATTTCGATTGGCGATAAGTTCGTGGTCAAGGAAGCCAGCGATGCCCGTCGGATCGGAGGCTATGGAAGTGCGGACGAGTCGGACGAAGGCGCGGTTCGGATTCCACAGGTACTTCGTCGGGCCGGGTTGCGGTACGTGAACGAACACGGTAAGCGGCTGAAGAACGAGCAGTTGTTGGCGCTGGAGGATCCGGATCCGAAGACGAACCCAAACGTCGATCCGAGCCGCGATCACGCACAGTACAAGCTGATGCCGGTGTTCATGCGGTTGGAGGTCGACCAGCGTTTTCTGGGGCGGTTGCTCGTCGAATGCGCCAACTCGCCGTTGACGGTCGAGGTGAAGGATGTGTCGTTCAAGGTGTTGGGGCACGCCGACCGCGAGTCGGCCAACCCGCAGGACGCCAACGTCAACTCGGGGCCGAAGGACTCGAAGAACTTTTACGACACGACGATCGATATCACCGGTCACATTTACGTTTATTATCCGCCGCAAAAGGCGACGGGGGACGAGGACGTCGTGCCGGGCGATGAAGTTGCTCCGGCCGACGCAACGGCGGGAGTCGGCGGTTAAGCAGAGAAGTCGTTTGTCGGGCGTCGTTTGTTGGGCACCGTTTGATGGGCGTCCTGGTGTTCGACGAAGCAGCACGCTGGATCGTGCCCGCGCTTGGCTGACGGATCCGCATAACGGCAAATTGTAGGGTGGGTCGAACGAAGTGAGGCCCACCAAGCACTGGCAGGCGGGGCTAGCTCGATTGACGCACACGGTGGGCCTCACTTCGTTTCGACCCACCCTACGAAGCTGACCTACGGAAAGATCGAACGGAACGAACGAACAGAGAAGAAATCGGAGGTGCGACATGGCCAAGGGCAAAGAGAGAAAAGAGAAGGCCGCCAAGCCGAAGGCGAAGAAGGAGAAGAAGGAGAAGAAGTCGTCGTCCGGCGGCGGCATGCAGCAAATGCTGCTCGACCACGGCGAGAAGATCGGCCTGGGCGTAGTGGGCCTGATCTTTTTGGTTTGCGTGGTGTTTGGGTTTGTGGGCAAGACGTCGCTCGATAAGACGGCCGAACAACTCGCCAGCGCGATTGACGGCAAGGAAACGGCGATGGCTGCGATCACGTACACGCCGGAGAAAGACCCGACGTGGGTCGAGTTGGCGAAGAGTGAGGCAAAGGTTCCGCCCGAGGTGTACGTGCTTGGTCCGTGGGTCGGTCCGCTGTTCCCGCTGCAAGGGCCGCGCTTGGAGCCGAAGTATTATGGGCCGACGGACCTGCGCGTGATCGCGGGGCGAGCTCCGTTTAACGTGCTTGCGGCCGGCGCGGCGGCCGATCCGGCGGCGGGCGGCGGTGGCGATGCGGGCGGCGTTCCAGAAGGATCGGCCAGCAAGGGTGAGTTCTTCGTGGTTGGCACGTTTTTGATCCCCGTCGGCAAGCAGCGAGCCGCATACGACCTGGCGTTCGCCGACACGCTGAAGATGCCTGGCGATGAGCGGCCGGAGCAGGACAAGCCGGAGTACTTTCGTTATGTGGTGGAACGGGCGCTGGTGGTGGCCGGCGCGACGGACGAAACGCTGCAATGGGTTGCGATTAACGAAGCGGACAACGCGAACGTGACCGATACCAATCGGTTTCCGATCCTGTCGGCCAAGAAGGCGGAATGGGCGACGATTCGCCAGGACGTGGTGCCCGCTCCATTCACGGAGCCGGCGCTAACGTACGGCGATATTCCGAACATGGACGAGTTCGTGCCGTGGCTGCCGCCGCGACTTCCGTGGACGACGGCGGCGTGGACGTGGAGCGAGGTGGGGCATGGGACGATCGCGGACATGGTGCGAGCGTTTTCGGAGCAATCCGCCACGGCGGCCGATCCAGATGCCGTGGCCGCCGACCCGGAAGAGGCGATGCAAGCATTCGTCGCGAAGCAAGGTACGCGGATGGGCCGGTTTTTGGATTTCGCCGTCGAGCCAGGCGCGCAATATCGGTATCGCGTGACGCTGGTGTTGCGCAATCCGAACCGCGGTTATACGAAGCAGTATTTGAAGGACGAAAAGCTGGCGGATGGGGATTTTCGGCCGGTCAGTCCGCTCGATGCAGCAGACGCCAATCGCCCGGTGAGCGAGGCGAGCTACGTCGTGGCGGTGCCGGGCCGTTCGGAGATCGCGGTCGGCGGGATCGTTCCGGAAGAGGAGAAGAGCAACCGCACGGGCGAGGACGCGGCGACGGTGGTGGCGACCGTTTGGGAGAGTACGGCCGAAGCGATCGCCGACTACGAAGCGGAGGCCAACACGATCCGCATCCCGGCAAAAAAGGCGGAGGCCCTCGCGCTGGTCGAACTGCTCAAGCAGGTTTGGGTCAATGTGGACTACGTCGAGGCGTCGATGGAGTTTCGCGTGACGCGGGGCCAGTATTTGAATATGAAAGCGCCGACGGCGATCATGCATCCTTTGTTCGAGAAGATCGAAACGCTGCGCAACGTGCGATTCGACACGGGCTTTACGTTGGTCGACATGAAGGGCGGCAAACCGGCGGCCGGTGCGGCGACGATGGCCCCGCCGGTGGAATACCTGCTGCTCGACCCCAACGGCAACCTCATCATCCGCAGCGAGATTGGCGATCGCGGGGCGTACAAGCGTAAGCTGGAAGCCGTCAGCCAAGCCGCCGCCGAGGACGGGGGGAATACCTTCGATCA
>JAJDEG010000191.1 GCA_029259895.1 Planctomycetota bacterium
GTCCGTGATGCCGTAGCACCGAAAGATGGCCAGTTCCTGTAGCTTGTCGAACGCCTTGAGATGCACGAGTCCGGCGTCGGAAATGGCCGCATCTTCAATCGATAGTCCCACGAGATTCTTGAGCGGCTTGAGTTGTTCCAGACCGCCGTCGGTGACGGCAGGATTACGCAGTTTCAAGGCACGCATGTTGACGAGGCCCTTGAGGTGCCCCATGCCGGTGTCGGAAACGAGCGTGCATCCGCGCAGGTCGAGCAACCGCAGTTTGGTGATATCCTTCAAATGCTCGACGCCGGCGTCGGAGAAGTTGTTGTACAGCAAATGCAGGTATTGCAGCTTCGGCATCTCCTTGCAGTGGGCCAGCGCTTCGTCGGTCAGATACGTGCTGCGGCGCAGGTTGAGCGCGGTGAGGTTTTCGATCTTCTTGACCGACTCCAAGGCGTCGTTGGTGATCTCCGTGTTTTCCAGGGTCAAATCTTTCAGCGCCGGCATCGCCGACAGATGACTCACCCCTTCGTCGGAAACGTCCGCGCCCCACAGAACGAGCTTCGCGAGGTCGGGCAGCTTGGCGATCAGCGCCACGTCGTCGTTGCCGGTTTGGCGTTCGGTCAAGTCGACGGCCGTGACCTTGCCGCTATCGTCGCGGACGATCGTGCCGCCGAGTTGCTCGATCCGTTCGACCGCGGCGGCGATCTGCGCGTCGTCCGACAGTTTTTTAGCATCGTCGGCCGCCCGGGCGGCGAGTCCGCAAGCCGCCGCCAATCCAAGGCCAACGCACATCCAACATGCGAACCGTATCGGTCGTTTCATCTGTCGTTCATCTCCAAGGCGGGAACCCGCGGTGCAATCCGAGCCAAGACGCCGGGGAAATCGTATGCGGGCGGGTCAGTGGAAGGTAGGGCCAATCGGCGTTCGCGGACGAGCCGACACGACGGCCGGCTAATCGCCGGTCGACCGCCGACGTTCTTCGATAAAGAAGTGTCTTTTCCGGCGGCAAACGCGCAAACAGGACTTTTACAGCCTAATCGACGTGCAGGCGTTTCGCAAAGAACTCAACCGCCGGCGGCATGCCGCGGTTCGGCGGACTACGTAACCCCGCCCCGGTTCATAGCGGCGGTGCATCACAACGGGGATCGTTCCCCCGCCCCCTTAGAGTGGCCGGTGACCAATGTCGAAAAAAGAATGTATTTACATGTCAAATGCATGGAAAATCCCTAGCGGCGACGATAGAATTGCGGCCAGTTCGACGCTGCGAGCCGGTTGGGGTTAACAGCATTCGATTCGTCTGCCGAAAACGTCACACTCTTTAGGAGGAGCCATCAAATGATGACGAGACTGACTGCCGCGTTGGGACTGTTGATCGGACTACACGCTTCGGTCGAAGCGCAGGTATTCACCGCCACGCTCGACGGAAGCCAGGAATCGCCGGCGGTGGTAACGACCGGCAGCGGGACGGGTTCCGCCACGTTCGATCCATTGACGAACATGCTGTCCGTCGACGTATCATTCGCCGGTTTGACGGGGAACACGACGAACTCGCACATTCATTGCTGCTTTAGCGATCCGCCGAGCCGCAATGCCGGCGTTGCGGTCGGGTTTGTGCCGACCGGTTTTCCGCTGGGCGTCACGTCGGGGAGCTACAACGCGACGTTCGACCTGCTCGACTCCTCGATCTACACCGGTAGTTTTCTAAGCACTTTCGGTGGCGGAACGGCGACCGGAGCGCGGGACGCCTTGTTGGCTGGCATGACCGACGGCACGGCATATTTCAACGTGCATACGGCTACGTTCGGTGGCGGAGAGATCCGCGGCGATATTACGCAGGTGCCAGAACCGTCGACGATGGCGCTGGTGGGCATCGGCGGCTTGGCCCTGGCGATCGGCGGCGCACGACGGCGATTTCGTCGCGGCCGCTAGCGGGTCGATCGACTGACGTGCGCAATACAATCGCCGCGCGGGCAACGATGCCCACGCGGCGATTTTTTATATCGAACTTGTTGTCTTGGCTTACGTGCGCTGCGAACGCGCAACATGCGTGCTTCGTTCGAAGCGCATCACACGGCGACGCTAACGGGGTGCGGCATGGCGGACGGCGGTGCGACGCGCATCGCTTCCACGAGAACGCTTTTGAGGTCCGACAGCGGAATCGTTTGCGGATTCACGTTGGCGTCGAGCAGTTCGGCGTAGATGGCGTCGGCCAATTCGTGACGAGTCGTCACTGTCCCAGCACGCCGCACGATGTTATTGCGAATTTGTTGCGAAATCATGACATTCACCAGCTAATATTTCGTTATTTTGGTTTGTTTCTTGGATCGATTTCGAGCGATTCACCACCTCGAACGTGAATCGCAAGTCGGCAGGTTCTAGCCGAATCGTCGTGACGATCCAAGGCGAGTCTCAACGAGTCTAAAAGCCTCGCCAAAGTGGCCGAAATACGAGATGCCGCATCGCCGCCACGACTAATAGTGTTGCTTCGGCCGGTCGGTTCCTTCGTCTATTCGAGACCGCTTGCCGAATCTTGGCCGCAAACCGAATGCGGCCGCTACTCCGCAAGCCATCGCTGCTGTCGCGACCGAAGCGGCCGTCTGCCATCTAAGACGCACGTGCCGCCAATTGGTTCAACACCGCGGAACCGAAAAATGTTCGCCCATCGCGCAAATTCTTCGCCGCGTTCGACGAGCGGGCAAGCTGCGGAACCTATGCCGACTCGATAAGGGCCGGGGATTACCAACTATGGCGGCGGCTGAGCAATGGGACGGTCGCAGGACACTCGTTTAGTCGGTCGCGGGCCGCGAAACGTCCGGTAGACCGGACTTCGCTGTGGCCGGGTGCCGGTCTGATCGCGCATACCAAGCAACTGCGAATTTTGCGGCACTGGCGGGGGTTTCGTACTCCGGCAGGCTCGCCACGGAATACAATTGTTGTAATCGCCCGGTTTTGTTCACTCATTCGCCAGATTTCCGCAAGAACGTGCTTTACCATCGCGCCTTGCCGGTGATATCTTGGGCGGGATAGGAGACAGGAGACGAACGTGAAATCGCGGCGAACGGGGAAATATCGCGCTTCCGCGATCATTCGAGGAGTCGACGGTCGTCGTTCAGGGCATGGCTAAGGTCAACACCGAAAAGCTGGTCGAGCTATTACGCCGGAGCAATCTGGCGAACGCCGCTCGCGTTGACCAAGCGCTCGACGAGTTAGCCGCCGATACGGGCCGCTTGCCCGACGAACCGGAGCGCCTGGCCGACGCTTTGGTCGAACGCAAGCTGGTCACGCGCTGGCAAGCAGACAAGCTGCTCGAAGGCCGGCACAAGGGATTCTTCCTCGGCAAGTACAAATTGCTCGGCCACGTTGGCACGGGCGGCATGAGCAGCGTTTACTTGGCCGAAAACACGAAGCTCCATCGGCAGTGCGCCATCAAGGTGTTGCCGCAAAGCCGCGTCGAAGATTCGTCGTACCTGGAACGGTTTTATCTCGAAGCCAAGGCCGCGGCGGCGCTCGTTCATCCGAACATCATCACCGCCTTCGACATCGACAACCAAGACGATATTCACTATTTCGTCATGGAGTACGTCGAAGGGCGCGACCTGCATACGACCGTCAAGCAGGACGGCCCTCTCGACTACGAAACGGTCGCCGACTACATCGCCCAAGCCGCCGATGCGCTGGCCCACGCTCACGAAGCCGGCCTGATTCATCGCGACATCAAGCCGGCGAATCTGCTCGTCGATCACAAGGGCCAGGTCAAGATGCTCGACCTGGGCTTGGCGCTGTTCCGGGACGACGCGCAGCCGTCGCTAACCATCGCGCACGACGAAAACGTATTGGGCACCGCCGATTACCTCGCGCCGGAACAGGCGGTCAACAGCCACACCGTCGACGCCCGCGCCGACATCTACAGCCTCGGCTGCACGATGTACTACCTGCTCACCGGCCATCCGCCGTTTCCCGACGGCACGCTTGCCCAGCGACTGCTCGCGCATCAGCGCGACACGCCGGCGAGCATCTACAAGGATCGCCGCGACGCGCCCCGCGAGCTCGTCGACATCTGCAACAAGTTGATGACCAAGTCGGCCGACCGTCGCGTGCAGACAGCCCGCGAGGTGCGGCGCGTGTTAGTCGACTTCTTGGCCAAGCGGGGCAAAACGTCGTCCGTAACGAGCGCCGGCAGTTCGGTGAAACTCGGCGCGGCGGCCGGAGCATCGCAAGCTGCCGCCGGCGCGGCCGCTCGCCGCGTCGCGCCGATGCCGGGCCAGCGCGAAGGCGGTTCTTCGATCGGCGGTCGCAGCGGCTCGTCGATTGGGGCCGGCGACACCATGTCGAATCGAGATCCGGAAACGTCGAAGATCGGCGGCAAGTCCGGCGCGAAGAAACTGCTCGTCGCCAAGTCGCTCAACGACCCAAATCCCGCCGATTCGCTGAGCGAATTCGTATTCGATCTGGGGCCGCGGCGCTCGTCCAGCGCCTCGACAAAGCCGGCCGATAGCCAGAAGGCGAATGCAACGAGTGCATTGAAACGTGGACGCAAGCGAAGTCGCGATCGCGGCCCGGTGTGGATTTGGATCCTCGTCGGCGTCGGCGCGATAGCGTTTATCGGGCTGATGGTCGCGTTGCTGACCAGTCTCTGATGCTTTAACGTTGCCCGCGGCGGTCGCGCCTACACGCCGACGGCGGCGCGATCCCACATCCGCCGCACTTGCGTCGAGATAACCGACGCGGCCTCGTCGAGATGGAACTGGCGATCGAGATTTCCTTCGACCAGCGCCACCTTGTTCATGCCGTACACGTCGGAAGACGCTTCGTCCTGGCCTAGCGTGAAGCCGCCGGCCTTACGGATTGCACCGCAGCCATCCGATCCGTCGCGGCCCATGCCGGTCATGATGACACCCAGGCAGCGGGCACCGTAAATCTCCGCCGCGCACTTCATCATCACGTCGACCGACGGTTTGTGGCCGCTTACCGGTTCGCCGTCGCGCACGAGGCACTTTACGCTGCCGGCCTCCTTGCGGAGATGCAATTGCTTGCCACCGGGCGCGATGTACACGTGATTCGGTTGCAGAACGTCGCCCGACGTGGCTTCCTTCACCGTCAGCGAGGATATCGAGTCGAGCCGCCACGCGAACGCCTTGGTGAAGTCGGCCGGCATGTGCTGCACCACGACAATCGGCGGCAACGGACCGCGCAGCGATTGAAACATGCTCGCCAGCGCGGGCGGGCCGCCAGTCGAGATTCCCAACGCGATGCACTTGTCGGAATATTGGGGCGCTTTCGTATCGAACTTCACCGCCGGGGTCGATGGCGACGAAAGCGTCGGCGAGGGCCGCTGCTTCATCTTCTCCGCTCGCTCGCGGCGGATTTGCAGCATCCGCCGCACGTCGGTGCCGGCCATCGTGCGAATCTTGCGGACCAATTCTTCGCGCAACGTGGCGTGGACGGCAGGCCCGCCTCCTTCCGGTTTGGCGACATAGTCCAGCGCACCGCGATCGAGCGCGTCGAGCGTGGTGTCGGCCCCGCGCGTGGTGAGCGAGCTGAACATGATCACCGGCAACGGCCGGCGCTTGAGAATCTCGTCCAACGTCGCCAGTCCGTCCATTTCCGGCATTTGCACGTCGAGCGTGATCACGTCGGGCTTGGCGCTATCGAGCATTTCGAGCGCCTTGCGGCCGTTCGCGGCCGTGCCGACTACTTCGATGCCGGGCGCATCCGTGAGAAAGTCACAGATCATCTCTCGCATCAGCGCGGAGTCGTCGACCACCAATACCCGTACACTGCTCATGTCGCATCCCCAATTCGCGAAGACTCAGTCGGTTTTTTCCGAACGCCGGACAGAGAATTCTAGGTTACGGCGCGCCGCGGATACGCACGTTTCGGCGCGAGCAAACTGCCACAATCTGTACGGTCGGCACGACCGGCACCGTCGACCGCGGCGAAATCGGCACTACCACGTCGCGCGGTCAAAAGCCATAATTGCGGCCAGCGATTACGGCAAACAACTCGCAGTCATTTCCCACGTCGCGGAAAAGCTCCCCCGTCTCCCGACCGCCGCCCCCTGACCCCCGACCCCTCTGCCCATGCGCGTTCTTTCCGGCATCCAGCCCACCGGCCGTTTCCACTGGGGCAATTACTTCGGTGCGATCCGCCAGTACATCGACTTGCAGCACGAAGAAGCTTCCTACTACTTCATCGCCGATCTGCACGCGCTGACCACGATCCACGAACCGGAGCGATTGCGGCAGTTGACCATCGACGCGGCGATCGATCTGCTCGCGCTCGGCCTCGATCCAACCAAGGCCGTGCTATTCGCCCAGTCGGACGTGCCCGAGGTGTCGGAGTTGTGCTGGCTGTTGATGACGGTCGCACCGATGGGCCTGCTCGAACGCTGCCACGCCTACAAAGACAAGCTGGCCAAGGGGCTGCCCTCGGGCGTCGGCTTGTTCACGTACCCCGTGCTGATGGCGGCCGACATTCTGGCCTACGATTCCGACGTCGTGCCCGTCGGCGAAGATCAGGTCCAGCACATCGAAGTCTGTCGCGATTTGGCCGGCGCGTTCAATGCTCGCTTCGGACAAGACGTCTTTCGTCTGCCCAAGGCGAAGATTCTCGACCATTCTGCCAAAGTGCCGGGCACCGACGGCGAGAAGATGTCCAAGAGTTACAAAAACGTGTTGGAACTGTTCGAGCCAGAGGCTCCGCTGCGTAAGAGTATCATGCGCATCACGACCGACTCCCGGCCGATGGAAGAGCCGAAAGAACCGGACGGCGATCACTTGTATCAGCTCTTTCGCCTGTTCGCGACCGACGAAGAGCGCGAGGAAATGTCCGCCACGTATCGCCGCGGAAACTTCGGTTACGGGCAGGTCAAGAAAGCGCTCGCCGACGTATCGCAGCGCTACTTCGCCGATGCTCGCGTTCGCCGCGATGCCCTGGCCGCCGATCCGGAAAAGGTCAATGCCATCCTCCGCGACGGAGCGGAGCGGGCAAGAAAGGCCGCCAGCGCCGTGCTGCTGCGAGCACAACGCGCATGCGGACTACGTTGATCCGAACCGAACGGCCACAGCGAACGGCCACGAAGTGCCGATGCTGCCAGCGGCGACCTCCCCCCGCCGCAGGCCGAAAGTCCTGGGCTATCGCACCAAAAAAATGGTCGCTACAACAAGCTTTCCAGCAGCAGCCGCATCTTGCGCATTTCGCCGGCGTGGTCGACGTCTTCCATGGGCGTGATGCTGACGACCAGGGCGCGGCGGTATTTTTCCTTCGCCAGTTCGGTGATTAGGCGGCCGTATTCGATTTCGCCTTGGCCGACGCGGGTTTGGTACTGGTCTTTGGTCGAATCGCGGAGGTGGACGTTGACGACGTGCTTCATCACCTGCCGATACTTGCCGCCTTGCAGCGGGCCCGTCACGTAGTGGCTGGGGTCGAGCGTTAGTCCGAGGCCCTTGACCTGATCGCAGAGCACGACCGCGGTGTCGGGATTCTCGGTCAGGCAGCCGATTTGCGTCTTGAGGCCAACGAGCACGCCTTCGAGCGTGGCGATGGCCGCCAGCCGTCGCAGCCGCTCGATCTCTTCGTTGAACGGAGTTCCCAACTCGGCCGCCGGCACGGTGAGCGTGACGACTTTCATCGCCTTGGCCAGCCGGCAACAGGCTTGAAATTGCTCGTAATAAGTCTCGCCCGTCGCGGCAAAGTCGAGGCTGAAGCCGACGGTCGTCAGCCGGGTCGCCCGACAGGCGGCCAGCACTTTTTCAAACTCGCCGGCGACCTGGGTCGGCCGCAAGTGGGGGCCGTTCTCGTGGATGGCGATTTCGACGCACGTATACTCCAGGTCGGTCAGCCGTTCCAGCACGGCCGGCAGGGAAAGGTCGGGAAAACACTCCGTCGAAGCAGCGACAATCACCGTAAGAACTCCTTTTGACCAACGCGTCGGCACAGGTTCGCCGAATGCATACGGCGATAGAACTCATTTCGCTAGCCTAATGTACCCGGCGTCGCCACGACATGGCAACACCGACCATTGCGCGGCGCAGCGGTAACGGGGGCGAGCGTGCAACGCGGCCGCGCGCTCTTCGCTGCTATGCGGCGGCGAAGAGCGCGGTAGGCGATGAGAAAACCAGAGCTGGCCAGATCCGACGGCGCTTCGTCGTTACTTCGTCGGGACCATGCCGATTTCGACGTGCGCCCGCTTGGGCAGGGAAAACCCGGTGATGAACCAGCCGTCGTCGCGCGAGGTGACGAACGTGCCGGCCGGTCCGAGATAGCGGCGCACCATGTCGTAGGAGGGGAGTTGGGAGCCGTCGATCTTCTGTGAGCGAGGTTCTAACGCTCGCGGTTCTTCGAGGAATCGATTGAGAACTCGGGCCAGCATCGTTTCGGCCACCGGCATTTTTCCCGACCGAATCAACTCGTAGGTCGGCCGAGTCTGCTCGTCCGTGCGGGCGAAGAACCGGAAACTGTTTTCGCCGGCCCCGAGCTTTTCCATTTCCGTTAACACGGTCTGGTGATCGGCGGCGTCGCCAAGCGATTTGGGATCGGCCGACTTTTCCAGGACTTTGCGGAGCAACTCGACGTGCGTGGCGTGGAACAGGTGGCCGTGGGCGACCGCCCAGGCCGAATTCGGCGCTCGAAAGCGGTCTCCGACGGGCCGCTCGTCTTTGGGCTTCGCGTCGTCGTCGTCGCCGATGAGGATGAACCCGTCGCCACCCATAATCACGACGGCCGCCGGCGTAAGCACCGGAGCGGGCGGGGGATCGGTCATCATCCACACCTTCACTCCGCCGATCGTCAATTGCTTGGCGGTCGAATCGGCCAGCATTAGCCGGTCAAACGCCTTGCCGACCGCCTCGGCGTCCTTCGTCTCGACGGCGATGAGCGTCCGCTCGCATTGCGGCGTGACCGGATACTCGTAGTCGGTGATCACGACGGCGCGTTCGCCGAGATTGGCCAGAATCTCGCCCTCGATATCGACCTGGGGCCCGTCGGGGTCGATTTTGATCGATTCCAGAATGTCGTCGATGAAACCCGGACTTTTGTCCGTTTTTGGGTCGTTTGCCAACTCGTTGACCAACGACTTCGACGCGGCAAACGCCTTGGCGGGGCTAACGTTGATGCTGGCGAAACTGGCGATTTCGCGCGGCACCCAGGCCGGCGGCTGATGGCCGTTGCCGTTGGGAAACTCCAAGGCGCGAGCCGCGAGGACTAAGCGTTCGCCGGTTGCGGCGGCCGGAGCGTAGATCGCCGTGCGATGCAGCACTTCGTATCCACCAGCGGAAAAATTGACGTGTCCGCCGACGCCCTGGACGGCCAAATAGCCCTGGTTC
The DNA here is from genome assembly GCA_029259895.1 of Planctomycetota bacterium. GTDB lineage: Bacteria > Planctomycetota > Planctomycetia > Pirellulales > PLA5 > PLA5. The sequence continues at coordinate 9,309 of JAJDEG010000191.1, forward strand.
ATCAGCGCCTTGAAAATGTCGCGTTTTCGTTCGGCCGTGGCCACCTCCGCGGCGCGCATCATCTCGACGAATCCGAAAGGCTCGACGAACCAGCGGACGTGCGGCGTCAGGCCCTTCGATGCGTCCGCCGTCAGCGACATGACGTGTCGGAACGACTGCTGACCCGCGAGTGCGTCTTTTGCGTCGCCGTTCCATCGCCCGAGCATGTCGGCGAGGACTTGGGCGTCGTTGCAGGCAATCAGCAAATCTTCCTTGACGAGGTGAAAGGCCTGGCGAACCTTCCGCTCGCCCTCTTCGCGCGGAAGGTCGTAGACGGCGACGGTCTCACCGCCAATCGTTTGCTCGCTCTTTTTGGCTCCTTGCGACGTCAGGCTCTCCGAGACCTTGGCCATGAGCTTGGCCGCCTGGTCCTGGTGGTCCGTGATATCGACGACGAGTACGGTGGCCGGAAGTCCTTTTTGGTTCGCCACCACGGCCAGTGCGATTTCGCCGCCGGCCAGACCTTCGAGATCGGTCCATGCCACGCCCAGCTTCTTGCCGGTCTCGGTCAACTTGTTCTTGAGTTGGTCGCGAAAACTATCGACGAACGCCTTCATCTCCGGGTCGCGGACCAATTGCCCCAGTTGGGTCCGCTCCCACGCTTCGCGAAGGGCCGTCGGATTGGGCGAAGAAAGGAATCCCTTCGTCGTCGCGGGCAAGATGCTTTCGCTTGGTCGCCCCCCTCCGTGGGTGCTTGCAACGAGACTGAGCGCGGCAAGAATCGCGATTGCCGGCAACGAGCAGCGACGGAGGTATAGACGCACGTGGAATCTCCTGGCGGCGAAACGGAAACGGATGACGGCCTCGGCAGTTTCTAGCGCCGACGTCTCGACGATCGTTGATATTTCAGCACGGACTCTGTTTTTTTATCGGCACGCGACACCGGCACGCACCAAGGCGGTTGTGCGAGCCACGCTGCACGCCGCGCCAGCGTCATATCTTACCGACGACCGATCTTGTTGCGTCCGTTCTCCGCTAAGTTCGGTAATGCGCAACGTCGGGCTTGCGTGATTATGGGCGATTTAGGGCCGTCTTGGCAATGTCGCGGCGGGGGGGATTCTCACGCGATCGTCGAATTATTTCTTCGATTCGTCGGAATTATGCGCGCGATCGCGCCAGTTTCGCGCTAATTCGCCACTAAGGGCTCTGGCTGCCGCCTCCGGCGCGATTCAGCCCGCGCTAAACCGCGCGCGCACCCAGCTCCCGCAGCATCGCCCCTACCCGCCTGTTGGAAAAGTCGATTTCGAGCTAATGCTAGCTGCAAAATCGTCGGGACAAACCAAGCTAGCACTGGTGCCCGCGGGACTTTTTCAACAGGCTGCTACCCACTCGTACCCACTCCTACATTCCCATCCAAACCACCTCGCCCCAGCCAACCAACACACGCCCCCGCACAACCAAAAAATCCCGGACAATATTGGAGCGAGCCAGCAGTGGTGCCCGGCGAGTTGGCATTCTGAATTCGCAGATGGCAAGCAGATGGCAAAATGGACACTCTTGGCCGCCAGACCGGGTAGTCATCGAGGCCGCGAGCAGGGATGTCAGATTCCGAACGGTTTTTTGGGATAGTGGCTCAAACTGCGTCGGACATTGAAGCCGACGCATGTTAACGAATCGAGAATTTGAGACGTCGGTAGTCCGTTCCCGACGGACGCGGTCGAACTCGCTGCGGCCCGCTCGTCATCGCGAGAAAGCTCTCGTAAGCGACCTTGCCCGACCACTGGCTCCGACGTTTCGCAGATGCCCATAGGGTGTAACGCGCCAGCGTTACTATATATACAGGAGAGGCGCGAACCAGCGAAAAGAAGTTCCTGGAGAACGGTTTCCCCGCTGGGAGAGGTCGAAGTCAAAGGCGCGGAAATTGAAACGTCAGTTGAATACCCGAAAGGTTTACCAGGAGATGAACGTATGAATGATGCTGCCAAGAAAGTAATTGTAACCGTTGCAGTCTTCTCGGGAGCAGTTCTTTGCCAACTCGGCGATTCACCGATCCTGTTGGAAGCGTGGGAGAATCAAGCGTTCGCAGGTGAAATTGACAATCACCAGACCCGAGGCGTAGTCGTGGCGACTACCTACTTTTCCGTGAAACTAAGATCGGAAGAAGACGGATTAGTCACCTTCTACGTCCCCGAGAAAGACAAGCTGGCGAAGCACGAAGTCGGCCAGTTACTCACGGGTGACCAGGTTACGATCCTGTGGGGTAGAGAGGATGGGCGTAAATGGGTTCGTGGTGTTGCGGGCGAGTGAGTCCTCGAAGGTAAGGTCACTGCGTTGGGCGATCGCCGGGTGCCGGTCGATTATCGGGGTTTACGACGACGATGATGGTGCGTGTATACTGGCTCGCGACTTGGACTCGTTCGAGCTAGTCGTCAGTTTCGTCTTGCCGCTACCCGCTATTCTTTCGCCGTGCCGATGATGTCATTTTCGTTTCGATTCGTTGTTGCCCTGGCACTTGCCGTTGGATTGGTTGGCGCTGGCGGGGTCCGGCTTTTTGGCGGCGAGGCGACGACGTTGGCCGCGGCGCTTGAATCGGTGACTACCACCGACTTGCAGCGGCACGTTGATTTTCTGGCCGCCGATACGCTGGAAGGGCGCGAGGCTGGGTCGCGTGGTGGGCAGGCTGCCGGCGGATATCTGGTCGATCAACTACGGCAAATGAAGCTGCTCGGCGGAGCGGCGGATGGGGCGTTTCATCAGGCCGTGCCGACTGGGGGGCGGAACATTTTGGCGATCGTGCCCGGCGGCGACGAGCGGCTGCGGCGGGAAGTGGTTGTGGTCGGCGCGCATTACGATCACGTGGGCTACGGCAATCGCGGGAATAGCTACGGGCCGGTCGGACTGATTCACAACGGCGCGGACGACAATGCCAGCGGCACGTCGGGGTTGCTGGAAATCGCCGAGGCGTTGTCGCGATTGCCGCAGCCGCCGCGGCGGACCGTGCTGCTGGCGTGGTGGGACGGCGAAGAGAACGGGCTGCTGGGATCG
>JAJDEG010000192.1 GCA_029259895.1 Planctomycetota bacterium
GACCTGTCGGCCCAGTGGGACGCCAAGAGCAAGGCGGACGCGGAAGCAAAATAGCATCTTTCGATTGAAGCACTAATCTACAAGCGGAGGCATCGTCCAGGGACGGTGTCCCCGCTCGTTTTCTTACGCGCCGAACGTCGCGTTGCCGGCGATCGCCGTCTTGACGACGCTTGAAGATAAGGCTTTCGACGCCCGTCAGAAATCGTTACCATCACGGGCCTTAGGTCGACGACAGGCCACCGGAGGCCCGTCCATCGTGAACGCCCGCGCTCGGCGACGGCCGGCATCTCGTTCGGCGGAGACTGCTTCGTGACGCAAACCGATCGCAAAAACCTCTCCCTTCCCCAGCGATTCCTCCGCGAGTGCCGCGCCGCGCGCGGGCTGGTCAAGGTGATCGACTCGACCGGCGCGAGCCTGACCGGCGGCAGCCTGCTGATGCGGTCGCTGATCTTTCGCCGCCTGCTGCTCCGCGAAGTCCTGGAGGACGACGAGCAGAACGTCGGTCTGCTCCTCCCGCCGTCGGCCGGCGGCGTGCTGGCCAACGTCGCCGTGTCGCTCTGCCGCCGCGTGGCCGTGAATCTCAACTACACCGTCACGTCCGACATTCTCAACTACTGCATCAAAGAATCCGGCATCCGCCACGTGCTCACCAGCCGGCGGTTCATGGAGAAGATGGACTTCAAGCTCGACTGCCCGCTGGTCTATCTGGAAGACTTCCGCGAGAAAGTCACCGCGGTCGACAAAGCCGTCGCCGCCTGGCAAGCGTTCATCTCTCCGGTCGTGTCGCTCGATCGCCGGTTCGGCATCGACGCAATTCGCCCCGACGACGTGATGACGATCATCTTCACGTCCGGCTCGACCGCCCAGCCCAAGGGCGTGATGCTCACCTACGGCAACATCGGTTCGAACGTCGATGCCGTCGACGCCGTCGTCCACCTTCGCCGCGACGATGCCATCGCCGCGTTCCTGCCATTCTTTCATTCATTCGGCTACACCGTCACGCTGTGGACGGTCCTCACGCTCAATCCCAAGGGCGTGTACCACTTCAGCCCGCTCGATGCCAAGATCGTCGGCAAGCTCTGCGGCGAGCACAAATGCACGATCCTCCTCTCCACGCCGACTTTCCTGCGAACGTACCTCAAGCGCTGCACGCCCGAGGAATTCAAAACGCTCGACGTCGTGGTCGTCGGCGCTGAGAAAATGCCGCTCGACGTCGCCGCCGCGTTCGAGCAGAAATTCGGCACGCGGCCCTCCGAAGGCTACGGCACGACGGAGCTTTCGCCGCTCGTGTCCGTCAACGTGCCTGAAAGCCGCACTCGGGCGAAAGGAAGCTTGGAGCGCCGCGAAGGCTCGGTCGGCCGCTGCGTCCCCGGCGTGGAAGCGAAGATCGTCCACCCCGAAACCCGGCAGCCGATTCCTACCGGCGAGTCCGGCATGTTGCTCATCCGCGGCCCCAACGTCATGAAAGGCTATCTCAACCGCCCCGACGCCACGAACGACATCATCCGCGGCGGCTGGTACACGACCGGCGACATCGCCTTCCTAGACGCCGACGGCTTCATCCACATCACCGGCCGCGAAAGCCGCTTCTCCAAGATCGGCGGCGAGATGATCCCGCACATCAAGATCGAGGAAACCATCGCCCAAGCACTCGGCAACGGCGGCGAGGAACTCAATGCAGTCGTCACCGCGGTACCCGACGAGAAGCGCGGCGAGCGCCTAGTCGTTTTGCATACGCCGCTCGAAAAGACCCCCAAGGAAATCTGTCAGGCATTAGCCGCCGCCGGTTTACCCAATCTTTGGATCCCGTCGGCCGACAGCTTCATCGCGGTCGAAGCTATTCCCGTTCTAGGCAGCGGGAAACTCGATCTCAAGCAGATGCGAGCGATCGCGGAAGCATCGATGCAGCCGTCATCGTAGCGCCCGACTTGCCGCTCACGGTATTGTACGAGGCGAATCCCTTCGCCGATTGCACGGCGATGTCTCAACTCGCGTTCTTCTCCGCGCCCTCTGCGAAACCTCCGCGATCTCTGCGTTAAAAAAGTACCGGCTCGTTCTTCACCTGAGGCCGACTGCGGCTCCAGGTCGTTCGTGGTTAAAGAAAACCGCCGCGCAAACATCAATACTTCCCCGCCACGAATCCAAAGTAGCTCAAGTCCAGCGTCGCGAACGGCAGCGGCTTTCTCCACGTCGGCACGCTCACGATCCGGTTCCACGAATAAACCTCGAACGGGTAGACCAACGCGTTGTTGCGGAACGTGTTCACCACGATGCTCGAATTCAGCCCCACCCAGTGATTCGACGTATTCAGCACGCCCGTCGAGCCGACTTCCTCCTTCGTCCCCAACAACCGCGAATTGATCAGCAGAATCACCCGCCAATCGCGTTCGTAGAGATCTGCCGCTTCGCTCAAGTTTTGGAAACCGCCGCCGCCGACGCCGTTGGCCGCTTTGTTGACCACCCTCGTGTAGCCCGCGGCTTTAAACTCGCGCTCGACGTCGCTGGGGAAA
>JAJDEG010000193.1 GCA_029259895.1 Planctomycetota bacterium
AACGAAGTGAGGTCCACCGGTTGGTCGATCTTTCGCGGTGGGCCTCACTTCGTTCGACCCACCCGACAGGCTCCTCTGGTTTAGCCAATTCTATCCGGCGCTATTCGGCGTCACTTCGATGTTGTCGAGGAAGATCTCCGCGTCCGTGGCGTTGCCGAACAGGCCGGGGCTGCCCGTCCGCTCCGGTTGCGGATCGATCAGCGTCGCCGACCAATCCGTTGGCTCCTTCTCGTCGCGCGGCCAAACTTTGCCCCGCAGCACGGCTTCGTCGTTCTCGACGCTCGCCTGCAGCTTGATCGTGTACCACACATCCGGTTTCCACGAAAACGCGATCGTCTTGTGGACGCGATTCAACTGCGTACCCCAACTGCGTATTTCCAACTCCTGAGACGCGCCGCGCATATCGAGGATATACCCCTGGGCGATCAGGCCGATGTCCGGCGTCTTGTTGTTCTTGATGTTCCCCAGCACGTCGGCTTGAATTGTGTAATCGTGCAGGTCCGTCTGCCCGAAGAAACACATGCTCCGCGTTCCTTTGGGAATCGTCGTGACCTTGACCATCAGGTCGTTGCCTTCGACCTTGCGCGTGATATGGCGATAACGAGCGCTGACCCATGTGATCGGCACTTGGCCGTCGGCAAAGTCGAACTTCCACGGCAGAGCGGGCACCACGCGGGCGCGGGCCATTCCCGCCAAATCGCCAACTTTGGCATGAATGTACGTCGCCTTGTGCGCGCCTTCCGCCGTCGCGGTGAACTTGCCATCTGCGGAAATCTCGCCGGCTCCCGTTAACTCGAACGTCGCGCCGACGTCTTCGCTCTTGAGCAACTGCCCGCGGGCGTTGAATAGTCGCACTTGCATTTGCTGCGTATCGCCAGGACGCAAAAGCAACTCCGCCGGCACGATTTGCACGTGCGCCGGCTTGTCGTCGTCGCCAAGGGGCGTCTCTTTTGGGCCTTCCGGTCGCGGATCGGCCGCCGGTTCGTGGTCGGGCGTTCCGATGCAATACAGATGCTCCATCGACGGCAGATAAATCCGACCTGCCGATACGATCGCCGAGCCGTGACACTCCTCGCCCGTCGGCAAGCGGCCGCGGGTCAACGCAGTCAGTCGGTTCCCATTGGGCTTGAGCACGTAGTATTGCCCGTTGCTCGTGGCGCAATAAATCTTTCCGTCGGCAATCAGCGGCGTCGCCCGCATCTCTTTGCCCAGTGCCATCCGCGAGAGCATTTCGCCCGTCTTCGGATCGAGTACGAACAACTTGGCGCGATCGTCGATGGCGTACAGCAGATCGCCAAGCATGACCGGCGAACTGCGGCCAACCATATACTCGCGGAGCCGCCAATTTTCGCCGCTCTTGCTGATGTCGCCCGACAGAGCGCCGTTGATCGCCGCGACGCCGCCGGCGGTATTGCTGTTCAAGTTCTCTTCGCTGTGCGAAGCGTAAACCGTGTCGCCCACGACGAGCGGCGATGGATTGATGCCGCCGACGGTGAAGTCGTAATGCCAGATCGGCTTGCCGGTCCGAGGCTGCAATGCCCACACGCCGCCGTCGCCGCCGCCGACCACCAACGCCGCCTGGCCATTGAGCACGCACGTCACTGGACCGCTATAGTTCGTGTCGTTCGGCAAATCGCGCGTTCCGGCGAACCACACGACTTCGCCGGTCTTTTTGTTGAACGCAATGAAACGATGATTCGGCTTGGCCTGCTCGCCCCAGCCGATGACGATGCCGCTGACGATCACCAGATCCTCGAAAATCGTCGGCGTGTGCGTCCGCCCGCCGTACGTCGTGAGCAATCCGAACTGCTGGTGCGTCGCATTGCTCCACAGCGTCTTGCCGCTTTCGCCATCGATGCACTGGAATAGTCCGCACACCCCCATGCAATAGACGTTGCCGGTCTCCGGATCGCCGGTCAGATTGGCCCAGCCGACGCGCTCGCCTGGCACGTCGGAGAGCGAGACGTTGAACTTGTTCTCCCAAAGAATGTCGCCGGTCGCCGGATCGGCGCAGACGACCTTTTCGCCTTCGAGCGGCGAGAGCGGGTCGGCGCGGCATACGATGTACAACTTGCCGTTCATCACGATCGGCGTCGAACGCGTGCCGAGCTTCTCGCTTTTCCACAGCAAGTTGCTGCCCGGCCCGCCCTTGGGATTCCATTTGTCGACCAGACCGGTCTCGCGCGAGATATTGTTCTGCTCCGGCCCGCGCCAGTTGGACCAGTCGAATTCGCGGGCCGCGAGATGCCCGGTCGAGCAGAGAAGGACGGTCGCGGCGACGGCCACGGCGATAACGGCAGCGGTGCGATAGACAACGAGCGCGGATGTTTTCATGGCAGCCTCGAACGAAAGGCGGGAATCTAGCAGACGTTAGGCGGGACGGGTTCGCGAACGGATCGCGAACACCCCTTAGGATAAAGCGGCCAACCGACCACGGCAAGGCACTGCCGCCCCCGCCGCACGGTGGGGTCGTCGGTTATAGCTGGCGATGCTCACCACCGCGCACGGATTCGCACGGTCGATCGGCTCGCGGTCATTTCTCGCCAAACGCGAACAGCGCACTATGCGTCCGCACGTAGAGCGTGCCGTCGACGATCGCGGGCGTAGCGTACACTCCGTCCTGCATATCGTTGATCGCCACGACCTCAGGTTTCGGCCCCAACGTTAGCACGGTCATGCGGCCGTCGCCCGAGGCGGTATACAGTTTCCCGTCCGCGATGACGGGCGAAGCGTAATGCGTGCCCCGACCGCGCGTTCTCGTTCGATATACCTGTCGGCCGGTTTCGAGATCGAGGCACGTGAGGATTCCGCCGTTTTTCACGAAGTAGATGTACGAATCGTGATAGAGCGGCGACGGAACTTCGGGTATGCCATCCTTCGCCAGTCGACGGACCTGGTCGGGCTTCAGTGTCCCTTCGCTGTCGATCTTGATCGCCAACATGCCGTGTTCGATGTACGATTTGCGTCGCCCCTCGATCGCCGCATCGGCGGCCTTCCATTCTTTCTCGTCGATTTTCTCGTCGCCATTGCTATCGACCGACTCGAAACGCAGCGGAGCGCCGTTTTCGGGCGCTTCCGTGCCCTCGGCGCGATGAAAGATCATCAACTTTGGAAACTCCCCGCGTCCGATCAGCTTGTCGCCGTTCTTGTCGTTTTCCTCGACCAACTCGTCGAATGTGGGCAACGACGGCGTCTGCGATGGTTCGCCCGTCTGATTCCACGTCGCGACGATCACCTCGTCGCCGGCGAGTACCGGCGTGCTCGTGCCCGTCGTGGAGCAATTCGCTTGCCAGATTCGCGTTCCACTGGCGATATCGAACGCCTGGACCGCGCGGGCCGAATGCACGACCAGCTTGTCTCCGGCCACGATCGGCGCGGCCGTGCAGGCCATCTCGGTGGTGAATCGTTCCTTCTGCGGCACTTTCCACAGTTCCTTGCCCGTTCGCTTGTCGACGGCCAGCAGAAAGTGATCGACGTAATTTCCGCGATAGAGAATCACGCGATCGCCGGCGATGATCGGCGACGCCGCGTTGCCGCCGTACGATTTCGCCAGCGGCATCTTGATTTCCCACAGCTTGGCGCCCGCCACGTCGAAGCAGATCAATCCGAACGAGCCGAAATAGGCGACGACGCGTTCGCCATCCGACGCCGGCGTACTGCTGGCTGGATTGAATGACGGGTGGCCTTTCTCGATCTCGTCGACGGGCACGTCGCGACGCCAGCGAACTGCGCCATCCGCGCGGGCGACGCAAACGACGGCGAGTTTCTTCTGCTCCTTGTCGAACGTCGTCAGGAAGATTGCATCGCCCACCACGCACGGCGATCCGTGGCCCGACTCGAGCCGCGTCCGCCAGAGTTCGTTCTTGCCGGGGCCGAATTCGACGGGCGCTGCCGCGCCGGTCGCGATGCCAGAACCGTTCGGACCGCGAAACTGTGGCCAATCGGCCAACGCCCGATCCGTCGCAAACAGCGACATCGCAACGACGCAAACCAGAACGCGCATTTTGTAACCCACTTCCGCACGAGGAGACCGCAGAAACCGCACGACTGGCGATGATGCTCGGCGAGTTGGCCGTCGTTAGCGAGAGGCACCTGGTTCTTCGCCGTCCGCCGCGCCGGCAAACGACCAACGCGTGAGCATCTGCTTGTCTTTCACCAAGAACCCGTCGCCGAGCAGCACCGGCGGCGCCCAAGTGTCGCCATCGGCCACGCGATACGATGCGGCCGTCTCAAGTCCTTCGCCGCTGGCCTTAACAATCTTCAACTCGCCAGTGCTGACAAGCGACACAACGTGGCCCGGTATCGACAGAAACATGACGTTCTCGCCGGTGCGCGGCGGTCCTTGCCAGCGTACCTCGCCCGACTCGATGTCGAGACAAAACAGCCGCCCCTGGCCGTAGTGCGAGAATCCGTACAACAAATCGCCGTTGATCACCGCCGAGCTCATATCGAGCGCCACTTTGTCCTGATGCCACACTTCCTTCACCGACCACGCGTCGTCGTTCAACCGCGGCTCCAAGCTGTGGACGCCGCGATTCTCGCCGCCGAGCAGCACGCGGCCCTTGTGAAACGTCGGCGTCGGCATGTTTTGATCGGAGCCGACGTGTGGGAAGGGATATTCCCACAAATACCGCCCCGTCTCGCTCTCGACGCCCACCAGAGCACGGTGATTCCACTCCACAATCTGGCGGACTCCACTGATCTCCACCAGCAGCGGCGACGAATACGACGGGCCGTCTTTGCCGTGTCGCCACACTTCCTTTCCCGTTTCGACGTCGAGCGCGACCAGCGAGCCGCGCTCATCCGTGCCAAAATGAACGATGACCCGTTTGCCGTCGACGAGCGGCGAGGTCGACGCGCCCCAATACGGTTGGCTCTTGCCAAACTCCGCGTCGTAATCGCACTGCCATAGCCGCTTGCCCGACGCAGCGTCCCAGGCGGAGAGTACGCCGGTGATGCTCATCGTGAACACTCGCCCGTCGGCCAGAGCGGGCGAAGATTTCGGCCCCTTGCCGTGTCGCTCGCCGCCGCCGCCGATCTTGAATGGAGCGGCATAGCTCTCGCGCCACTTGACCTCGCCGGTGGCCAGATCGATGCACCACACGACTTCGTCATCGCCCTGGCGACCGTGCTGATACACCCGGCCGTCGGCCACCAGCGGCGAGCCGTAGCCCGTGCCGACATCGACCTGCCAACCCCGCTTCAACTCGGCAGGCCACTGCACGGGCGGCTGGAAATAGTCGACCCAACCATCGCGCTTCGGCCCCAGCCATTGCGGCCAATGTACGTCCCCGCCACGCAGCGCCGGGCAGTTCTGCCAGTGACTCGCGGTGATAACAAGAAAGAGAATCGCGACGCGAATGAACAGGCGCGGCATGGCTTAGTGCCTCCGGCGGTCGGGAGCGAGATTTTCAGCCATTGTAATGAAGTGTCGCGCTGTTTGTCGCCTTCACGTCCACGGATGACGACGATTGCGGGGACGGTCGACAAACGTTTTGCATCACGTCGGACTCTATCCTCTGCCGCCGCAATCGCGAGGAACCCGCCATTGCGCTCGGCTATTTTTTTTTCTCGCCGTGGACGTTCGGGGGCTTGACGGATTACTGTGTGTTTGTATAGTTACCGTAACGCTCGCGACTGCTGCGGGCACGAGGGTCGCCTTCGAGCATTCGGCGGTTTTGCCGATCTTGCGGGAGGATATCGATGGACGTTCGCGCCAACCAGCGAGATCCATACGCGACGGAAAAGACGGCATTGTTGTTTTCCGTCGGTCATTCGAATCACACGACCGAAGCGTTCTTGGCGTTGCTCGGGCAGCACCAGATCGGGCTGCTGTGCGACGTGCGGTCCCATCCGGCGTCGGCCTATGCCTATCAGTTCAACGAGCCGCAATTGCGCGCCGATCTTGAGGCGGCGGGCCTGAAGTATCTGTTTCTCGGACATCAACTCGGCGGCCGGCCCGTTGGCGACGAGTATTTCGACGACGAAGGGCACGTCCGCTACGACGTCGTGGCCGAATCGGTCGAGTTTCTCGCCGGCATCAGGCGGATCGAGCGCGAAGCCGCCCAGCGCCGCACGGCGATGATGTGTAGCGAGGAAGACCCGGCGGGCTGTCACCGGCGATTGCTCGTCGCGCGCGTGCTGCGGTCGCGTGGCATCGATGTGCGGCATATCCGCGCGGACGGACGCATACAGAGCGAAGCGGACGTGGCCGCCGAAGACGCGCAGCGCAAATTGGGAGATCAACGAACCCTGTTCGACGTCGCCGAGGTCGCGCCGTGGAGATCTATACGATCGGTTTTACCCAAACGACGGCAGCCGACTTTTTCGGCCGATTGAGATCGGCCGGCGTGCGGCGGTTGGTCGACGTGCGGCTGAACAATTCGTCGCAACTGGCGGCGTTCGCCAAACGCGGCGACTTGGCGTACTTTCTGCGCGAGTTGTGTGGCGCGGAGTACGTCCACGCGGCGTTGCTCGCGCCGACGCAGGACATGCTCGACGCTTACCGAAAACGCAAGGGCGGCTGGCAGGAATACGAACGTCGATACATGGACCTGTTGCACGAAAGGCGAATCGAAACGCAATTGGGCCGCGACATGTTTGCCGGTCCAACCGTGCTGTTGTGCAGCGAAGCCGAGGCCACGCACTGTCACCGCCGCCTGGCGATCGAATACTTGCAGGAGTTTTGGAGAGACATGGAGGCGAAACACATTTAGCGAATCTCCAAATCCCAATGCGCAATGCCCAATGAACTTCAAGTTTCGAGCTACGAACGGGAACTAGATATTGATCGTGCGCCGTTTGAGCTTGCGTATTCGGAATTGATTGGTCATTGAGCATTGCGGCTTGGTGAATTGAGCCGCGCAGATCTGCCGATCCGCGCAACGGTGGAGTCCCGATCATGCCCGAACTCGAATTCGTATGTCTGGCCAATTCGCGAAAGCACGGCGGGCGATGCGTCGCCGGTTGGCGGACCGACGGCAAGGGCTTCGTGCGGTTGGTTTCGCCGTTGGCCGACGGGACGCTTTCGCCCATCGACTTGCGATTGGACCAGCGGGACGAGCCGCAGGCGTTCGATTTGCTTCGCGTGGGCGTCGTCGCGCCGCGGCCCTTGCCACACCAACGCGAGAATTGGGTGATCGACGAGTCGCCGTGGCGGCTCGTGCGACGACCCGCGCCGCGCGCGACGCTCGAACGCATGTTGCCGGCGTTCGAGCGCGGACCGGATATTCTCGGCGATAAGGCGCAGGCGATCGCGTTCGACCAATGCGTGCGGCGACCGGTCGCGGCCTCGCTGGCCATCGCCAAGGTCGAGCGGGCGGTGCTCTTGTTGAACGAGCGATTGGGCCGAAAGCGGCTGCGACTGCGGTTTCAGTTGCGCGGGGCCGCGTACGAGTTGACCGTGACCGATCCGGTGTGGGAACGGGCCGCCGAGCATTGGGAGTGCGGCGATTACGCCTGGTGGCGACTGTTTCCGCGCGGCCGCGATCCGGTCGTGACGCTCAGCCTCACGGAGCCGTTCGGCGACGCGCGGGAGTGCTTCAAGATCGTGGCGACGCTATGGCCCGGCCCCGAAATGCGCGGCTTCCGCTGGCCGAAGCCGGGCGTTGGCGTTGCAAAGTCGCAGCGAACGTCAAGCAGCGGCCGACGGCGGAAGCAGAGTGAGAGTTCGACGCCGCTGTTGCCGACACACTCACATCCGCGACCGGGCGTCAAGCCAAAGTGAGCGTCCAAAGTGAGTAGTGCGCCGTGAGTTTTACGCCCGTGGCGGTTCACTCGATCTCGAACACGGCCTCGATTTCGACGGCCACGCCCAGCGGCAGCGACCCGGCCCCAAACGCACTGCGGACACCGATGCCGCGTTCGCGGCCGAACACTTCGGCGATCAATTCACTGAAACCGTTGATGACGGCCGGATGCTGCGTGAAATCGGTCGTGGCGTTGACCAGCCCCATCGCTTTGACGAGCCGCTTGACCCGATCGAGGCTGCCGAGCGCGGATTTCAGCGTAGCGAGAATTCCCAGCGCGGTGAGCCGCGCCGCTTCGTAGCCTTGTTCGACCGACAGGTCGTCGCCAAGCTTGCCCTCGACGCGCGTGCCGTCCGGTCGTATCGGCAAGTGACCCGACGTGTAGGCAAGATTGCCGACGATGACCAACGGCGTGTAAACGCCGGCCGGTTTGCCGGGCGTCGGAAGTTCGATGCCGAGTTCGGCGAGTTTGGCTTCGGGAGACATGGAGCAGGGGTCGGGGGTCAGAGGGTTGGGATCAGTAGCAGCGGCTTTACTTAGCCGCTTTGCCTTCGAGAACGATGTCGTCCCAGTCGCTGGTGTCGTCGAATGTGCCGATGCCAATGCGACCGTGGGCGAACGTCTTGTCGCTGGCGGTCATGGCCGGCGTTTTCATGTCGTCGAAGTAGACCTCGATTGTGCCATCGCCCGTGCGGCGGACGATCTTGACGTTGTGCCACTTCTCGTCCCAGGGCGTGCCTTCGGTGGTCTTCGTCGAGATCTTCGTCCGCGGTTTGCCGTCGACGATGAAAATCTGGTTGGCGTGGTCGTCGGTCTTCTTGCCCAGGTGGACGTAGTAAAAGTGCGAGGCGTCCCGATAGCCGAACACGAGCACGGCGTCGCGGTGGCCGTAGTCTTCGTGCGTGCTGAGTACCTTGGCAGTCAGCGTGAAGTCGCCGACGTCGTTGCCTTTGAGCAGCGCGATATTCACGGGGCTGCGAACCGGCGGCTTGTACTTCGACGCCTTCTTATGCTGGCTGAACACGTACCCTTCGTCGTTCTGCCGCAGCGTCCAGATCGACTTGTCCATCGGCTCCCAGTTGTCGGCTCCCTTCTCGAAATCGTCGCGGTAGGAGACCTTGGCCCCGTCGTCGGCAGCCGCGTCGCCTCCAGCAGTGTCGTCGGCGAACATGCAGAGGGACGCTACGGCCGAAAGAATAGCGAACAGGGCAGCGCGGATGAGCAAGTTGGACATGGTGCGGTTCCTCATGCAGAAGGGCAAGGTCCGCGGCGGCGGATGCTCGCGGCGACCGGTCTCAATTCTAACCGACGGCGGTGCGGCGAAACAGCCGCTGCCACAGGAGTGATGCCGCCACGACGCACAGCAAATGAGCGGACGGCTCGGGTACGGCAATCCTCATTTCAAACGTGTCGATTACGACGGGCGTGAACAAAACCGTTTCGCCCGGAACGGCGGCGACGAACTCGAACACCGCGGTCCCCTCGTCGAAAGTGATCCGCATCGCGCCGTGATGTTCGTTGTAGCGCGCCGCACTGCCGTCGGTGAGAACGCCGAACGGATACGTACCTTGCCCGCCGAGGCCGTTGACGAAGAAGGGTATTCCTCCACGCAACGCGCGTTCGTAGGTGTGGTCGTGTCCGGTCAACACGGCGGAAATGCCCCACTGGGCAAAGGGCCATTGCATGAATTCTTGATCGCCGTGCGAGCCGGACGAATAGGGCGGATGGTGGAAATAGACGAACTTCCACGGCGCATCGGAGGCGGTGGCGACGGATTGCAGCCACTGGGCCTGTTGCTCGGCCGAGTCGACGTCGACGAATGCCGATTCGGAATCGAGCGCGAAGAAATGGGCTGCGCCCATCCGAAAATCGTAATAGCTCGCCCGCGGCTCGTGGTTTCCGGCCGGCAAGCGCCCAGCGGGCTTTGCCGGGTCGGTGTGGAAGTAGTCGAGGTAGCCGGGCCGAATGGCACCGAATGTCCCGGTAAAGAATGGCGGGCCGGGCGGTGGCTCGGCACTGATCGGCAGCGGGTCGATGACGTCGTGGTTGCCGACGCTGGGAAAGAACCGCTGTGTCGCGCTCGTTTGGTTGGGATAGCGATTGTCGCCGCGGCCGAGGATGAACTGCCCGTAATACTGACCAACGCGGCGTTCCCAATCGTCGACGTTGATATTCTGGTCGCCGTAGGTGTTGTCTCCAACGGTGAGGACGAACGCCGGATTCCAGGAATCGACCAGCGCTGCGACGCGAAGGCTCGACTCGGTGTCGGTGCCGTAGTCGCCGATGACGGCAAAAGTGGTTGGCTCCGCTCGAAGAATGTTGGCGCTGGGCAATGCAATCGCCACGACCCATGAAAACAAGATTCCGATCGGCGGAATCAGGCCGTTCGCGCTATCAATCCGGTGGACGACGGACGTGAAAACCATGGGCATGAACGCGCCCCGACAGGCAGTTCGGTGGGGAGAACATCGATGTGGCACGACGACAACAAAGACGCGACCGTAGCTGGCGTTCGCCGAGAAACGGTTGCCAGCGTCGCACGAACGACACGCTAATCGCCGGTCGATGAAAAGTCAATCGAAGTCGAGCGATGCTGTCGCTCGCCGATTGATTGCGGTCGGACTAGACACGACGGGCGAGCACTGCGCGATAGACGCCCGCCACTCCGGCGGCCATCGCGGTGTCGGAAAAATCGCCGCGATGCCGATCGATAGCGGCGTGGCGAATGGCTTGCCAATCGACGTTGCCGTCGAGGAATTGGCGAATTGCCCTGGCCAGGTCGACGGCGTCGTCGGGTCTTGCTAGTACGCCTTCGACGCCGTCGCGCACCGCTTCGGGCACGCCCTCGACGCGCGTGCCGACGACCGGTACGCCGTGAGCCATCGCTTCGAGGACGACCATCGGCAGGCCTTCGCCGAACAAACTCGGCAGGACGAACAAGTCCATCCTTCGCAACTCGGCGGGCACGTCGCGCGTGAAGCCGGTCCAGTCGATGGCGTCGGCGATTTCGAGGCGTTGGGCGCGATCCTTGATCTGGGCCTCGTATTCCGGTGTTTCGAACTTGCCGACCGCACGCAAACGAATGTCGCAATCGTGCGAGCGGAGCAGTCCGATGGCGTCGAGCAAGACTTCCAGGCCCTTGCGCGGCCGGAAGAGGGCCACGACGCCGAGGGTCCATTCCGTCGACGGCGGCACGCGATCTTCAACATCCGCAGGGCCGGGTACACCATTGTGAACGACGGTCAGACGTCGCGACGCGATGCCCAGCTTGCGCATGTGCGCGGCCAGACTGTGCGAAACGGTAATCATTCTCGGTACGCCGATGAGGCTCGCACGTTCGACGATCGTATTGACGATGTTCGTCAGTCGGTTCGTCGTATTGAACATCGTCGGACTGTGGACGTGATACACCATTGGCACGCCGGCCATCGACGCGGCCAGTCGGCCGACGAGCGCGCTGCGGGCCGTGTGGGCGTGGACGAGAGCGAAGTCCTCGCGTCGAACGATATCCGCGATGTGGCGAATCTGGCGCAGGTCGAAGCGGCCCCGCATCGGCGTGTCGTATAGCGTGGCCGATTTCGCCATGCGAGCTTCGGCGAACGCTCCGCCTTTGAGCAACGCAAACGACGCCTGATAGCCCTGTTCGGGCAACCGCAATGCGAGAAGATCCTGCACGCGCTCGGCGCCCGCGTAATGGTCACCGTTGATGATGTGCAGCACGCGGGTGGAGCCGGGGCTAGGGGCTGGGGACTCGGGACTCGGGGCGGACTTTTGCTTTTCGGGTTCGTGGAGAACGGCGACGGACATGGTACTCGGCTCGCGCGACTGGAGTTGTAGGATTACGAGAAAACTTACCTTCCCGTCGCAGGCGTCGCGCCAATTCGGGTCGGTTAATTCAGGAGAAACACCGAGGCGCGGAGACTCGGAGAAGGAATTCGCGCGGGACGCGAAGAACGATACGGCATCGTTCGCCGCGTCTGGGCGCCTGCGCGTTTGATATCCTTACCCACGGACCAACCGCGTTCGACATAGACGTATCGCGACCGATACGACCGATCTAATTGGGACGGCCGCGCCGATCAGTCGGCCGACTCGAACACGGCCAGGCTGGCCGTGAATCCGTGAACGAAGTTTCGCCCACCGATAGGACCGACTTCGCCTTGGGCGAAGAATCCAGCCAGCGGAATCTCGCCAAGCAAATCGCGAACGGTGCCCGCATCGTGGTGCGGGCCGTCGAATAGCCGCGTTCCGCGGCCGTTGCACGTGAACATCAGCGCCGCGGCGGCGCGGCCGTCATCCTTGACCGCGGCAAGCAATTCGCGCAAGTCCTCGTCGGCCGAAGCGGCATCGCGGAGGTGAAACTGAACGGTCTGCCCCGTCCGCACGTAGTCGCCGATTGCGATCGCGCCCGTCTCGCCGTCGACGCCGATCACGTTGCGGACCAAAAAGTCGCCGCGACGAAAATCTTCCTGATACTCGTTCGTCACGCGGCCCAGATGCAGGCCAGACTGCATCATGCGTTGATCGTCGGGACTGAGCGTCGCGAACAGTTCCTTGAGCAACACAAGTGGCGGTTGTCCGCCCAACTCGAATACCATGTTCCGCTCGGCCTTGGTGATGACGTACGGTTTGCCGATCGGGCGGCAGCCTTGCGAAACGACCGGCCGCACGCGCACGGAACCGGAAAGCATGGCCGCGACCGCGCCTTGTCGCAACTCGCCGCGGCCGAATATCAAACGATTCTCACCCGGCCCATGACCGCCGCCGGCCATGCCGCCAATCACGTTCACGCCGGGGTGCTCGTCGCTGATCGATTCCAACAGCACGTCGGTGGGAAAGCTGAACGGCTCGGCCAGTAGCAACAACGACGCCTCTTTCGGCCACGCGTCGACCAGCGCGTCGGGCCAACCGACGAACGAACCGCCATCTGCCGCGCGGGCGTAATCGAGTTGCATCAATTGAACGTCGGCCCCCGGCAAATCGGCCGTCCACACCGCCAGCGCCGGACCGTCCTCGATTTCCTCTCCGCCGCAAGCGATCGATTCGCCGGAGCAGCCGATCAGCGCGTCGGTTTGCAGCCGGTCGCAGATGCCGCCGGCGACCACAGCGGTTTTGGCGGCGTGGTGCGGCGAAAGGAACGCCAGCACCAACGTCGGCGGCATGGTGGCATTGGCCGGGCCGCGCCCCTTGGCTTCGGCGGCGCGCGACGAGAGAATCGCGTCGCAAACTTCCTGCACCGCCTGTGCCGTATCGGCCGCGCGAGACAGCGCGGCGGCGAAGCGCGGGACGTTCGGTGAGGCCTTGGGCGTACCCGGATTGCTTGCCGGTTGCGTCATTGTTGTGGTGTCCTTCGAGCGTGCGTTTTTCTTGCGACGTCGGCCGTTATCATAGGCCCTATGGCGATCGGGGGACAGAGAAGCGACGAAACGGGCGGCCTATTCGCTCGATTGAGTTCGGCGGCTTGCGTCGAGGCTTCGTCGAGCGTTAGGATGCAATTTCACCCCAATTGAAGAGGCGTCGACCGTGAATGCATTCGTACGACGATGTTGGGCGATTCAGCGGTTTGGATTGCCGGCGAATTGCCTGCCTGTGATGCTCGCCGCGGCCGTTCTCTCCGCGGCCATGTTCGCCACGGCGACGCCGGCGCTCGCGGATGGCAAAGTCGTTCGCCCGCGGAACTACGAAGGCTCGCTCGAAGAAAAGTCGCAGGAAGCAATTATCGTGTTTCATGGCTCGGACGAGCCGGGCGAGGCCGTCGAGGATCTGATTCTCAAGATCACCGTCGCGGGCGAGGCGGAGAATTTCGCCTGGATCATTCCATTGCCCAACGAGCCGGAAACGAAGCCGGAAGACGCCGCGCTGTTCAAGGAATTGTTCGACTACGTCGAAGCCCGCAACCGCCGATCCGGTCACGACGGTAAATCGGAAGGCACGGGCGCGGCGGCACCGAAAGCCAACGAGGCGACGCCGGTCGAAGTGTTGTCGCGCAAGATCGTCGGCAGCTACGACGTCGCCGTCGTCAAGGAAAACGAACCGGGCAAGCTCAACGCCTGGCTCGAAGCAGAAGGCTATCAGCGGCTCGGCGACAACGACGACGCCGGCGAAGACGTGATCGAGTTTTATCGCACCAAGGGCTACGTGTTCGCGTGCGTCAAAGTGGCGGCGAAGGAATTGGCCGAGCGGAAAGTAGTCGACTTGCATCCGCTGCGGTTCACGTTCAAGACCGGCGGCCGCGACGGGATCTACTTCCCGATGCGGATGACCGGCCTGCAAAGCGAGCCGTTCGACGTCAATCTGTACGTGTTCTATCGCTATTGGATCAATCGCGAGAACGGTCCGTTCGCATTCGCGCATCGCGGTATGCGTCTGAACTATCGCGATTGGGACTCGCCCAAGTGCGATGCCGACGGCGGCAAGGCGTGGAGCGCGCCCGAGACCGATCCGCTGCTTCGCGATCTGGCCCACCGCGTTCCGACCGTGGCCAAGTTCTTTCAAGCGCGATATCCCGGCGACCGATTCTATCTAACGAACATTCAAGCCCACGGCCTGCGACCGGTCGACGTTCGCGATTGGGCCGACGATCTGTGGTTGTTCCCGGCATATCGAGGAAACTTCGTTCCGTACGACGCACGGCCCGGCGGCGTGGCGGCCGCGGCCTACAAGCACGTCTCACTGACCGACGATGAAGGGAGCCGCTATGTCAGCGACGACGGTCTGTTCGGCTCCGACGACGACCGCCGCGCTCGATATGCGACCAAATTCGCGGCGGCCGCGACGGTGATGCTGGTCCTCGTCGGCGTCGCGTTGCTCGTGATTCGCGCGGTGCGGCCGAAGTAGCATGCTTCGCCGCGTCATACCCAAGCGGGAATCTATCGCCGCGGAATCATTCGTCGCAATCCACCCGGAATCGCGCAGCAAACGCCGAGCAGAGCCGCGACGAGCGACGCCGGTTCCGGTACGGACGCCGCGGCCGATGCAGCGACGGGCATCCTGAAATTCCCTTGCAAGATCGCCGCGTCGGCCAGCGTAACGGCCCCGTCGGCGTTGAAGTCGCCCTGGATCCACATCGCGCCGGTGGCGAGTCCATAGTTCGCGGCCAGCGTCGCCGCATCCGCCCTGTCGACCACGCCGTCGAAGTTCGTATCGCCCGGCATCGGGGTGCGAAGGATCGTCGACAACCGCAGGTCGAAACTGATGTCGCTGCTGGTCGCCGATGAATTATGAATCTCCGCAGCGAACACGTTGAGGCCGCGCAACAACGAAGACGGATCGAGCGTCACGACATCCACGGCATTGTCCGACGAACCCGGATTGGCCGGTGTGTTGAAGGCTGCGTTTGCGATGAGATTGGAACTGCGGTGTACCTCCTGTCCGTTCAGATAAACCGCCACGGCATCGTCGCGGACGACTTCGAGCGTCGCGGAGAGCACCAGCGAAGGATCGAGGTCGTTGGAAAACTCGTGGCGAAAATACGTTGTAATGAAATTCCCGGAGTTGCATGCCGGTGCGCTTGGCCCGCACGGCACGTCCGTCGCCTCGTCGCCATCGCCGTAGCCGAGTTGCGACGGTCCCGACGGCCAAGCCGCGTCGTCAAAATCGGCGGCACGCCAGGCGGTCATTTGGTTCGAGCCGTCGGCCAGATATTTCCACTCCGCGCCCGTTTCGACGAGTTGCGAGATTTCGACGACGCTCTTCATACGGTGGATCTCACCGCTGAGCGAGACGAGGTAGACGTTGCCGGCGTTGTCCTCGCCGAAGGACGAAAGTCCCGCAATCGACCCGGCGTCGGTAATCAGCCGCGAATTCCATTGGGCGAAGTCGGTCTTGTTCACGCCGTCGTACTTGAACGCCCAAATGTTGCTGCTCACGTAGTCGGCGAAGAAATACTGCCCTTGGAGTTCCTCGATCGGGCCGCGATACATGTAGCCACCGGTAATCGAAAAGCCGCCGCTGGCGTCGTGGTTGTATTCGTGAATGGGCGGCGTGTAGCTCGGGTCGTTGCACGGCAACGGACCGCCGGTGTTGTTGCAGCGCGTCCCTTCCATCACGCGCCAGCCATAGTGCTCGCCGCCAGCGGACGCGGCCGGTTGGAAATTGACTTCTTCGCGATTGCCCTGCCCCACGTCGGCGATCCACAAGTCGCCGGTCGTGCGGTCGAAGCTGTTTCGCCAAGGGTTGCGCAGTCCGTAGGACCAGATTTCGTCGTCGCCGTTGATACCGACGAATGGGTTCGTCGGCGGAATCGCGTAATTTCGATTCGCGTCGGCGGGAAAGTCGTCGCCGTTGACGTCGATCCTCAGCATCTTGCCCAGCAGGTTGTTCGAAAGGTCTTGGGCGTTTCCACCCGGCTCGGTGTGGCCCGCGCCCGAGTCGCCGCCGCCGCCGCCGTCGCCCGACGCGATGTAAAGATACTGCTGCGTCTCGGGCGTAATCGCCGGATTGAACGCCATCCAGCCGGCGTTGTGATTTGAATTCGACTGCGTATACGAGAGCAGCCGGGTAAAACTGGTCGACGCC
>JAJDEG010000194.1 GCA_029259895.1 Planctomycetota bacterium
TTTCGTTGCGCGACGTTAGGCGAAGTATGGATCGATTTTTTCTGGATTGACGCCCAACTCGTTGATGGCCTTGGCGACGTCACCGGCTGGAATGTCGCCGCGGCGAGCGAGTTGATACAGGGCCGCGACGGTGACGCATTCGGCGTCGACCTCGAAGTGCCGCCGCAGGGCCGCACGCGTTTCGCTGCGGCCGAGGCCGTCGGTTCCGAGGGCGAATAGCCCGCCGGGGACCCAGGGGCTGATCTGTTCGGGCACGGCGCGAACGTAGTCGGAGGCGGCGATGCAGGGTCCGGTGACGCCGTTGAGCTTGTCTTCGACAAAGCTCGTTCTACGCGGCTGGTCGGGGTGGAGCATGTTCCAACGTTCCGCGGCGTGCGCGTCGCGGCGCAGTTGGGTCCAACTCGTGACGCTCCAGACGGAGCTGGACACGCCGTATTTGTTGAGGAGCAAGTCTTGCGCCTTGAGCACGCTGCGGAGGATCGCTCCGGCACCGAAGAGCTGGACGTGCGGACGATCTTTGCCCGCTTCTTTCGTTGAGAAGCGGTACATGCCTTTGATGATGTCGTCTTCGACGCCCTCGGGCATGGCGGGCATTTCGTAGTTTTCGTTTTCGAGGGCGATGTAATAGATCGCGTCCTCATTGTCGCGGTACATGCGGCGAATGCCGTCGAACACGATCACGGCGGTTTCGTAGGCGAATGTGGGATCGTAAGCGCGCACCGTCGGAAACGCGATCGCGTTGAGCAGGCTATGTCCGTCCTGATGTTGGAGACCTTCGCCGTTGAGGGTGGTTCTTCCGGCCGTGCCGCCGAGCATGAATCCGCGTGCGCGTGCGTCGGAGGCACACCAGATGAGATCTCCGATGCGCTGGAAGCCGAACATCGAGTAGTAAATGAAGAACGGGATCATCGGCACGCCGTGGGTGGTGTGCGCGGTTCCGGCGGCGATGAACGAGGCCATCGAGCCGGCCTCGGTGATGCCTTCTTCGAGAATCTGCCCGTCCTTGGCTTCCTTGTAGTACATGATCTGGTCGGAATCGACGGGTTCGTAGAGCTGGCCCGTGCTGGCGTAGATTCCGGCGGTGCGGAACATGCCCTCCATGCCGAAGGTGCGCGATTCGTCGGGGACGATGGGCACGATCTGTCGGCCGATCTGCTTATCCTTGAGGAGTTGCGCGAGGAGCCGAACGAAGCCCATCGTGGTCGACATTTCCTTGCCGACATAGCTCTTGGCCAGAAAATCGCGATAGTCGTCGAGCGTCGGCACGGTTTCCATCACAACTGGCTTGCCGCGGACGGGAACGGGGCCGCCGAGCGCAGCACGCCGCGATTGGAGATAGTTCATCTCCTCGCTTCCTTCCGGCGGGCAATAAAACGGGGCTTTTGCCACGTCCTCGTCGGAAATCGGGATGCCGAAGCGGCTGCGGAACTCGCGGAGTTCTTTTTCGTCGAGTTCTTTTTGTTGGTGCGTCTTGTTGCGGCCTTCGCCGGCTTCGCCGAGGCCGTAGCCCTTGATCGTCTTGGCCAAGATCACGGTCGGTCGCCCCTGGCAATCGATGGCGGCCTTGTACGCGGCGAAGACTTTATCCGGATCGTGGCCACCGCGCTTGAGCTTTTGCAGTTTCTCGTCGGAAAGATGGGCTACGAGCTTGGCAACCGCGGGGTCGCGGCCGAAGAAGTTCTCGCGAATGTAGGCTCCATCGGAAACGGAATACTTCTGGAATTCGCCATCGACGACTTCACCCATGCGACGGACGAGCGCACCGTCTTGATCGGCGGCCAGCAGCGGATCCCAATCGCCACCCCAGACGACTTTGAGGACGTTCCAACCCGCGCCGCGAAAGATGGCTTCTAGTTCTTGAATGATCTTGCCGTTTCCGCGCACGGGACCATCGAGCCGCTGCAAGTTGCAGTTGATGACGAAAATGAGGTTGTCGAGCTTTTCGCGCGATGCGAGGGTGATCGCGCCGAGCGTTTCTGGCTCGTCGCATTCGCCGTCGCCGAGGAACGCCCAGACGTGCTGGTGATTCGTTTCTTTGATGCCGCGGTTCTGTAGATACCGATTGAACCGTGCTTGATAGATCGCCATGAGCGGCGCGAGGCCCATCGAGACGGTGGGGAATTCCCAGAAATCGGGCATCAGCCACGGATGCGGGTAGCTGGACAGTCCGCCGCCGGGCTGAAGCTCGCGGCGGAAGTTGTTTAGTTGCTGCTCGCTGAGCCGGCCTTCGACGAACGCTCGCGAGTAGACGCCGGGCGAGGCGTGGCCTTGAAAATAGAGCTGATCGCCGTCGTAGCCGCTCTCGCCCTTGCCGCGAAAGAAGTGGTTGCAGCCGACTTCAAACAACGTGGCGGCCGAAGCGAACGTGCTGATGTGTCCGCCGATGCCGTGGGTGCCGCGATTGGCGCGGACGACCATCGCCATCGCGTTCCAGCGGATGATGCTCTTGATACGGCGTTCGATCTCGCGGTTGCCGGGATAGATCGGCTGCTCGGCTAAATCGATCGTGTTGATGTAGGGCGTGTTGGCCGAGAACGGCAGATCGACCCCTTCGCGGAGGGCTTTTTCCGTCAATTGGCTAAGCAGATATCCGACCCGTTGAGCACCGCGGGCTTTCATTACGTAGTCGAGCGATTCCAGCCACTCCGACGTTTCCACAGGATCGACGTCCGGCCCGGTGGCCGCCGTCTTGTTCGCTTCGACATACGTCATGCACTCTCCTCACAATGGTGGGTCGCGCTTCGCAGAGGCTCCCTAAACATACGGCGCTAAATTATCGGCATTTATGGCGATACGTAAAGGGCGGTGGCGGTTATGACGACTGCCATATCGACGGCGAATAGCCTCCGATCGGGTGGAACGACGACGGCCAGGAGCGGCTGGCGTTTAGTCCAAATTGTGGGGCGAAATGGGGATCGAAACGAAGTCGGGCGAGCGGCAAATTACGCCAAGGAAGCGACGAAGCACTGATTTTCAATCGACCATTTGCCGCTTTCGGTTCACCTCTTGTCTTGGTGGGTTGGGAGGCCTCGTGCTATCGTTAAGTCATGACCGTACCGAACTTGCCATTTCGCGCTGGTGCCATTGCTGCGTCGATTCTGCTGTTGGTGTCGAGTGCCCGTGCCGTCGAGCAGGTGGAGTTCCGTCGCGAGGGCGATGCCGAAGCAACGCGGGTGGAAGGCCGGGTGGTCGTCGAAGCGGCCGACAAGAGCCTGCTGCTTCAAACGGCCGATGGCGGGCTTTACGCCATCACCGCGGAGCAGGT
>JAJDEG010000195.1 GCA_029259895.1 Planctomycetota bacterium
CTACAACAGCAAGACGTACTACGTGATCGTCGAAGGGGCCGGCCAAGGCGACCGCGTCACGCGGCTGCCGGTGACGGGCAACGAAACGGTGCTCGACGCGATCAGCCACGTCGGCGGCCTGACGGCCCTATCGAGCAAAACCATCTGGATCGCCCGCCCATCTCCGGCTGGCGTCGACTGCGATCAGGTGCTGCCGATCAACTGGCGCGACATCACCCGCGGCGGCTCGACGGCGACGAATTATCAGGTGCTGCCGGGCGACCGTATCTTCATCAGCGAAGACCGGTTTGTGGCGCTCGACTCGACGCTAGAAAAAATGCTGCGGCCGTTTGAACGCCTACTAGGCTTCAGCGCCCTAGGCGCCCAAACGATCCAACAAATGCAGCGATTCCCCAGAGGTTTCAACCAAGGGTTTTAGCAACTTGACTGCTCGGGGCCGCCACGAATTTCAAGATGTGACGGCCGCATGAAGTAGCGTCGAACAACGTATTCAAACATCAAATCTACGACGATCGCAAAGCATCAGACTCACGAATCGTCCCGGGGGAGAATCATGACGACCAAACCGAGCAATTCCAATTGGCACAAACTTCGTCGCTGGCCGGCGGCGTTAGCTGCGTCGGCCGCGCTCGCCGCCGGCGCGGCCACGGTTGCCGGCGCGCCGCCTCGTGCTTGCCTCGACTGCCGCTACACCGTTGACGGCGTTTGCCGCCCGAACGCCACAACCTACGGCCACTACCAGACGCAGTGGCGAACCTGGCCCAAGCCGCTCGCCGTTTCCGCCGCCAGCCTCCAGCGAGATCCAATCGAGCTTCCCACGCAAGTCGAACCGCCGCCGGCTCAGGAAGACCTCGACAATGCGCCCCGCCCGCCGTTGCTGCCCGAAGACATGGGCGATGTCCCGCCCGTCAAGCCGGCCACCGGCAACGAATCGCCGACCGACCATCCGCGACCTGCTGGCGGCGAACAACTCCCCATGCCGCCGCGCACCGACAAACCCGATCCGTTCCAAGACGATCCTATCCAGGACGACGACCGCCGACGCGAGACGTCAATCCTCATCCCGCCTCTGGACGAGCCGCTCGGAACGTACGGATTCCTCGACGAAGCTCCAGCGGCACCCGCTGCGATCCGATCGAGCTATGACGAAGCTCCGCACGACGCCAGCCGCGTCGTTGCCGCATCCGATGTGGCCGCCTTGCGCTTGATCGGCGAGACATCGGTAGCAAACGAATCATCGCCGCCAATCGAATCTTCGCGACCAAGGAAAACGGACAACGCAGCCGAGCAAGACGCCGACGGCAGCAATCCGCTGCGAGCCCGCTGGGGCACACGCGGCGAGTCGCCGCTGCGCGATCCGAACGTCGTCACAAAGTTCGGCGGTTCGACCGCGGCCAATCCGCTGCGACGATAGCCGAATCACCCTGAAAGACGACGCGTCGCCGTCGTTCCTAATTGCCAGCCCAGCGTCGCGCCCCCAATCAATCAGGGGCGCGACGTTTTTTCTTGCGCTCGTTTTGCACGAGCCGTCGAACGCCGTCACCGCCCGTTCCTCCACGCCGCGCCTTGCATTTCTCGCCGCCGGTGTTCAGTGTGGTGAAATTCAATTGCCGCTTCTCACCAATAAACCCCCTGCCTCGAGCCGCCCTCATGCGACTAAACCTGTATCGCGAGATCGTATTCTTACTGCTGCTCGTCCAACAGTTCCCGGCGCAAGCGGCCGAATCGTCGCCCAGCACAATAGTCGGCCAACTCTCCGGCAGGCTAACGGCCGCGCTCGACGACGAACGCTTCAAGCAGGCACACTGGGGCCTACTGATCGTCGACCGCGAGTCCGGCGACGCGCTGTTCGAGCATCAAGCCGACAAGATGTTCGCGCCCGCCTCGACGACGAAGCTCTATTCGACCGCCGCCGCGCTCGACGCCCTGGGGGCAGATTACCGCTTTCAAACGCCGATCTACGCGATCGGCAAGATCGACGACGGCCGCCTCACCGGCGATCTGGTCCTCGTCGCCAGCGGTGACCTCACCCTCGGCGGTCGCACGAACGACGACGGCCACATCGCCATCTCCGACTCCGATCACATTTACGCGCAATTCGCCTCGACGGCCGAATTGACCGAACCCGATCCGCTCGCCGGACTCGACGCTTTGGCCAAACAAGTCGCCGCCGCGGGCGTAAAGCAAATTTCCGGCGACGTCCTCATCGACGACCGCCTGTTTGAAGAAGCCGAAAGCTCCGGCAGCGGCCCGAGCCGCGTCACACCGATCCTGGTCAACGACAACCTCATCGATTTCGTCATCGCTCCGACCGCAACCGGCCAAGCAGCCAACGTCACTTGGCGACCCCAGTCCGCCGCCCTGCGGATCGACATTCGCGTGCAGACCGTCGCCGACCGCGAAGACACGAACATTACCGTTTCCTCGCCGGCCGACAATTCCTTCGTCGTCCGCGGCCAGATCGCCGCCGGTCGCAAGCCGCTCGTTCGGACCGCCGACGTCGCCGACCCTGCGACGTTCGCCCGTGCGCTGTTGATCGAAGCCCTCCGCCGCGCCGGCGTGCAGATCGATGCTTCGCCATTGTCGAAGAACCGAGCCGAAGCCCTCCCGAGCGCAAGCGACTATCCGTCGGCCCGCCGCGTCGCGCTGCTCGAATCGCCGCCGTTCGCCGAAAACGCAAAGCTGATCCTCAAGGTCAGCCACAACCTTCACGCCAGCACGCTTCCGCTGCTCATCGCGGCCAAACACGGCCAGCGCACGCATTGGGCCGGCATGCGCCGTCAGCACGATTTCTTCCACCGTGCGGGCTGCGACCTAGACGGAATCTCCTTCGGCGGAGCCGCCGGCGGTTCGCGGGCAGATTACATCAGCCCTCGCGCCACGGTCCAACTCCTCCGCTACATGAGCACCCACAAAGCGTTCGACGCCTATCGCGACGGTCTTCCCGTGCTCGGCGTCGACGGCACCCTGGCCCGCGTTGTGCCCGCCGACAGTCCCGCCAAAGGCAAAGTCTTTGCCAAGACCGGCACCCTCCTCTGGGCGAACGCCGGCAACGGCCGCTTCATCCTCACCAGCAAAGCACTGGCCGGCTACGCTACCGCGGCAAACGGCCGCCAACTGGCCTTCGCGATGTTCGTCAACAACATTCCCATCGCCCGCAGCGAGGATGGGGCAAAAATGGCCGGCGAAAAGCTCGGCTCGCTCTGCGAGATCATGGTCGCCGAAACGCCTGCAAAGTGAAGAAATCCGCGGCTTGCGGCAGTCGATTCCCCACCGCGGATCAAATTTGCCGTCCAACTCCGTCGAACTTTTCGCCCAGCTACGGCGACCAACGTTTCGGCGTCTGCCTCAAACCGCTGACCGGATGGATCGATGAAGCGACGACGGTGCCGCGGAAATCGCTCGGCCGGCCCGGTTTACGGGCCGCCGTCTGAACTCACTGAACGCGTCCCCTGCTGGCTGGGTTTTCGCACGGGCCGTCGTATAATGACAGATCGACCGCCGCAGGGCACTCGGCCAGCTGCGTGGGTTGTAACGATCGTAGCAGCCGAGCAAGATACACGAGCAGGGAAAATTGCCGTCGCGCGGTCCGCACGAATAGCGCGGAAGCTCATCGGCGGCTCGCCAGGGATTTCGCTTCCTTCAAGCGCACGGAGAGCGGGATGACATCGCTTCAGCCACATTACGATGCATTAGGCAAGGCCGTTTTCAGCCGCGGACCCGTCGTCTCGCGCCGCCGCGCGCTCGCCCTCGGAATGGGTGCGGCCGCCGCAGCGCTCGGAATGCCCGGTGGGACGCCGCTCGTTTGGGCGCAAAAGGCCGAACCCGAACGCCCCGACATGATTACCGAGCAAACGGAAACTGCCATCAAGCGCGCCCATCGCTACCTCGCTCGCACCCAGGGCCGCGACGGTTCTTGGCGAACGGCCGGCTGGGGCGGCGGCTATCCCACGGCCATGACCGCACTGGCCTCCTTGGCCCTCATGGCCGGCGGCAATACGCCCGTCGAAGGCGAGTACGCCCGCAACGTCCGCCTCGCCATCGATCATCTCGTCAACACCGCCAACGCGAATCGCTCAACCGGCGTCATCGCCGATTTGAGCATCGAACAAAGCTGCATGCATGGCCACGGATTCGCCATGCTCGCGCTCGGCGAGGCATACGGCATGGAGCAGGACAAATCGCGGCAAAACACCATCCGCCTCGTCCTCGAGCGCGCAATCAAGCTGACCGGCGGCAGCCAATCGGCCGCCGGCGGCTGGCTCTACACACCGAACTCGAACAGCGACGAAGGTTCCGTCACGGTCACGCAAATCCAAGGCCTGCGCTCCTGCCGTAACGCCGGCATCAAGGTGCCCAAGACGATCATCGACCGCGCCTGCAACTACATCAAAATGAGTCAGCAGTCCGACGGCGGCATTTCCTATCGCGTCGGCCAAGGCGGCACCCAGCCGCCCATCACCGCCGCCGCCGTCGCCGTCATGTACAGCGCCGGCCAATACGAAAACGAAGTCGCCCATAAGTGCCTCGAATACTGCGTCAAGCAAGTAAAGAGCAATCCGGGCCTGTTCGATCACGGACACAAATTCTACGCCATGCTGTACCTCTCCCAGGCGATGTACCTCAGCGGCGACGAAAACTGGAAAATGTATTTCCCCCGCACCCGGGACGACCTGCTCCGCACGCAAACTGAAGCCGGCGCGTGGCACGGCGACGGCGTCGGCGACACCTACGGCACCGCCATCGGGCTGCTTGTCTTACAACTCCCCTACGCCAATCTGCCGATTTTCCAGCGGTAATTACGTCCCCACGATTGAGCCGCGCCCCGTTCGTCGGCTGACGTCTCCTTGAACTTTCCCCGCACGAAGAGCAACAGACCAGCGGCGACCGACCGACCGCCGCTGCCGACCCCAATGCAATTTTGATCTGCGGCAACTGCCCACACGCGCGGGACATATCGTCTCCTATTCCAACTTCCTTTCCTCCCGAACCCTCATCTTCTCAATGACACAGCAACCTGAGTTGTCTCGCGACGACATGGCGGCCCTGGAACGCACCAAACAAGCCAGTGCCACCCTACGCGCCGAATTGGGCAAGGTCATCGTCGGCCAGAAAGAGGTCATCGATCAATTGCTCCTCGCCATCTTCGCCCAAGGGCACTGCCTCCTCGAAGGCGTCCCCGGTCTGGCCAAGACGCTGATGGTCAGCACGCTCGCCCGTTCGATGCACATGTCGTTCAGCCGCATTCAGTTCACGCCCGACTTGATGCCCTCCGACATCACCGGCACGGAAGTCATCCAGGAAGACAAAGCCAGCGGCACGCGGCAATTCAAGTTCCTCGCCGGCCCCGTCTTCTCGAACATCATCCTCGCCGACGAAATCAACCGCACACCCCCCAAGACCCAGGCGGCCTTGCTCGAAGCCATGCAAGAGAAGCAGGTCACCATCGGTGGCGAGCGGCATCCGCTCCCAGCGCCGTTCTTCGTGCTCGCCACGCAGAACCCCATCGAACAGGAAGGCACCTACCCGCTCCCGGAAGCGCAACAAGACCGCTTCATGTTCAAGGTGTTCGTCGACTATCCCAACTACGCCGAAGAATATCGCATCGCGGAAACCACCACGGCCGTGCTCAATCAGGAAGTCTCCGCCGTCCTCTCGGCCGAAGAAATCCTATCGCTGCAACAGATCGTCCGCCGCGTGCCCGTCGCGCCGCACGTCATTCACTACGCCCTGCGACTGGTCCGCGCCACGCGGCTCGATCAAGGCGGCATCCCGTCGTTCATTAAGGAATGGTGTTCCTGGGGCGCTGGACCGCGCGCCGTGCAGTTCCTGCTCCTCGGCGCCAAGGCCCGCGCCGTGCTCGACGGCCGCTTCTTCGCCACGACCGACGACGTGAAAACGGTGGCCCACCCGGTCCTCCGCCACCGCATCATCACCAACTACTCCGCCGAAGCCGAAGGCATCACGTCCGACGTCGTCGTCGATCGCCTGCTAACGACAATCCCCAACCGCGGCGAGCAAGACGACGTAGCGCCAGAACTCCAAAAAGCATTCGCCTAAGAACAGGGGCTTGGGAACGGGGGCTAGGGACTGGGGAAAGCCGGTCCAAAGAATTCCTCTGCTCCCCAGCCCCAAACCCCCAGTCCCCAGCCCCTATGTCTACTGCTAGCGGCCGCAGCTATTTCGATCCCGTCACGCTCGACAAGATCGCCCGGCTCGACGTACGCGCCCGCGTCGTCGTCGAAGGTTTCATCACGGGCATGCACAAGAGCCCGTACCACGGCTTTGCGGTCGAGTTCGCCACGCACCGCGAATACGCCCCTGGGGATGAGATCAAGCACCTCGACTGGAAAGTCTGGTCCAAGACCGATCGGCTCTACATCAAGGAATACGAAGAAGAAACGAACCTCCGCTGCACGCTCGTGCTCGATTGCAGCAAGTCGATGGCCTACAGCGGCGGCGACGGCATGAGCAAGTACGACTACGGCGCCACGGCCGCCGCATGTCTGGCGCATTTGCTGCAACACCAGCAAGACGCCGTCGGCCTGATGACGTTCAACACGAAGATTCAGAAGAACCTCCCGCCCAGCACGCATCCGACGCATCGCAAGCTCGTCATGCACGAGTTGGAGCAAACGGTCCCCGACGACAAGAGCGACGTCGCCGATCCGTTCCGGCAAATCGCCGAGCAAGTCCGCCGCCGCGGCATGGTCGTCATCATTTCCGACTTGTTCCTCGATCTGGGCACGCTCAAGAAGTCGCTACAAGAATTGCGCCATCGCCGCCACGACGTCGTGCTGTTTCACGTCATGCACGATCACGAACTGACATTTCCCTTCGAGGACAATACGCTATTCCGCGGTCTCGAAGTGCCGATCGAACTGCACACCGAACCCCGCGCGCTGCGCAAGGCGTACCTGGAAGTCGTCGACCGCTTCCAGCACGAAGTCCGCAAGATCTGCGCGTCCAACGGCATCGACTACCTGCTCTGCAACACCAAAGATCCGCTCGACGTGGTGCTGTCGAGCTACTTGAACGCCCGTTCGCGGATCCGCCGCGGCGCCGCGAGGAGATAGCATGTTTCCGTGGTTAGGGCTTAACGCCGTTCATCCCTGGCTGTTGGCCGGCGCGGCCGCCGTTGCCGCGCCGATCATCATCCACTTGCTCAGCAAGCGGAAGTTTCGCATCCTCGATTGGGCGGCGATGGACTTCCTGCTCGAAGCCGAGCGCAAGAACCGCCGTCGAGTCCGTCTCGAAAACTTATTGATCCTGCTGCTGCGCTGCCTGGCGATCGCGCTCATCGCGGCGCTGGCCGCTCGGCCGTTCTTCCAGCCGGAATCGGCCGCCCAAGCCGCCGGCGAAGGGGCCGGCTTCGAGCGCGTGTTCCTGCTCGACGATTCGGCCAGCATGCAAGCCCTCGGCGACGAACGCCAACTCGTCTTCGACGCCGCCAAGAACAGCCTCGCCACCTTCATCGAAGAGCTTTCGCAATCGAACCCCGGCGACCGCATCACGATCCTCACCACGTCAAACCCCGAAACGCCGCTTTACAACGCCCGCTTCATGCGCAGCACGACTGGCGACGCCAGCGAAGACGGCGCGGCCGAAATGTCGGCCACCGTCAAATCGCTCGAACCGACCGACCGCGTCGCCGATCTCGAAAGGTCGCTGTTGGCCGTCGAGAAACTGCTCCGCGCCGACGCCGACCAGATCAACCGCATCGTCTACGTCCTGTCCGACTTCCGCAGCCGCGATTGGGCGGCCAAGTCCGGCGGCGACGCCGACCGCGGCGCGGCCCAAATGATTAAGAAGCGCCTTGCGCCGCACGCCCTGAGCATCCAACTTTGCGACGTCGGCAGCGACAAGGACGACAACCTGATCGTCACGAACATCCGCGTCCTCGACGATTCCGATCGGCCCAACACGTGGGTCGCCGGCGTGCCCGCCACGGTCGTCGTCAGCGTCAAGAACGCCGGCCGCGAAGACGCTAAAGATGTCGACGTCGAACTGGCGGCCGGCGACGCCGGCACGCAGCGTCTCACAATCGGCGAGATCAAGGCCGGCGAGGAACAACCCGTCACGTTCCGCGTGAATATCGCGCCCCTCGGCGACGCCGCGCTTGACGGCGAGCCTAAGACCATGAATCTCCTCGTCCGCGCCTCGATCGACCGCCCCGACTTGCTCCGCCTCGACAACGACCGCCTTTTGGCCGGCCGCGTCGCCCCCGGTGTCCGCGTGCTGATCGTCGATGGCGATCAAGCCGAGGACGTCCGCGACAGCGAACGCTACTTCCTCAACATGGTCCTCGCGCCCACCGGGTTCGCGAACCGCTTCAACGTCGATTGGGCCAGCGACGGTCAACTCGAAGACGGTATCAATTTCGACAAATACGAC
>JAJDEG010000196.1 GCA_029259895.1 Planctomycetota bacterium
GCGATGTCGTTGACGTCGGTGACGAGGTAATGGTGCTTGGTGATCGCGCGGCAGACTTCGACGATGGGTGTTTCTTGGAAGGCGTCGGTGCCGATGACGCGGGTGGGCACCTGGCCGGTGATGGCGATGAGCGGGACGCTATCGAGCTTGGCGTCGGCGATGGACGTGACGAGGTTCGTCGCGCCGGGACCGCTGGTGGCCATGCAGACGCCGGGCAGACCGGTCGTGCGGGAATAGCCCTGGGCGGCGAACGCACCGCCTTGCTCGTGGCGAGGGAGGATCGTGCGGAGGCGGTCCTTGAACTTGGTGAGCGACTGGTGCAGCGGCATGCTCGCGCCGCCGGGATAGGCGAAGATCACCTCGACGCCGTGGTTGACGAGCGATTGAACGAGAATGTCTGCGCCGCACGTAAGCTGAGCACCTGTCGAAGTTTTCGTCGCTGTGGACACGTAAGCTGACCTTGGCTAAAGGGAATCGACGCGCGGCGGCCGGCCGTTCGGCAAAAAGCAGACGTCGGGCACTAGGCCGACATCGGACCGACGGAACCGGTTCGCGCACAAGCACTTTAGAATACACATCGGAGGGCCTGCTGTTCAACTGTACGCCGCGCGATCCCCCTCGAATGGGCATGGTGCTGGTGATTGAGCGATTGGGCGTTCCGCGCTGTCGGCGGCCGATTTTGGGGCTATTTCGCGGTAGGACGGGTTTGAAATCCATTTCGCTCGCACAAGATTGGCCGGCGCAATATCTATCGGTATTGCGAAAAATTCCGGCAGCCCCCGTGGCCGCTCGGCTTTGCTACAACGTCAAGCCGGGCTTGGGCGTTCGCCGATTCAATCTTTGCTTGCCCGCAGAACTTGATCGTCGTCGCCGAGCCGCCGCTGCAATGCCGCGACGTCGACGTCCTGTACGCTTGCCCCCGCGTCGATCGATTGGCACGCGGCTGTTGCCGCCGATTGGCCAAGCACCATGAACACCGGCTCCATGCGAATCGAGCCGTATGCGATGTGCGAGGCCGACATGCAGACCGGCACAAGCAGATTGTCGCATTCTCGCTCTTTCGGAACGATCGACCGATAAGCTATCGGATACGGCCCGAAACCACCGACCTGCACGTCGCCTTCGTTGCGGACGTGTCCCTTTGCGTCGAGATGTCGCTGCACGTTGTGCGAGTCCATTGTGTATGCGGCCAGAGCGATGGAATCGTCGACCTTGCGGCGGCCCTGGCAATCGTGCTGTGTCATAACGTACTCGCCGATCATTCGCCGCGCCTCGCGAACGTAAAGCTGATGCGACCAGCCGCCGTTGTCGGTGAATTCGTCCTTGGCGGGGCCCCAGCGACTCACCTCGCGGCGCACCTTCTGCGGTACGCGAAGATCGTTAGCCAGCGTCCACATGAGGCCTTGCTGGTACGCGAGGTGTTCGCGATATAGCCGCTGGCGGGTCGCGTAATCGCCGTTGGGCCAGTCGTAACTTGCGCCGAGATAATCGGTCGAGAATCCGAAGTTGTTGTTCGTATCGGTCTTGCGGTTGGGCATCAACGTCGGCGACCAGGGGACGCGCGACTCGCCGGCTTCAAAGTTTCGCATCAGCAACTCGAATTGAAGCGGATCGTAGTCGTCGGGTTTGGTCCACGGTAATCGATTTTCCGTGTCGTCGGTTACGCACATACGAAAGCAATACGCCTGGACGCGGTGGTCCGCGGCGCCTTCCTCGCCCGGTCCCGTCGAGTCGACGCCGGGCAGCAAGCCGCTCGATTTATCGCCCGGGCGGACGTAGGGGTCGATGCCCTGTTGCAACTGATGCTTGGTCGCCTGGGCAGTTTGCACGCCGTTTAGCGTTTCGCCGTACGTGGCGTTGGCCTCGCGACCGACGGTGTACGATACGCCCGCCGCGGCAAGCAGATCGCCTTCGTAGGTGCAATCGAGGAATCGTTTGCCGGAGAACGTGCGGCCACTCTCCATCGTTATGTACACGATCCGCGCGGCATGCTTTGTGACGCCCGGGCCGTCCTTCGCGCGATCGAGTCGCTCCCCCAGCACTATCACCGCCTTCGTCTCGGCAAGCATTTCGCGGAGTATTTTTTCCGCGACGTGCGGCTCGAACGTCCACATCGTGTCTTCGCCCTTCGATTGCCGCGGGCTGCGATACTCTTCGCGGCGTTGTTGTTTCCACGCGGCGGAGTCGTTGTAGTAACGCTTTACTCGGCGGTAGAACTCGCGCGAGATGCCGCCGATGGCCGATTTGTTGCCGATATCGGTCGCGCCGAGCCCGCCGCTGGTGAGTCCGCCGATGTGTTGCGACGGTTCGATGAGTACGACGGACTTGCCCATTCGATCAGCCTGCACGGCGGCCGCTACGCCTGCGGCGTTGCCGCCGTAGATGACGACGTCGTAGTCATCGTCGGCCGCTAGCACGGAGGCTGGGCTGAGCAGGAGCAGCGCCGCCGCGAGCAGCAAATTGGAAGCCGCATCGACGAATATCGAAAGCCAAATCGTTCTAGACATCATGATCTACCTATACATCGCAGCGCCGCGATCTGTTGACGAATAATACGCAACCTGTTGAACCGCTGAGGCGCAGAGAAGATGCGGAATGATTGTTGACGCAGCATGCCGTATTCTCCGCGTCTTTGCGCCTTTGCGGTTTAGTTCCAATTCCTTACGGCGATGGGGCAACGTCCCTCAGCGTCGCCAAAATCGGCCCTAATTAAATAACGTTACGACGCAATCCGATCCCAATCGATCGGCTTCCCGATGTCCAGCCGCGGCAACTCCGACGCAATTGCTTCGGGATACTTCTGTGCGGCACCCGTGTTGAACAACACGACGCGTTCGTCGGGCCGAATCGAGCCGCTGGCCAAGAGTTGTTCGAGCGCGCCGACGCAGGCCGCCGCCTCTGGGCAAACGGCGATGCCCTCGCTTGAGATGGCCAGCTGCATCCAGTCGCGGATGCGGCCTTCTTCGACGGCCACGGCTGTGCCGCCGCTTTCGCGGACCGCGTCTAGAATCATGAAATCACCGACGGCTGCGGGGACGCGAATGCCGCTGGCAATTGTGTGGGCGTTGGCGAATGGCTCGGCGTGTTTGTCGCCCCGTTCGAACGCGCGGACGATCGGCGCGCAGCCGTCGGATTGCACGGCCACCATCCGCGGCCGCTTGTCCGACGCCAGCCAACCGAGCGCCGCCAGTTCCGCGAACGCCTTCCACATGCCGACCAGCCCCGTGCCGCCGCCGGTTGGATAGAGAATCACGTCCGGCAGCTTCCAGTCGAGTTGCTCGGCCAGCTCCAGGCCCATCGTTTTCTTGCCTTCGATGCGGTACGGCTCCTTGAGCGTGGAGAGGTCGAACCAACCCATCCGCTCCTTGCCCTCGCGCACGATGCGGCCGCAATCGGTGATTAGGCCATTGACCAGGAACGTCCGCGCGCCGGCGAGTTGGCATTCGTACTGATTGATCGCCGGCGTGTCTTCGGGCATGAAGACGAAGCACTCCATGCCGGCCCGCGCCGCATAGGCCGCGGCCGCTCCGCCCGCGTTCCCGGCCGTTGGCAATGCGACACGGCGGATGCCAAACTGCCGGGCCATCGAAATCGCCATCGTCAGCCCGCGACTCTTGAAGCTCCCGGTCGGTAGCTGCGACTCGTCTTTGATCCAGAGATTCGAGGTGCCGAGCCGCTGGCCCAAGCGCGCGGCCGGCAGCAGCGGCGACATACCTTCGCCGAGCGACGTGATCGCCGCATCGTCGGCCACGGGTAGCAACTCCCGATACCGCCACAACGTCGGCGGCCGGTCGCGGAGCATTTCCTTCGAGAGCGCTCGCCCCATGGCGTCGAGATCGTACCGCACCCAGAGCGGTCGATCTTTGTGGAGCGTCTGGACGCGATCGGCCGGCAGGTGCGTGCCGTCAATGGCGGCTTCGAGATGGGTTACGAACGAAGACACGGGCAGGCCCAGTGGTCGGAGGCGACAAGTCGGGAAGAAACGCCGGGAGACGGGTGTCAGTATTCAGGAGATAGGAGAATTGGTTTGGCGTCGTGCCGGTCGGGCACAAGACCTCCTGTCTCCTGTCTCCTGTCTCCTATCTCCTATCTCCTGAATTCTCGCACTCCTCGTCAACTCACATCGACGTCGAACAGATGATAACGCCCGAACGGCTTGTTGTCGTGCTGTTGCGTCGATAGTCCGGCGAGCACCAGTTTGCGGCCTTCGTCGTAGAACGTGGCCTTCGTGACGCGGAAATCGGTTCGTAGCGAATGCAGCAACTCGCCGTTTTCCATACTAAAGAACGCCGCGCTCCACTGCCCGCCGCGGAGCCTCCCGGCCATCACGAAGAACTCTCCGCTGGGATGAATGGCGAGCGTCTCCATCAGGCCTTCGCCGCTTTCGCCCTTGTGCGTTTCGTCGACGAGTTTGGCCGGCTGCTCGCGCCAGGCGAACCTTTGCCAAAGCTGGCGGCCGTTGCCGGCCATCGGGTCGCGCATCGGTCCCATCCCGGCCATCAGCAAATGCTCGCCGTCGGGCGTAAATTGCATCGCGAAGATGCCGCCGATGTAGCAGTGGCTTTTGATGATGCCCCAACTCGTAAAGGCGTCGGTATTCCACTGTGCCGCCAACTCGCCGGTCGACAAATCCCACACCCG
>JAJDEG010000197.1 GCA_029259895.1 Planctomycetota bacterium
ATCCGCTGTCCCCTGCCAAGCCAGGTCGAACGCCGTTCCATGTGCCACGCTCGTCCGCACGATCGGCAGGCCGAGTGTGATGTTCACCGCGTAGTGCATTCCCAACAGCTTCAGCGCGATGTGTCCCTGGTCGTGATACATTGCCACGACGGCGTCGAACTCGCCGTCGCGAGCGCGGACCATCAGCGTGTCGGTCGGCAGCGGTCCGACCAGCGGCAAACTCTCCGCCAGACCACGCGCCACGGCCGGGGCGATAATTCGCTGCTCCTCGTCGCCGAACAAACCTTCCTCGCCGGCGTGCGGATTCAGCGCACACACGCCGATCGTCGGCCGCTCGCCGTTGAGCCGCGTCATGATCGCGTCGACGAGCCGCGCCTTGGTCAAGATCGCGTCTTCGGTGAGCTCGCCGAATATCTTACGCAGCGCCGTGTGTAGCGTCACGTGCACGACGCCAAGCCCGCGTGAACGTGTCGCAAACGCCGTCGGGCCCAAATACAACATCATCGCCACGTCGCCCGCGCCGCAAAGTTCGCCGAGCAGTTCCGTGTGCCCCGGATAATGGTGCCCAGCCCGCCAAAGCGCCGCCTTATTGAGCGGCCCGGTCACGATCCCGTCCACGTACCCGGCCAGCGCCGCCTCGGCCGCCGCGACGAGCGCATTGTACGCCGCCTGTCCTCCGCGCGCATCAATCTGCCGCGGCACGGCAGCGAGCGCGTCGTCCGATCCCGTTCGCACGCAACAGATAACGTTCGCCGTCGAAGCAGCATCCGCCGGCCCGGCGACTTCGGCAACCTGCGCCGTCGAACCGACGGCCACAACGGCACGCCGCATCAGCTCCGGATGTCCATACACGACCGGCCGACAAGCCGCATGTACCCGCGAGTTGCCCCACGCCGCGGCGATCACCTCTGGCCCAACGCCCGTCGGATCGCCCATCGTAATGGCTAACAGCGGCAGAGTTTGGGAATCGGGCGTCGGCATTCGCGATTCAGGGAGTCGGGAAGTTGAGCGCATACGCGTCGCGAAACATAGACCAGCATCAAGTGTCCCCTTCGCGGCCCTCTTCCTCCAGCCCCCCACCTCTTTTTCCGCCCCTGCCACGTCGCGTCGAAGCTTCGTAAAATGGACTTTTCCATCCGCTTCTGCCCTGCTGTCCACCTTACCGCCGCCCGCTATGTCCCGCATCATCATCGTTCTGGTGCTGTTTGCCTTGGTCATGCTCACCGCCACGATGACGGTCGGCCTGTCGCTGGGCGATCTGCAAGCTACGGTTCGCGACTTTCGCCACGTTTCGGCCAAAATCGCTGACGCCGAACGCCGCTACACCGACGCCACCGACCAACTCCCTGCGCTTCGCGACGAACGCGACGAGCTTGCGGCCGCCATGCAACTGGCCGAGTGGCACCGTTTGCTGGGTATCGCCACGGCCCTCGTCGTGATCCTGGTGAATAGCATCGTTGTCACTTATTTCATCGGGACCGGCCGCTGGTGCCGCGAGGTTAGCGAAACGTACCAACTCGACGCGCAGTTCGTTGCCGAGAGCATCGCGCTCAAGCGTCGGGCGATTCCCTGGTCGGTCATCGGCACCACGGCCATCATCGTCACGGTCGCCCTCGGCGGCAGCGCCGATCCCACCGCAACGGGCCGGCTCGACCGCGAATCGTTCTGGGCCAGCGCCCACCTCACCGCCGCGATTCTCGCCATCGTCATCGTCGCAGCCTGCTTTTACGTCCAATGGATCAAGGTCGGTGACAACGTTGTCGTGATCCAGAAGATCATGGACGCCGTCGCCCGTAAGCAATCGGAACGACAACGGGCCGGCCAGACATCGGCGTGAGCCACGTCTCGACGCCGCATAACGCAATTCTCTCCGTGGCAAGATGTGACGGCTGCGTAACCTACGCGCGTTGTGTGGCTCGTCGTCAACACTCGGGTGGTATGGGCCGACGATAACTTTGGCGGGTCAAGTTGAACCCACCGCGTCAGGCGGCCAAGGCCCCACCCACGATCGACGTGCCGACGCTGGGCGTCAGGGTCCGCCGGAAAGTGAGAAGCCAGCGGAGGACCGTATGCGTCTTTGGAATCGTCGCCGTGAGACTCCAAGCGAGGCTCGCTATTTGTCGGGCGATCTTCCGCCGGCGAGCGACCGGCCGAGCGTGTTGCACTTCACGCTGCACAAGTGCGCTTCGGTCTTCTTGC
Source organism: Planctomycetota bacterium (assembly GCA_029259895.1). Classification (GTDB taxonomy): domain Bacteria; phylum Planctomycetota; class Planctomycetia; order Pirellulales; family PLA5; genus PLA5. The sequence goes on from JAJDEG010000197.1 coordinate 2,200, forward strand.
GAACCAAGCTGCACGCCTTGGCCCGCCGGATTGGCCTCGCGCCGCTCGACATGGATGGATACTTTTTCGATTCGGCAAGTCCTCAGCCGTTTGAAGTCCGTCCACGCGGCTATTTCTACGGACCCTTTCGCAGCCTAGACGACGCATTCGGGGTTCGCCGCGATTGGCCGGATATGTCCGACCACAAATTGATTGTCGTGGTTCGCGATCCGCGCGACGTGCTGACGTCGCTCTACTATTCGACCGCCTACAGCCACCGCACGCCTCGTGGAGAAGCCCGCGACAAGTTCCTCACGCTTCGCGACGAAGCTCGTCACGTCGATATCAACGAATACGTCCGCCGCGAGGCGGACACGTTCTTGCCTCGATATCGGGCGTACTTCCGGCTGGCGACTCGCTACGACGTGCATCTAACCACGTACGAGCGTTTAGTGACGTCGCCGCAAGCCTGGCTCGACGAACTGCTGGACTTTCTCGACGTGCGGCTTTCGCGCTGGCGGCGCCGGCGATTGATCTCGCCGAGTGATTTTTCCATCAAACGCGAGAATCCCAACGCCCACATCCGGCAAGTGCAACCCGGCGACCACGCCCGCAAGCTCAACGCCGACACGATCGCGTGGCTCGACGTGAAGTTTGCCGAAGTGCTCGACTGGTACGCCCAGCGGCGCGAGCGCGCGGCGTAATTCCGTACCATTTCGCCAGCGTCGACAACGCCGAAGGCAGAGTGCGAATGGAAACGACCATTTGCGGCAAATCGGTTGGCCGAATAGAGTACACGGCGTGGTGACTCGACCCCCGAATGAAAACGCACGGCGCTCCGCGGATGCCGCGTTCCCCGACGGCCCGCCGACGTGGCCGCTGGCCGACGACGACGTGCGCGCGGCACTCGAGGCCGCGTATGCCGACGGAAGTTGGGGAAGATACCACGGGCCAAATTGCGAACGGTTCACAAAATCGCTTGCGGAATTTCACGACGTTGACCACGTCACGCTCTGTTGCAGCGGCACGATCGCCGTCGAAATTGCCTTGCGCGGCTTGAGGATCGGCCCCGGCGACGAAGTGCTGCTGGCGGGATACGACTTTGCGGGCAACTTTCGCGCAATCGAAGCCGTTGGCGCGCGGCCGGCGCTCGTCGATGTCGATCCCGCCACGTGGTGTGTGGACGTCGAACGCGTCGAGGCGGCGATCGCCCCCGAAACGCGCGCGATGATCGTGTCGCACTTGCACGGCGGGCTGGCGCCGATGCGGCGGCTGATGCAAATCGCCGCGGCACGTGGTCTGGCCGTCGTGGAGGATGCGTGTCAGTCGCCCGGCGCGATCGTCGATGGACGCCGCGCAGGCAAGTGGGGCGACGCCGGTGTGTTGAGCTTTGGCGGCAGCAAGCTGCTCACGGCCGGACGCGGCGGCGCGGTCCTCACGCGCTCGGCCGAAGTACACCAACGCATCAAGGTCTTCGCCGAACGCGGCAACGACGCCTTCGCGCTGTCGGAACTGCAAGCCGCCGTGCTATTACCGCAACTCGCCAAACTCGACGAGCGAAATGCAATTCGCCGGCGAAACGCGACGAGTTTAGTCGAACAACTTGCCGACGTCCGACTGCTGACACCAGTCGCCATCGCCGCGCCACCGAACGAAGCGGCGTTCTACAAGCTGGCATGGCTCGTCGGCGACGCGCATGGCGTAGTCGATCGTACTGCCGCGCGCGAATCATTTATCGCCGCGGCCCAATGCGAAGGCCTGGCGATCGACGCCGGCTTCCGCGGATTCGCCACCCGCAGCACGCGCCGCTGCCGCCACGCCACGACGCTCGACCACAGCCGCCGCGCCGCTGAATCAACGGTCGTGCTTCACCATCCGCTGCTGTTGGAGTCGACAGAGACGGTCGGACGGGCAGCGGACGCCATCCGTCGCATTGTCGAATCGCCGTAGACCTGCGATTACTTCCCGCGCCGTCGCGACTTCGGCTCGCTCAGATCCCAGGCTTCGATCCACTTCACATCGCCCGGATGAAGCTGAAAGTCGTTCGCCAGCCGCTTTTCCATGTCTGGCAGGTGCCCCGCTCCGTAGAACACGGCGATCTTCTTCTTGCCGCCGGCGATTTCCTTCTTGAGGACCTCGAACGCCTTGCGGTTTCGCTCGCCGATGATCGTCGAGCCTTTGGGGCCTTCGATGGCGCTCATCGTGCCTCCGAGGTTCTCGAACTGCTGGGCCATCACGCGCTTGAGCTTGAACGACCGGTCCGGCGACAGCAGAGCCAGCAGAATCTCCGCGTCCGATGCGCCGCCTTTCTTGCCGGCTTGCTGGGCGATCGACGCACCCATCATGCGGAAAAACATTTGCAAGAAACTCTCGCCGCGGTCTTCCATGCTCTTGGCGAATTCTTCCGGCGACATGTCGGCGTGGACGAAATTCTTTTTCGTGTAGTCGACCTTTTCGAGTTGGAATTCCAGGTCGAGGATGTTCTTGAGGGCCTGCTGGATCGCGCTCACGGGGTGCCCGCTCGCCTCGGCGCGGCCGCCCTTGGGAATCTTCGTTCCTTCCGGAGCGACCAACTCATAAAGCACGACGTCGTAATCGGCGAACGCCTTATTCAGCTTGTCGTAATACGCCCCGTCGCCGACGTGGACCGCGCCAATCAAATCGACGACCAGCCCCTTGCGGTCGCCGTCCTTGGGCTTGTAGCTGACGATCGACGTTTGCATCGACTGCGGCTCGCCCGCCGCGTCGCGGACGATGCGGAGAAACTTTTTGGCCGCCTTCTTCTCAGCGGCGCGTTCTGCCGCAGTTTTCTCGGCGACCGCGGTCTTTGGGGATTTGGCGGCATCACTAGCAACGGCCTCGTCCTTGCCCGCGTCGGATCCTTCGGCCGGCTTCTCCGCAGTCGCCCTATCGGCGGCCGCTTTCTCCACCGGCTTTTCCGCGGCGGGCGGCTCGGCCCGCACCGTCGCTAGAGTGCCCAGCGATCCGCCTGCAATCAGCAGAGCCAAAACGAGCTTCCAACACGAAGGTATTCGCTGCGACATGATGCTGGCCCGGCGGAGTTAGAGAACGGTTTGTGGACGAAACGGCCGCCGAGGTCGACGGGCGGCACGGATGAAGTATACGCCCGGCATTTCGCACGCTCAACCGACGCCCGTTGCCGTTAGTTCGTTTCGAATCGATACTCTCCGCGACCGTTTCGACCAACGATGTCGAGAAACGATGTGCCGGCGACCGTAATTCGTCCTCGACGGCGACGACAAAAACTTGCTATTTGCAGCATTTCTGGCTTAAATAAGGTGGCCCGATTGTATTACCATCGTGACGACTATTGAGTTTCACACACCGAGTTATTGGCAAGGATTCATCTATGATTTGGCAGCCGCTGCGCCGTTCGATCGCGTCTTGCGTGGGCACAGGCAACAATTTGGGTGTCGGAGACAAGTCGGCGTTTCGCATCCGAACGGGACGAAAGCGGCTGCGGCTCGAAACGCTAGAAGGACGTTTGGTGCTTGCCGCGCCAACGGCCGTCGACGACTCGTTCTCGGCTATCGGCGGCACGACGCTCAACGTGCCCGCTGCCGGCGTGCTAGCCAACGACAGTGATCCGGAAGGCGACGCGCTTCTGGCATCGCTAGTGAGCAACGCCAGCAACGGCACGCTAAACCTCGCCACGGACGGTTCGTTTGCCTACACGCCAAATCCGGGATTTGTGGGCGATGACACCTTTTCGTACGTAGCGGTCGCCGATCCTTCGATCGTGTTCACGGTCGATCCGAATCAATCGAGCGTCAACGTCACGGCGACCGTCACCGTTGCCGGCATAGGAAGCCGCACGGATAACGACACGACGCGGCTTTCGGGAACTGTCGCAGCTCGGCTCGCGCCGCCCACGTCGCCATTTTCAACGGCGCAAATCGTCGACATGGATCTGACGCTCGTCGACTCGCTGAATTTCTCGTTCAACTATATCGTCGCGAATCTTTCGGCGAATGCCGCCGCAGGTTCGATGCACGTGACGATGGAAACGCCGGGTGCGGCGGCGGCCGTCGCCGCAAACAGCTTTACGCAAATCGGAAACGAACTGCGCGTCACCGGCAATGCGGACTTGACTTGCAGCAGCATTCTCGGACTCTGTCCAGAAATTCCGCCCAATCCGCAGCTATTTGACACCGCCGGAATCAATACGGACCTCACTGGAAACCTAAGTCAGGTCGGCGAGACGATCACCTTAACGTTTCCGGTCAACTTCGTCGGAACGTTCGATCTCGGCGACGGTAATTTCCTCGACCTGACGCTGGCCGGTTCCGTGCATGCGACGGGCCAGGCATCGCCGCCGCCCGAGATATCGAACGCCGCTACCGTGACGATCACGACGTTGCCACCGATTGTGACGCAGCCGGAGACGTACCACGTTCGCGAAGACCAGCCGCTTTCGGTGTTGGCCAGCGCCACGTTGCGAAACGAAACGCTGCTGCCACGGGGATCGTTGTGGCGATTCCTCGACGACGGCAGCAATCAGGGGACGGCCTGGCGCGAGGCGGCGTTCGACGATTCGACGTGGAGCGGTCCGGCCGAAGCCGAGTTCGGCTACGGCGACGGCGGCGAGGGGACGGTAATCAACTGCGATCCCGACCCGGCCGACGGCTGTGCCGAATCGCCGACCGACTTGGGCGACAACTTCATCACGTCGTACTTCCGTCGCGACATCGTGCTGGATCGAGTCGACGACATCGACGAGTTGCTCGTTCGCCTGCGGCGCGACGACGGCGCGGCGGTGTACGTCAACGGCGTCGAAGTCGTGCGCGACAATCTCGCCTCCGGTGCGGCCTTCGACACGCCCGCTTCGGCGACTGCGTCGGACGACGGCGCGGACTATCACGAATTCGCGGTGCCGGCCGACATGCTCGTCGTGGGCGGCAACGTCATCGCCGTGGAAGTGCATCAAGTTTCGGGCGGGAGTTCCGACGTCAGCTTCGATCTCGAACTGGTCGCCCGCCGCGGGGATCTCGCCTTGTTGGCGAACGACACGAACAACGCCGGTGGGCCGCTTTTTGCCAGCGTTTTCTCTCGGCCCTCTCACGGCACGCTGGCGCTGAACTCGTCCGGCTCGTTCGTGTATACGCCCGACGCGAATTACGTTGGACCGGATAGTTTCTCGTACCTTGCCGCGGAGTCGACAACTCCCGTCGTTGTTCCGCGCGGCGCGATCTGGAAGTATCTGGACGACGGCAGCGACCAAGCGGCCGCATGGCGCGCATCCGCATTCGACGATACCGCATGGCCCCAAGGCCGCGCCGAAATCGGCTACGGCGACGGCGACGAGACGACCGTCGTCGCGTGCGACGCAAATCCGGCCGACGGCTGCGTCGAGTCTCCGACCAATCTCAACGACAATTTCATTACGACCTATTTCCGCCATATCTTCGAAGTCGACGACGTAAACCAATTCACGCAGCCGCTCTCGCTCAACGTGATTCGCGACGATGGCGTGGCCGTGTTCGTCAATGGCGTGGAAGTCGGCCGCGATAACCTTGCCGCCGGCGCGGCCTTCGATACGCCGGCCGACGTCGCGATCGGCGGCGGCGACGAATCGACGCCAATTACGTTCTCCGTGCCGGTGAATTTACTGGCCAACGGCGTTAACTCGTTGGCCATCGAGATTCACCAGTCGAGCGGCGGCAGCAGCGACATCAGTTTCGACGCCTGGCTAACGTCGAATCCGGCGGCACTGTCGCCGCAGACCGTGACGATCATCGTCGATCCGGCCGACGACGCGCCGACGGCGAATGCCGATGGGCCGTACCAAGCGAACGTGGGAACGCCGCTCGTCGTCGATGCCGCTTCCGGCGTGCTGGCGAACGATTCCGATGTGGAGAACGATGCCCTGTCGGCCGCGCTCGTGTCGGGTCCAGCCAACGGGGCGCTCGATCTCGCGGCCGACGGTGGATTCACGTACACGCCGACGGCGGCCGGTGCCGACTCCTTCACCTATCGCGCGACGCAAAGCACCACGCTCGTTCCGCTCGGCTCGCGATGGCGGATTATGGACGACGGCAGCGATCAGGGGACGGCTTGGCAAGCCGCGGCGTTCGCCGACGCCGCGTGGTCGATCGGCCTCGGTGAGTTGGGCTACGGCGACGGCGACGAAACGTCGCTCGTTCGCTTTGGACCGTCGCAATCGAACAAGTATATCACGACATACTTTCGCCATGCTTTCGTAGTGGCGGATGCAGCGGCCATGACCGACCTCGTGCTCGACGTGATTCGCGACGACGGCGTGGCGGTTTATCTCAACGGCGTCGAAGTCGGCCGCGACAATCTCGCCGCCGCCGCGCTGTTCAACACGCTGGCTGGCCCGCTGAGCATCGGCAATGCGGCCGAAACGACGCCGGTGACTTTCAACGTGCCCGCCGGACTGCTCGTCAGCGGCGTCAACGTGCTGGCCGTCGAAATCCATCAACAGTCAGCAGGCAGCAGCGATATCAGTTTCGACCTCGAACTTCGCGGCACGTTGAACTCCGCGCCGGCGACGGTTTCGTTGGAGTCGACGGGTACGGCTGCTGGGCCGCGCGTCGCGAGCGTCGAAGTGCAAAGCGCCGCTTGGTCGAGCGAGTTCCGACAGCACTTGCAGAATAGCGGACTCGGCAGCGACGGCTTTGCGATCCCCGGCGAGAGTCCCGGAGGTGGCGTCGAGCAACTGGCGACGCTGCCGTGGACCGGTCTGTCGACGATCGCGCTCGGTTTCAGCGAGGCCATCGACGACACCAACCCGATCGTCGCCACGCTCGTCGGTGCATCGGTCGGCAACGTGGCGCTCGACGCACCGACCACGGCGGGAGGCCCCGGCGGTACGCTGTTCGCCATCTGGAACGTCGCGGGCGGACAAACGCTCGCGGCCGATCGGTACACATTTACGTTGCTCGATTCGACGCTATCGACGGGCGGCGCTGCGCTCGACGGCGATTGGACGACCGGCGCGAGCAGTTTCCCGTCGGGCGATGGGGCAGCGGGCGAAGACTTCGTGTTCGAGTTCCGCGTGTTGCCCGGCGACGTCAACCGCGACGCGACCGTCGATCTGGCCGACGTGGCGGCGAACGTCGCGGCTAACTTCCGCACAACAACGGACACAAGCTATTCGCCGTTCAACGACGTCGACGGCAGCGGCACGGTGAACTTCGTCGATGCAATTCGTGTGCGGAATCAAATACCGTCGTCGGTGCCCAGTCCCGCGGCTATTCCCGCAGCGTCCGCCGTCGTAGCCAGCGCGGGCCAGCGTCCGCGCGCGGCGACTATGCGAGTAACCGAGCGAACGACCGTTCGCGCCGCGTCCGCCGCTCGACTGGCGGCCGTCGATCGGGCGTTAGCGGACGCAACGAGTTCGCTGGCGGCGTCGCGGGCGAACTCAAGCCACTCGCATTCGAGCTTGTCGCAGATACGGCCGCGCGATAGGTCAATTGGGCGATCGGTCGCGCGAGCGGAATCGCTGGGTGGTCCGCTCGACTAAACGCCCGGTCGTTCACTCGACAAGCGCGGCTGTTCAACGCGCCGCGGAGAGAAACGTAAAGCTCTCCGCGGCGCTCAGTTTGCGCAACCGTCAGCGCGAGTCGCGAAGCCGTATGGACGCCTTACGGCCTCACGACCCAGTCGCAAGGTTCTACCCGTCATCCCCAACCGGTATTTCTTGCCACTGGCACCACGGGGTGCCTCGCCGGGGAGTTGGCCGGGGAGTTGCACGTCGGCGGAAAACTGACAAAATACGAAGACGACCGCGACATTTGTCCCGCCGCGCTGCGTCTTACGATCCATTTTTTAAGCCCGCCACGACCGACTCGGAGCCGCCATGCCACGCCTTGTAACCCTGTTCACCGGACAATGGGCCGACCTCAAGCTCGAAGACATGGCCCGCAAGACGAAGGAATTCGGCTATCAGGGCATCGAACTGGCGTGCTGGGGCGATCACTTCGAGGTCGACAAGGCGCTCGCCGATTCCGGCTATTGCGCCGCGAAGCGGGCGGCACTCGAAAAGCACGATTTGCAGTGCAAGGCGATTAGCGCCCACCTCGTCGGCCAGGCGGTGTGCGACAATATCGACGAACGGCACAAGTTGATTGTGCCGCCGTACGTGTGGGGCGACGGCAAGCCGGCGGGCGTCAACAAGCGGGCGGCGGAAGAACTGAAGAACACGGCTCGCGCGGCGCAGAAGTTTGGCGTCGACGTGGTCAACGGGTTCACGGGGTCGAGCATTTGGCATCTGTTGTATTCGTTCCCGCCGGTGAGCGAACAGATGATCGAGGACGGCTTCAAGCAGTTCGCCGAGCGGTTCAATCCGATTCTCGACGTGTTCGACGAGTGCGGCGTGCGGTTCGCGCTGGAGGTGCATCCGACGGAGATTGCGTTCGACATTTACACGGCCCAACGTGCCCTCGACGCGCTCGGCGGCCGCGAGACATTCGGCTTCAACTTCGATCCCAGTCACTTGATCTGGCAAGGCATCGATCCGGTCGAATTCATCCGCGCGTTCCCGGATCGCATCTATCACGTCCACATCAAGGACGCAATCACGACGCTCAACGGCCGCAGCGGCATCCTTACTAGCCACCTCAACTTCGGAGACCCGCGCCGCGGTTGGGATTTCCGTTCACCGGGCCGCGGAGCGGTGAACTTCGAGGAGATTATCCGCGCGTTGAACGTCGTCGGCTACCAGGGCCCGCTGTCGGTCGAATGGGAAGATTGCGGCATGGACCGCGACCACGGCGCACGCGAAGCGGCCGACTTCGTCAAGCGGATCGACTTCGCCCCGAGCGGCCGGGCGTTCGATTCGGCTTTTTCTGACGAGTAGTCGTCGGAAACGCGGCCAGTCCGAATAGCGAGAATGCGGCGATCGTTCCGGCGACGGATAATGGATGTAGACGCGTCTCGACAAACGGCCGACCGTAGTTTTCTCGCGGCGGCACGGCGAGCGGCGCCATGTGGCGGGCCGTCGTAACCTCCGCGACGATCGGTATTGCCGGCTCGCCGTCTTCATTGGTCGCCCGTCCGACTGTCAGCGCGCATCCCAGCAGGCTCCCCAGTAGAATGGCTGCGGCGGCCGAGCGTGGGTTGGCGTTCTTCACATTGACGGAAAAACGCAAGCGTCGGGCCGCGCGTGCGACGTCGCAGCGTCGCGTGCAATTCCCGTGCGGTCGTGCCGATCGTATCGCCTAAGCAGGGCGAACGCCGTACTGCGTAGCGCCTGGGCCCAACCCTGGCGAAACGCCACCGTTGCGTTTGGGCATCGCCGTTGCTACGGCGGCGTAGCTCAATGGAAACGTCGCGCCTGTTTCCGCGGCGTTGTTGCGGGCCGCTAAACTGCGGCGACCGAATGTTTCTGCGCGCGGTTTGCCTCGCCGATCCCTCGTATTCGCGAGTACCGTCCCCGTGCGCAACGTCGTTGGACACCCCACCGATTACGAACTTCGTACGTTTGCCTAGCCGCATTGCGTGACCTAGGTTTTAACGTGAAGGATCGAGCGCATCGTCGCCCGGCCGCAGCATCATTGTCGTTCTGACTACTCAATTCAAAACGCGTCTCACCTCGGGGGGCGATCGCGCCATGACGAACGTTGAAACCACCCGCACGATCAACTTGCAAAAGCTGCTTGCCGGAGCGCAGTTGCCCGCATTGCCGCAGAGCGCCATCCGGCTGCTCGAGCTTTCGCAGAACCCAGACAACGGTCCGGCCGAGTTCGCCGTCCCGATTGAGGTCGATCCGGGCCTCACCGGACAGGTTCTCAAGTTCGTCAACTCGTCGTACTTCGGCTTCGCTCGCGAGATCGACAACGTCAAGCAAGCCATCTCGCTGGTCGGCATTCGCACGATTAAGAACTTCGCCCTGTGGAGCGCGGTGTTCAGCCTGATGCCGAATCCCAAATGTGGGCCGTTCGATCTGAAATCTCTCTGGCAGGATTCGGTACGCCGCGGTCTATTCTCGCGTGCGTTGGGCAAAGCGATGGGCATGCGCGAGGCCGAAGACCTGTTCGCCGGGGCCTTGCTGCAAGACATGGCCGTGCCGATGTTGGCCAAGGAGCTGTCGAGCGACTATCTGAAACTGCTCGAAGAGCGGAACGAAACGAAGACGCGACTTTCGCATCTCGAGCGCGCTCGGTTCGGCTGGACGCACGGCGAAGCTGCCGCACAACTCTGCCGGACGTGGAACCTTCCGGAAGCCTTCGTCGATCTTATCGAACATCACAGCGACCTCGAATCGCTTAACGAGAACGGCGGAAAGCCCTCTCAAAAGGCCGTTGCCGTTTCGGCCCTGTTGCCAGCGGCCGCCGATAGCGAATGGCACGAGTTCCCGCAGTTCGAGGCCGCCTACGCCCAGCTAGTCGACGCGACCAAGACACCGGCGGTGAAGCTGCTCGAGGAAACCGACGCGCAGTTTACGGAATTTGCTCCGGTGCTGAAATTGGCCGTTCCGACGCGGTCGCTCGTCGAGTTGATTCAAGAGGCCACGAACCCCGTGGCCGAGGCGGCGCCAACGGCGTAATTGCCCGCGCGGCCAAACGAGCCGCGCTTTTCCAAGCAACGATGCGAACGAAGCCGGCCCGATGGGGTCGGCTTCGTTTTTTTTGTTGGATTCGGATTCCACACCGTGGAGGTAGATGCGGCGGATTCGCCACCGTACAGCTTGCGCCGGCGGCGTTTTTGGATCTTTTTTTTGCGTTTCAATTTACAATTCGTCGCGCAAACACGTACGGTGGCCTTGTCCGTTCGCCGCCGTTTGCGACAATGCATTTGGGAACGGAAAACCGGGCGTGTACAATGCAGACGGGCCGACATCGGCGCGTTTTGAACGCGTCCTTGCCGGCCGCCGCGATGAGGATGTTCCGTTTTTTATGCCGAGTGCGATCGTCATGGCCCATACCGACCGAATCCGACGCCAGCAGATCCGGCAGCTCGTCCGGGAAGCGGAGGGCTATTTGGATTTGGTTTCCGTGCTGTCCGATCAGTGGCCCCTGCGGACCGAGGTTCGCGATCGGGTCGCAGAACGGGCTTTGGCGACGCTTGCCCGCTTGCCGGATTCGATGACCGACCGCTCGACGCTGCTCTTGCTCCGCGGACAGGCGTATCGCGTGATGGAGCGCTTCGCCGACGCCGTGCCCGCCCTCGAAGAAGCGGCCGCGCTCGATAAGGACAATCTCTCCACTCACTTGGCGCTCGGCTGGTGTTATAAGCGTCTCGGCCGCATCGATATGGCGATCGAGTCGCTGCAAAACGCCCAGCAAGCCGAGCCGGAAGAGGCGATCGTCTACTACAACCTCGCTTGCTACTGGTCGCTCGCCAAGGACAAGCAACACGCGCTGGAAAACCTCTCGCGGGCACTGGCGATGGACGCGAATTATCGCGATCTAATCGACAGCGAATCCGACTTCGACGGCCTCCGCGGTGACCCAGATTTTCAAGCGCTGGCGGCGGTGATCGTTTAGCCCGAGAATCGTTTAGCCCGAGCCGCATGCTCTGATTTTCAAGAGCCGAAAAGCACGAGCGAAGAGATTACGAGCACGAGCGACGAATCGATTCCAGAGTCCTCCGGTCCTGACTCTTTTCTGCGTCGCTTTTCTGGCCGTCGGCCCAGGCTACTTTTCGGCCTTCGCACGGCAATGCGACAGGGCGAGCAACGCATAGCCGGTTACCAGATTCGGGTCGCCTTCTAGCCAGCGGTTGTTCGGGTTGATCCACGATCCGTCCGGCTGTTGTTGTTGGGCCAGCGTGGCCGCTAATTCCTGCCGCCAATCGTGCTTCTTGCCCTCGGCGTCGACGAACTCGTCCTCGCCCATCGCTTCGAGGGCTTTGGCGAACGTATTGTAGTAATAGTACAGTCCGGCCTGCCCCATGCCGGGATTCGACTTAAGGTCGTAGTTCTTGCGAATCCAAGTCGTCGCTGCCTTGACGCGCTGGTCGTCCGATTCGACGCCGGCGTAGATCATGCTTTTCAGGCCGGCATACGTCATCGAGGCGTAGCTTCGCAAACCACCGTTGGGAAGCGGTCCCGCTTGGCTGTCGCCTCCGGCGGCTGGCGTGTAGATGAATCCGCCGTCGGAGTTCTTGGCCGCAAAGGTTCCCGTATTGTGTTCGCTCTCCAGATTCTGGCACTGGCTGACGAATTTCAGCGCCTGTTGCACCGCTGGATCATCTTCGCCCGTCCCGACGGCCTTCAGTGCGTCGAGAAACATTTGCGTATTCGACAGGTCGGGCCGCTTCTTGCTGCCGTATCCCTGCCCGCCGATACGCGGGTCGGAATCCTCGATCCCTTCGCCCTGGGCCCATTGGATGCCGCGCAAGAACTTCTCAGCGTTTTTGATCTTTACCGCGTATCGGTCGTCGTCGTTCGCCTCGACAAAGCACATCAACGTCAGGCAAGTTTCGTAATTCCTGTAGTTCTCACCCTTGTAAATGCCGCCATCGGGCTGGATGAATCCTTCAAGATATTCGAGGGCTTTGGCCACGGCCGGATCGGAGGGCTTCGCGCCATTTCGCAGCATTGCGGTGGTGACGAGGGCCGTGACGGCTGGCCCCGCCTGTTCGCTAAAGCTGCCGTTTTCGGCCTGGCCCTTCGTGCGGAGAAAATCGAGCGCTTTCTTCGTCGTGCTGTCGACGAGCTTTGCGTCGACGGCGGCCGTCGACGGCTCATCGCCCGCGTTGATCGACTGAGCCGGGAGCGACGCACTCAACCCACCCAGAATAGCGCAAGCCAACGATAGCGCCAGCACGGCGCGGGGCATTTCAATGTCGTTGCGAGGCATCACCGAATCTCCGTCGAGGATGAGGAGCGTTGAGGAGGGAAAAAACGCAGCTTTCCAGTGCCATGGTGAATCAATTCGTCCGACCGGGGGCGAATTATTCCGGCGCTCTCCCCCGTCATGTCAAATATGCGGCCGGTTAATTATACGGCAGGTCGGAGGCCCCCGGTTCCCCGTCGAAATAACCTTGCAGAACAGTGACTCGCGATGGCGATCACATGACGATCCTCGGAGAAACCAGCGAACTCGCTTATTCGACGATCGCCAGCACGTCGTCCTCGCTCATCAACAGCAATTCCTCGCCGTCGATCTCGACCTCGCTTCCCGCATACGAGCTGAACAGGACGCGATCTCCCTCCCTCACTTGGTGGGCGGCTCGCGTGCCATCGGACAACAGCCGGCCGTCGCCGACCGATAATACGCGTCCCTGACGCGGCTTCTCGCGCGACGCATCCGGCAAGAAAATACCGCCGGCCGTCGACTCTTCGGCCGCCAACCGCCTAATGACGACGCGGTCGCCGATCGGAACCACTCTCATGGAACGGAATCTCCTCGAGTACTGATGTAGGCCATCGCGGCCAGGAAGGTCAACCAAGCCGCCAGCAAAACCGACGACACGATCAGGAAAACCGGGCGTTTTTGCTCCGGCAAAGGTTGCGGCGGTGCCTCCGCCGTTTTTTCGCTGCGGCTCTCGTCGCGGGCACCGGAAAGTTTCGACGATTTATTCTTTCGAGTTACGGCCATCTTCACTCGATTATCGCAGCCGCGGCGGTCCGCCGGCAACGCTCCGGAGACTAATCCGGCAGCGAAATCCGGTAACTTTCCACGAACGCCTCGTCGAAACTGAAATTGTCGTCGAAGTCCTCCCGCTTGTCTTGGGGGGTCTTGCGCATTTGCTCGATGCGGATCAAATTGAATACGATCTCGCCGAAGTCCCCGGTGTTCCGTACCCCCCAGCTATTGAGGACGCATTTGGCCATATAACCGTACTGATCGAGGGCATAAAGGCGAATCGCCTCGCACAGTTGCTGGCCCGAAAGATGGCGTTCCGCTTCTTCCGGCGGCCGGCCTCGGCTGGGCTTCCCCGCGCCCATTTCCAGCACGCGTTGGGCATATCCCAACGACTCGAACACAAAATAGTAAGCTTCCGTCTTGTATCGCGGGTCTTCGCGAACCAATCGCGCGACGGCCTCGGTGATTTCGGTCATGAACGTACGCCCGTCTATTCTCAGGTCAAGAAATCCGCGTTCTTGCCGCTACGCATTGCCCGCTACGCATTGCCGCTCGGATTCTCTCGATTGTCCGAGTCCGAGTTCGGTTCCGGTTCGCGGCGATCTTCCGGTCGTCCTCGGGCTTGGCCGCGCTGCCGGTCGTCCGGCCTCGACTCTCGCTCGCGGCGCGGGCCGTGCTCGTCGGTCCGGCTTCCACCGTCCCGGTCGCCGCCGTCTCGGTCGCCACTCCCTCGCCCCCCGCGCGCCAATACGGTCAGTATTTCCGACGCGTCGATTGTAATCCGCCGGTTGTCTTCCATGCTGACGAGCACTTGCTTGGCCAGAATCTCGTGGGCCAGCACGCGGGCGCGACCTTTCGACGTCACGACGTCGGCCCCGATCGGCGGCAATTCGCGCTGGAACTCTTCATAAGTGTCGTATTCGTATCGCAAGCAACACTTCAGTCGGCCGCACCGACCGCTGATCTTATTCGGATCGAGCGTCGCCTTTTGCAGCTTCGCCATCTTCATCGAAACCGGCGGCATCTCCGAGAGATGCGTGTTGCAACAGACCGGCTTGCCGCAATCGCCGAAATCGGCCAGCAGCTTTGCCTCGTCGCGAACGCCAATCTGCCGCATCTCGATCCGCGTCTGAAATTCGCCCGCCAACGATTTGACCAGATCGCGGAAATCGACGCGGTTCTCCGCCAGATAAAATACGATTATCCGTTCACCACCGAAAATCCGCTCTACGTCGACCAGCCGCATCGGCAATCCGGACTGCTTAATCTGCGAATCGCAGAGATCGTAGTCCTCCTGACGCCGGCCAAAGATGCGGAATTGCTCGTTCTCGTCGTCGCCGCTCATCGCCCGCAGGATCTGTCCGTTGTCTGGATCCTGAAGCTGCTCGATCGCCGCTGGCGTCGCCTCGCAGAGCACTTCGCCTGCTTCTAGTCCCCGCGACGTCCGCGCGATGATGCGCGTGCCACGTACAAAGGCCTCATTGCCGCGGGGGGCAAAAATGCCCAAGGTCCGCATCGAGCCGTGTCGAACGACGTATCTGGGCATGGACCGAAAGTTCGCAAGGTGCCAGCGGGAACGGCGAAGGCGAGGCCGGGTTTCGTGCCTCTTCGGCGGTTCGCCAGACTATGTAGCCTAATCCCGCGACGTCGAAACGGCTAGGCTTGCTTCCGCGGCGGCTGTCCACCGAGTTTCCACCGAGGAGACGTGGCGGGCCGCGGCTAGGGGGACGCCGGCGGATGGACTTGCTCTCGCCCTTCCATATTCCACAGGCGAATCGACTCGTCGTGGCTGCCGGCCGCCAACAACTTGCCGTCCGCCGATAACGCAACTGTCCATATCGTCGACTTGAGCGTCGCAAGCGTCGATCCGAGCGCCGCCTGGGCCTCGTCGAGCTTCGTTTTTGCCTCGGCGGCCGCTTTCTCCGCTGCCGTTTTCTTTTCCTCCGCCGTCTTATTTGCGGCCTCAGATTCGACGAGCATCTTTTCCGCTGCTTCCTTCTTCGCTGTATCGTCGCCAGCCTCCTTAAGGGCCGTTTTCGCGGTTTCCACGGCTTGCGTGGCAGTGGCGGCCTCCTCGACGGCCGCCGCAGCGGCCTGACGCGCCGCCTGTTCGGCCGCGATCGCCTCCGCCACTGCCGGTGCTTTTTCTGCTGCCGCTTCCAGATTCCACGTCCGTACCGTGCGGTCGAAGCTTCCCGTCACTAGCGTCTTGGCGTCTGGCGAAATCGCCAAGGCCGTCACCCAGTCTTTGTGCCCTGCCAGTGTGAACAGTTCTTTGCCGGCGGCATCCCACACCTTCGCCGTCCGGTCCGCGCCGCCGGTTACGATCTTCGATCCATCCTTGGCGAACGCGATGCACCACACCGCTTCGGTATGCCCTTCGAGCTTCGCGGATTCCGTCCCCGTCGCGGTATCCCACAGCTTGACCAGTTTGTCTCCGCCTGCCGTCGCAAGCTTCGCTCCGTCCGGTGAGTAGGCCACGGCGTAGACCGTCCCTTCGTGCGCCTTGAGCGTCGTCTCTTCCTTCGCCCCGTCGACGTCCCAAATCACGGCGGTGCCATCCTCGCTCGCCGATGCCAACCTCGAACCGTCCGGCGAAAACGCCAGTCCACGCACCCACAGCTTGTGCTTGTCCAGCTTCGCCTTCTCGGACCCTGCCGCGACGTCCCACAACCTGATCGATCCATCGATACCGCCGGTCGCCATCGTCGATCCGTCCGCCGAAACTGCCAAAGACGCCACGCAGGCTTCGTGGCCCGCCAACTTCGCAATCTGTTTCCCGCTCTGGATGTCCCACAGCATCACATCTCCGGGACGATAGAGAAGGCTTTCGCCGCCGACGGTCGCCAACGTTTCCCCGCCGGGCGCGAACGCCGCCGACGTAACCCAACGCGAGTGATTGGAAATCGTAGGATCGGCCGCCGAAGCAGATGGGATCGCGGCGGCAAAAAAAGTGACGGCAACCAACGTCATCGCGCAGATCGCCGCGCAGATTTCGGATCGGTGTAATCGCTGGAATAGAATCATGCTGGAAACTCCTTGGAGGTAACGCTTACGGCGCGAACGCCAAGACCGGCAGCCGTATGCTGCTGTCCGTTCAATCCGCCCAGAGGCACCTAAAGAATAGTTCAACGACGGGCCGGGTCCAAGCAAGTCAATCTCAAGCGGATGCCAGGTACGGCACATCCGGTGCGCGTCTTCCGAACGGCGTAACGCTAGCCGGGTTGAAAAACCTCGAGGCGCGGTGTCGAAATCGTCGTAAGCCAATAGCCGAGGCGGGGATCGAACCCGCACTGGGATTACTCCCAACAGGATTTTAAGTCCTGTGCGTCTGCCAATTTCGCCACTCGGCCCAAGTGGGGGTGCGCACGATGCAAATCAGCGCAAAACCGCCATCTACGGTGCAAAACGGTACGTTTTCCCCGCGAATTGTCGCACGTTTGCGCGTCCCCCGCAATTGGCACGCGGGGGTCGTTTCGGTGCAAAACAGCGCAAACTGATACGTCTACGATGCGAACTGGACGGCACCATAGTGGGCACCTTTTTCGGAATCTCGGCACCATAGTTGGCACCTTTCTTGGGGCGGAGTCCTGTGCAAGTCTTGGCGGATTTTGTGCCAACTCGCGGCCGCGAATGGGGTATTCCCAGCATGCGTTTGGACCGGCGCGGAGCCTTTTTCGCAGCAGCTCTACCGGTGCGTCGGCGAGTCGGACCGGAGCAGGTTGGGGAAGTTGTTGCGTGCTCAGGACACGCCCACCTTTCGTACTTCGTGATTGGGCTCCGACGGCCAGGACGCTGGTGGTGTCACCATGTCGGTTCCGCAGCTGCGGAGGTCTTCGTCACCGCCGTCATCTTGGAAGGGCCGCTCGAAACAGAGGGTTGTCCAACTTCGTTCAGCTGAAAATTCCGCGAGCTGCAGGCGGTTGACCACACCGCCACCGATTCGGCAACCACCGCACAAACGGACGAAGGGACATTGACCTGAGCGCCGAGGAGGCAGCACACCAGCACAAATGTTAACGACGCCTTCTCGCAGCGAAACAGACAACGCCGGTTAGTATTAGCAGAATCGTCGCTGGCTCCGGCACTGCACTTCCGCTTGCCGCCGGCGACTCGCTGATGTATCCCAGATGGTGCTGCAAGATCATCAGATCGACCAGCCCCGTCTTGCCGTCGTGGTCGAGATCGCCGTCGGTAACGTCGGTCGCTCCGGTGAGTCCGAATTTGCGAACGAACAGCGCGGCATCGCGACGGTCGACGCGGCCGTCCAGGTTGAGGTCACCATGACCCAGCGGGGGTCGGAAGTCCGACAGAATGATAGCGCCGGAACCGGCGCCGTAACTCACGAGAAACGATCCATTGCCATGAATCGCGTCAAGTCGCGAGCCGTCAGCCACATTATCAAACGCACCGAGGAGCGACGTGGCCGAGAGGATTTCAAAGATATCAGCGCGTGCGGGAGTAAAGCCGTCCATCAGATGCAACTCGAGAATTCCTCCCAGCTCCGCGACACCTGACCCGCGGGAGTGAAGCAGTTGATCGTAACCGGAGCCTGGCGCTGTTCCTTGAATTTCGATTTGCAGTGTTCCGGTGTATTGGACGTCGCCGCGATTGACTTTTGCGGTTCCCGGGCCAGGCGAGTCCGTACCGGAGATCAGGACGCGCTCCAGCGAGCCGACACCGGTGACGTATCCGCGCAACTCGATTCTTTGTTCGCTATCGGCGCGGATGGCGCCATCGTTGACAAGCGGACGCGACGCATCGTTTGGCGAATCGATCGTCCCGAAGCCGGTAACGACCCCGAATCGGCTATTGACGACGGCGCTCTGAATGGTTGCGCCCTCAAGGTCGAGAACACCCGAGTTGTACAGACCGACGGACATGTTCGTCATTCCGTAGGCGGTGATGGTCGAGCCGAACGCATTGGTGAGACTGCCCTCGCCGACGAGTGTTGCAAGTGGGAAGACGTCGGCGCCGTGCGTAAGGCTGAGCTGATCGATCGCATTGGGAAGACGGACGACGGCGTTCGAGTTGAAGGTCGTGTGAAGATGAAATGATCCGAATCGCTCGACGTCGACCGCGGCGCCGATGATCTGCGTGTCTCCGGCAACCGTGGCTGCTTCTGACAAAGTCGCGCCGCCGAGGAGATTTAGACGGCCCCCTTCGAAGTACCAACCTTGCTCGAAGGTGATCGACCGTGACGGACCGACGTCGACCGTTCCCAAGAAACCACTGGCCAGTGCATCGACCACTCGAACATCACCGTCGATTGCGCTGACCACGGCGCTGAAGCTATTGCCCAGTCGGACGTTTTGGACCGTGTCAATCAATAGCATCCCACCCACAGCGGCGATGGTACCGTCGTTCTGCAGTTGCTGCGGCGAAAGTTTGCCGAAGCCAGCGATCCGGCCAGGATTGGCAATTGTGCCGTTGGTAATCGAGGCCCCGGTAATTTCGCCGCCCTGCAGGTTTAACTCACCGGCGACATTCGTATTCCAGGAACTGGTTACTTCGAGAACACCTTCGGCTGTGGCAGTTCCAATGGTACCGGCTTCGAGGATCGGCCCGTTGATCGTGAGCGTACCGCCATCGGCGCGAAGTTGACTGTTGTCGAGAAACTCGATCGGAGCATTAATCGTTCCGTGGCCGTGCAAGCGGATGTTGCCGGCACTACTGAGCGCACCTGGACCATTGATTGTCCCGCCAAACAAGACGTTGGGGAGCGTCGCATCGCCGCCTCGCAAACTAAGGGACGAGGCGGCGTTGATATTGATCTGGCCAGCCATGATTGTACGGGCGTGCCAACGAACGTTATGCGTAACGTCGACATTCGAGTCGATACCCAGCCCTAGGTCGTTACCGTCGAGATTGTTGCTTCCTCCACCGGTGCGGCCGACAAAGTTCATAGTGTTTGCGACTACCCAGACGTCGTCATCATCGGAGAGGTTGACCGTCAGTTTGGCGTTGTTGACGATGATTGTGCCCAAATAGACGTTGGGCACAAAGCTGATCGTCTGGCCGACTTTGTCGGCGTTGACCGTCAGGTTGGCATTTAGAGTCCACATATGATTCGCCTCAGTCGCTCCGTCGAGGTCGAAGAAACTTGCGTTGATCGTGCTGGCGGCCGACACCGTGGCGTTGCCGTTTTGGACGGCGGCACCGCCGATGGTCACAGTGGCTCCGTCGTAGGTTGTCGGTCCGTCAAGATTGACGAACCCGTCGTCGAGGAGCGGTCCCGCCAAAAAGAACGTCGGGCTTCCGGTGAACTCTGTGGGGCCGGGAAAGCTGATTTCGGCGTTGGACTGAAGGTGAAAATCGCCACCTTCGATTCGTGTCAGCTTCGTGCTGCTAAAGCGGTGTATCCCGTCTGCGTCGATGTCAAACCGACCTCGGCTCATGGTGAACTGCCCGTTGAGACGTGTGACGCCGGCGGTTTGAAACGAGCCATCGGACGAAGCGATGTCACCATCGATGCGCGCCGGGCTGAAGTCGTCGCCGCCGTTTAGTTCCACTGTGCCGGTACCGATCGACAGTGGCGAGGAAAATACGATCGCCTGTGCCGCTCCGGCGATCATCGTGCCGTTGAATTCTTGGTAAGGCGCGCCGGAGGCGAAAATGAGTGTGCCGCTGTTGGCGTCGAGAACGCCGCCTCCCGAACCGTCGAGGTCCCAGGGCGCCGTTCGTGTCGAATCAAACGTCATGACGACACCGTTTCTGGCCCAAATAGTACCGTCATTTTCCAACAACAGCGCAACGTCGACAGTAATGTCGCTGTCACTGCCAAGCAGCCTTGCACCGGCATCGATCCTAATCCTGTCAACGTCGAGCGTGCCGCCGCTCATTTGAACGTCGGCGCCGTCTTGTACCCAGACGAAACCGGCGTCGAGTTCGCCGCCCGAATTGATAAAGATGTCGGACCCATCATCTTTCACGATGACCTCGCCCGAGACGCGAAGCCGATTGGCATTGGTGTCGACGTTAGCACTTTCGCTGACGTAGAGATTGCGAGCTACGCCGTCGGAGTCGATCAGCGACGCGTTGAGCGTGCCGATACGGACGTAAACGTCGTCCAACGAACCAGGGACGGCGTTTCCAGACCAGTTGCGAGAATTGTGCCAGTTGCTGTTGCCGTAAAACTCTCGTCGGGGGACGTCAAGATAGGTATAGCCGTTCACTCCGGCCATGGCAAACAAATCAGTGTGGCTCGGAAGGGAACGCATGCCTCGAGGGCCGCTCGGGGACATTAAGGCATAGTCGCTCTCCAGGTGCCAGATATTGATGCCATCGTCATTTGCTACGCTAGCCGATTCAGCCGAGAGAGTCTGTCCGAAAAGGAAATCAGGAGAATAGTCGATGTCGCCGTCGGCGGCTTCGATAATTGTTGGCGGCGTTCCCGAAAAACCTAAACCGTGGCCCAATTCATGGAGAACAACAGTGAGCAGGTCGAACTTGCCCATCGCGTCGCTATCAATGGCGACGCCGGTGTATCCAGCCTCGAAGGTCTCAGGTATTGTCGACGAAGCGTAATCGTTGTACCAACTGACACGTTGCGTGGTAGTGAGATCGCGCCAAAAGGTCTGCTCCATGTCAAACTCAGAGTTGTTTTCCGGCGTCGGGTCGAGGAACCAGTCAACCGCACTGTCAATCAGCAGCGTGCCACCGCTGTCACGAAGGTCCGGCCCTGGTCCGGAGGGCAAATAGAGACCGATCGGTGACCCAGGTAAGGAAGCGTAGGCGTAAGTGATTGTAAGGGCATGTTCATCCTCGAAGACGTCTTCGTAAAATGACTTGGAAAACTGCATCAGTTCGGTGAGCGCCGACGCGTTGGGATCGATAGAGGGACGCTCAGAATTGACGTCGTCAAACTGCAGCGTAATGTCGATCGCCATTGCAGGTCTGGCAACCGGCACTAAAAGACAAACCGCGGGTACGAGAAGCATCAAACAGCGAGGACGACGAAGGGGCAGCGCGGGGTTTGATCGCATAGCATTGCCTGCAATGTAAAGTCATTTGAATTACTCCTTTACTTCGTTCCGATTGTACTTGGTTCGTCGCAGGCTTTCCATTTCTTCAAGAGCATATCCATTTCCAGCCGTTCGATTTCCGGGAGCTTGAGTTTAGCAAGCCACTGGCGGAATCATCGCTGCCGGCGACGAGCGTCGGACCGTCCGAATGCAACGCTTCGATTGCGATGCGGTCGCCCCGTAAGGTCAAAACACTAAGTCGACCTGCAAATCCTGATGGCGATTGAACTTGCGAATGGCCCTCAGAAGCCGATTTCGGCCGATTTTCGGATGATGTCCAACTCGGGGGGCCGGTTGAACGATACCGTTTCGTCTCCCTTCACCCAAGGGAAACTAGAAGATTCTCCTGATCGGAGCCGCGTCTCAAATCTCCTCGGTTTAACCGGTCATTTCCAGCCGGAGCCAGCAGCAGGAGTACGCTCAATAGTTGTCCGCCATGCGGGGTGATGGGGACCAGGGCCGCGGGACATGTGCCGAACTAAGTTCGTGACCACGGTCGAACCGTCCTGCGTCACGAATTCTGCGTCGGTCACGTCGACCGATGACAGTGTCGCCAAGTGCCGGCGAATCGTTTTGCGTCCTCGGCTTGCGTCGCGACGCGCGAATTACGTGCTTCTCTGTCTCGACTCCGGGTTTGCAGCAAAGAACTCAACATGACTAAATCCAGTGTGGTTGTTTGGGTTTGGCGGCTGCCTTCGTCACCGATCACCCCGGTATCGGCGGCAACGCCTCCACGGCCGTCGCCTGATCGTGAACGCCCAGCATCGTGTAGACGTTCATCGTCAAGTTGATGTCGGAATGCCGGGCCAGCAACTGTGCCGTTTTCGGCGCCACGCCCGACCGCGTCAGGTTCGTGATAAACGTTTTCCGAAGGGCGTGGAAATCGACGACGTGGCCGTCGCGGTCGGCCGAAAGCAGGAACGACGATTTTTCGCGTTGCTTCCGTTCCGCCGCATCGCCCGCTTCGCCAATCCACTTCTGTCGCGCCACGGCCATGTCTGTGCGAATCATTTCCGCCGTGCGTTTTCCGGCGACGTCGAATAGCGGCTGGTCGTATCGTATCTTCTTCTTCATCGCCAGCCACGTCCGCAAGCGTTCAGCGAAATCCGCACGTAGCGGAATGACGTCGACGCGACGGCGTTTAGAATAACCAGCGGCGACGGTCAGCGTCGGCGGGTTGGAATCCAAATCGAACGATTGCCGCGTCACGGAGCCGATTTCGTTGCGTCGGTAGCCAGTATAAGCTCCGACGATGTACAGCATCGCCCGATCTGATCCGGATACGCCCTGAATCTTCTTTCCGGTTTCGGTCGCCAACAAAAGGCGTGCGAATTCCTCCATCGCCAGTGGCCGGCGTACCAGCCTACGGTCGACGGCCGCGTTCATGGTGGAAAGGTGCCCAAGGCGATTGTCATTGGTGCGGCGGTCACGCAACAACCAACGATTGAACATCTTGACCGCCCGCAGATAATGGTTGCTACTGCAGACGCTCATGCCACCGGCCCGCCATTCGGCCAACTGCTCCTGCACGCGGCTCGCCGAGATGTCATTCACGCGCTCGAACTTGCATTCGGCCAGCAAGTCGCGGACGCGCTGCGCCGCCTGTTTGATGTAGGCCAGCGTGTTCCCCTTGGAAAGCAGATGCTTGCGAAAATCGGCCAAGTGTTCACTCAGCGGACATTTGCGATGTTTTTCAAACGGATCTTCCAGGCCGGCGACTTCGCGTTCGACGCGGACGACCAACTCGCGGAGCATGGCCTGCGCCGCGGTCTTGTCGCTGGCCAGCGGCACGCGGCGGTCGCGTCCTTCGGCGTCGCGGTAGCGGCCCCACCACTTTCTGGATTTGATCGTGGTGCGCCGTCCGGATTCGGGATCGCGAACGACGATCGGCTTCTTGTAAAGGCTCGCCATCTGTGCATCTTTCGTTCTAGAGGTCGCGTCCGGAACCGACCGGACAGGACCACACACTGAAGCGCGGCCTCGCCAAGGTTTTTCACGCAGCCGGATCACCGTCGTCATCGTCGACGACGTCGACCAGGCACTCGCCGCGATGGATCGCAAACGCCGGCGGCGCGTCGATGCCGACGTCGAAGCGATTGCGATGGCCGTACTTGGGCCGCGCCGCGAACGTGATCCGTTCGCCACTCGGCGCGATCACCACCACCGTCTCGCCGGCGTGCCGCGAAAGTTTCAACATGGTCGATCTCGGGGAAGAAGAATCTGGTCGAGTGTTTCAAACGCCTCGTCGAGACGCTTGCCGTTGGCGACGTGCGCATCGCGCAGCGCCGCGTGGTTGCGTTTGAGCGCGTTGTGTTCGCGCTCCAAACGAATCACCGCGTTGGTCACGTTGGTCAGTTGCTCGTACGCCATGTTGGCGCGAGGCCGCAAAGGTCGCTTGCTCATCCCAAATCCTTTCGCCGTTGGTGCCCATCCGTAAATCGCGACGGTTGAGAAAGCCGCTCGACGGCGTCGCGAAGCTCGTCGAGCGGCGAAATGTAATGCTGGCCCGTCACGTCGCTCTGCGCGTGATCGAGCATGTATCGCACGGCCCAGCCGCTGGCCACGCGAGCCAACTGCGTGCCGCAGGTCCGTTTGAGATCGTGCAGTTTGCGAAACGGTCCGCTCTTGGCCGACACGCCGGCGGCAACTTGAATCGCATGCCAGGTGCCGTAGAAGTCGCGGCCGCTGTGCGGCCACGGAAAGAGCAACGCGCGATTCGTGCGGATCCGCAGCAAGTGCGCGAGCACGACGTCGTTGAACGGTTTGAGCCGCGGCTGCCGACACTTGTCGTGCCGCGCGGCCAGCGCCACCTCGCGGCCGATGAAGTTCACGCCATCCATGGCGATGCCGTGCATCGCCCCGCGGCGAAAGGCCGTGTTGTATAACCGAACACGATCAGCCCGCGCCAATAGTTGGCCGGCGTGACGTCCTCGATCCGCGGAAAGCGAGCCACGTCGGCCGCATCGTACAACGCATCGAGCTCGTCGAAGGAATACACGCGCGGCATGGCCTTCTCCATTCGCAGCGGCCGAGTCCAAGGACAGAATGCCAACAAACCCAACGCATCACGATTGCGCGGCCCAGGCGGACCGGCCTTGGCCAGCAACGCGTTCAAATGCCGAAGATGCTTGTTGATCGTCGCCGGCGAACGCAAACCATCCAGCGAAGCCTTGAACTCCGCCAAACGCAGCGGCGTGATCGCCTCCAAACAAATCGCACCAGCAAACCGCTCCCAAGCGCGAAGCGTGAATTCGTACTGATCGAGCGTGGACTGGCGCACGCCGGCGATCAGCGTCGTGTAAGCGCGAGCGTAGAACGTGCGCAGCGTAAGAGTCGCTGGATTCATGGAACTTTGGGGGTGGACGATCAGTTGATGGGCGTGGTTGTACGCACAAGCTTCGCCGCGCGTCAAGCAGGCGCGCAAAGAAAAACGGGACGGGGTGACAGCATGTTGTCACCCCGACCCGTCCGATTACGTGAAACGAGAGGTATCGGGCGATCGTCCGGCCGAAGCTTCGGCAGAAGTTTTCCCCGCGGCGCCTCGCGACGCCGCGACTCTCGCGGTCACGTGTTTTCTACAAGGTTTGCCACCCGTTGCAAGTGGTGAAATTCATCAAGTGGTCAGGGCCGGGATTGAACCGGCGACACATGGATTTTCAGTCCATTGCTCTACCAACTGAGCTACCTGACCAGAGTGTGTTTTTCTCGGTGTTTTTCGCCTTTTACCCCCTCGCTTGCCGGACAACTCCACGTTCGTGACACCTGATTGACACCCGATCCCCTCCAACATAGGATACGAGCATTAAAGCGACACCCGCGCGGCTCATGACCGCCGGGTGTCTGACACCACCTGACACCCGTAAAAGCGAGTGGTGATGCGATGCCCAAGTCTAGCAAGGCGGCGGTTCTCTGCAAGCCGCGAAAACCACGGCCAGATTGGCCGCTTTTTCCCCATGCCACGAAGCGCTGGGCCAAAAAAGTTCGCGGCAAGCTGCATTACTTCGGCCCGTGGAGTGACCCCCAAGGGGCGATGGACCGGTGGCTTGCCGAAAAGGACGACCTGCTTTCCGGCCGGGTTGTGCGACGAGGTAAGCGGGACGAATTGACCATCCGCGAATTGGTCAACATTTTTCTCAACTCAAAACGGCTGTTGGTCGATTCCGGCGAATTGGCGCTCGTCACTTGGGGAGGCTATAAGGCGGTCGGCCAAACGCTCGTCGAAGTCTTCGGCGCGAACCGGGCCGTGGCCGACCTGAGGCCCGATGATTTTGAGCAGTTGCGGGCGCACGTTGCCAAAGGAAAACGCGGCAAAGGCGTCGGCCCGGTCGTCATTGGAAACTTCATCACTCGGTCGCGTGTCGTCTTCAAGTACGCGCTCGACAATGATCTCGTCGAGCGGCCGGTTCGGTTTGGCCAAGGCTTCAAGCGACCGGGCAAAAAAACTCTACGCAAGCTGCGGAATGCGAGGGAACTGCGGATGTTCACGCGCGACGAGTTGCGGCGGCTCATCAAGGCGGCACCGCAGCCACTCCGGTCGATGATCTTGCTCGGTGCTAACTGCGGTCTGGGTAACAGCGACGTCGGGCAAATGCGGTTCGCGCATCTCGATTTGGACAACGCCGTTCTCGTCTTCCCAAGACCGAAAACGGCCGTGGAGCGCCGGGCGTTCTTGTGGAGCGAAACCGTCGACGCGCTCCGCGACTGGCTGAAGGCC
>JAJDEG010000198.1 GCA_029259895.1 Planctomycetota bacterium
CTCGCGATCGTGTCGGCAAGCATGCGCTGGTCGAGTGTCCCGGCCTGGGGCGACGATCAACCCGCCGGCAAACCGAAAACGGCGCGTGAACTCGACGCGCTGATCGATGCGCTGGCGAATCGAAATCCGCCGCCCAAGATCGTCGAGTATCCGGCCGAATGGGAGGCCGTATTCGACGCCAACTACGACTGGAAGGAACAGGACCGCGTCGTCGCTGCAATCGACGTCGTCGTGAAGAACGCTGGTCTGCAAATGTGGGAACGGCTGTACGCCCACGCCAACGACGAGCGATATTGTCTCACGTTCAACGATCACGCGGCGAATGCCGATGAAAATGCGACAAACTGGACCGTCGGTCAGTTCTGTCGCAAGATTGCCTGGTCGCAGTTTTCTCACCCTGTCGAAGCGGCAACGAAGGCCACGCGCGTCGGCGAACGACCGCTTCGCTTGCCCTTGGAAGCAGTCCAGGGCATGCCGAATTGGGGCCAACCGTTGGACGGGAAGTCTCTCGTCGATTTTCAAGTTCAAGCGTGCCGGCAAGCGATCAATGATCTGCCGAAGCTCGCCGCCAAAGCCCAAGCGACAGGGCGAGACGCAAGAACCGATCCGCAAACGCTGCGACAGTCACGCGCTCGCCTGGAAGCCGCCGTCGAAAAGCTCAAGAAGAACAAAACGCCACTGCTCGGCGAGTTCCGTTTCACGGAAGAACGCTTCGATCGATACGACGCCAAACGCGCCGCCGAAATGCGATCTCGCCACAACGCAGAATCGCCGCCCTGAATCCCGCCACTGTCCGGAAGTCCTGAGCTATCGCACTTTGGTTCTGCCCACAATTGGCGGCTTTGCTGTCGCGTGCTTGGTTGGCCACATTGCTACACTTGCCTATTCCGTGATATTCTACGAAACGTTGAACTGGTTGTTTCGCGCACGAATTGCCCGCGATGAACGTGCCGCATGACAATCCGTTACACGGGAGCCGCGGGCCGCGCGGGTTCTTAGATCAACATCGTTCGCTGTGGCTAAGTGAACGGAAGGGTTCAGATTAGATCGATGACAAAGTCAAGCTTGCCAGAATCCACTGATGGCGACGCCTGCGACAGACACAACGTTGCTGAATTGGGAATGGCGTCACTAATGATGGGTGGAGTCCTATTCTTTGCAGCGCCGACGACCGCAGTACTCGCCGTGTTGGTCTGGCGGTTCGCGGATCGGGATCCAGCTGTCGTGCTCTTGCATGCCTGGCTGGCGCGTGTAGGTGTCCTGGTTGGCTCGCTGCTTGGGATTGCCGGCATCACGTTCGGCGTTTGGGGAATTCGGCTGGCAAATCGACGACGCCAATGCACGGGGTTGGCATTGGCTGGGCTGTTGATCAGCGTGCTTTCGAGCGTAGCTTGGTCCATTGTCAGCATTGGTTTTCTGAATACGACCGAGAGCCTGCTGCAAAACTATGGTCGCTAACATGCACAACGGATTTGACTGGAATGGCCGGTAGCCAAGGCGTTTTGGATTGCAGCCTGGCCCCGGGCGGCTGGACGTCCGCATTGTAATAGGGCGACCATCGTTCCCCGCCGGCACGCGAATCCAACCCGTTCCACACGAGTAGCGATCCTGTCCCGACCCCCGACCCCCGCTTCCCGACACATGCCATTCAACCTCCCCAACATCCAGTCCGCCCTCGCCGAGTTCGATCTCGACGGCTGGCTGCTATACGACTTTCGCGCGAGCAACGTGCTGGCTCGCCGTGTGCTCGATATTCCCGCCGACGCGCACACCTCGCGCCGCCTGGCCTACGCAATTCCCCGCCAGGGCGCGCCGCGAAAGTTGGTCCACCGCATCGAGTCCGGTCCGCTCGATCATCTCCCCGGCGACAAGCACGTCTATCTCCGCTGGCAAGAATTTGAAACAGGCGTGGCGTCGCTGCTCGCCGGCATGAACCGCGTCGCGATGGAATACGTCCCGCGCGGCGCCAACCCATACGTCTCGCGCGTCGACGCCGGCACCGTCGAACTGGTCCGCTCGCTCGGCGTCACGGTCGAAAGCTCCGGCGACTTGATCCAGATGTTCGAGTCCGCCTGGGGCGAAGCCGAGTGGCAATCGCACCTCGCATCTTCGCGACTTACCACGGCCGCCTTCGACATGGTCTGGCGGCTCCTGGCCGAACGCGTCCGCGATGGCGGCAGCATCCGCGAGACCGAAGTCCAACAGGCGATCATGGACTACTTCGCCGCCAACAACCTGATCACCGACCACGCCCCCATCGTCGGCGTCGGCCCGCACAGCGGCGATCCGCACTACGCCCCGTGCAAAGACAACGACAGCCCGATCCGCGAAGGCGACTTCCTGCTCGTCGACCTCTGGGCGAAACTCAACGAACCGGGCGCGGTCTTCAGCGACTACACCCGAGTCGGTTTCGTCGGCCGCGAAGTACCGGAAAAGTACACGAAGATCTTCGATATCGTCGCCCGCGCCCGCGACGCCGGCATCGAGTGCGTCCGCTCCGCAATGGCCGCCAATCGCCCGCTGCAAGGCTACGAAGTCGACGACGCCGTGCGGCAGGTCATCGAAGCGGCCGGCTACGGCGAATACTTCTGCCACCGCACGGGCCACAGCATCGGCCAAGAAACCCACGGCAACGGCGCGAACATGGACAACCTAGAAACCCACGACACCCGCCGCGTACTGCGGCGAACGTGCTTCTCGATCGAGCCGGGCATTTATCTGCCGGAATTTGGCGTCCGCAGCGAAGTCGACGTGTTCGTCGACGCCAAGGGCGAAGTCCACGTCACCGGCGAGCCGACTCAGGAAGTCGTTGTGCCGATACTCGGCGCATTGCCACATCGATAGTCGGATGAGAACGGCGACAGCGGCGAACAACAACGGCCCGCTCCCAATCCAGAGAACGAGCCAATTTGCGATTAGCAATGTGGCCAACACTAAATGCGGACGCGCCGGATGCGCACGAGCCCTATGCCAACGGCGCCAAGCAACGACCAAACGACCAACGACATTGGCTCGGGGATTTCCTCGACGCCGCCGCCACCATCCGTCGTCGGATTGTAGGCCGAAAAATGAGAGAGTCCGTATTGGTTGTCGTTAGCGCCAAACGCATTAAGGGGCAGCACAATATCGCTCAGTTGAACACCGCCCGAAAAGTACCAGACCAAATCGCCGCCGTTCGGCCCGTCGTATTTCGCAAGAATGTACTGATACAAACCCGTCGTCGTCGTAGAATTGCCGCCACCCTCGATTTTCACTCCCCCGATGATTGAGGCCGTGTCGAAAGGGCCGGCAAGCGAGCTTCGAGCGTAAGAGTGATCGCGGTTTGGTCCGCTACCGCCCGTTGCATTGTCAGCACCCAGGTCCACGAACGTGCCATTGGCGGCAATTCCGATCAGGGTGTTTATGTAGTTAACCTCCTCTGCTGCACTGGCTGGTTCCCCAGGAATAATCGAACCAACGTAGTTGGCGTCGTTTCTTAATAGAATGGACGCCGGTGCTTGCAAAACAAGCAGGCATAACGATGCGACTACAGCGGTGCAAGCCGAAGCCAAAAACGAACGCGTCATTGCATATACCCTTAGGGGTGAAATCCTCTCGTTACGTGTCATATTGGCCGCAGCCACGACGAGACTGACAGCCATTGTTGGTGTTTTTCAGAGAATCGCGCGAAAACGGTGGGGCCAGGGCTGTTCAGTATGCGTCACCTGCCTCCGATCGCGCGCCTGCACGGCAGACCACATATATGAGGGGTTGATCTGCATATTCAATGGCATTCATGTCGGCTTTTCTATTTACAGCCCGCAAAAACATGCTATTGTCCCTATCTTCTCTTCTTGGTGGCAGGAGGCCAGAATATCCCGATGCGTTTACCAACGACGCCTAGATTCTGACGTAGA
>JAJDEG010000199.1 GCA_029259895.1 Planctomycetota bacterium
TGCTCGGCACTGCCCTGCGGCGGCGGATACTAGCACATCGCCCCGTGGCGACCAAGGTCGGATACCCGCCGGCCTACAGGCGGAGCAGTTTCTGGCTGTAGGAGGCGAATCCTCTCGCCGACAGAACCGCAAACCGACGCATCGGCGAATAAACTCGCCTGCTGCAGTCTCGACTCCTGGCGATTCCCTCCGGATAGCCTCGTCGACCGGCTAGTCTTGGCGTGCCGGGCAAAACGACGCCTGGGGCACGGATCGGCGGTCGTCTTGATTCGCCGAATTGCCCCGCTAATGTAGTTGCAATTCCCTCAGAAGCCGGTAATATGATTTGCGTCGAAAGTTCTCCGCGTAGGGCCGCCCAGTTTCATGGGTCACACTTCTCGTGCCAGGAGCCGATCCGATGCGTTTCTCCACGCTGTCGCAGCTTGCCCGCAAGTTTAGCGTCACCTCGTCCAACGACCGCGTTTCTCGCCGCCGTTCGCCCGGCAGCACCGCTCGCCGTCGGCGTCCCGTGCTCGAAACGCTCGAAGCCCGCTTGGCGCTCGACGCCGCGGCCGATGAAGGATCGTCCGGCAGCACCACCGACCCGACGCTGCTCACGCTCGTCGTTTCGACCACGGTCGACGAGGTCGACGGCGATCACAGCGCCGGCGATCTCTCGCTGCGCGAAGCGGTGATTCTAGCCAACGCGCACAGCGGCAATACGACGATCGAACTTCCAGCGGGGGTATACAGGCTTACGATTCCTCGGCCCTCGTTGAATTGGCCCGACGCGAGCGGCCCCGAGGATGGCGGACTTCAGATCGTTCGCGAGTTCGGTTCCATACGGATCGTCGGCCAGGGCGCGGCGAACACGATCATCGACGGCAACGGTCTGGACAGCGTGATTTCGTTTGGCCACGGCGATAATCAACTCTTGGGCGTCACGATCCGCGGCGGCGACGCCTCCGCGATCGATACCGATCCATTCGGCGAAACGTACCTTCGTGGCGTCGGCGGCGGAATCTACGTCGGCGGACGCTTGCACATCGAGAACAGCGTCATCGAAGCCAACCATGCTCCGGGCAGCGGCGGCGGCATCTTCGCCGACGAAAGCAGCGCGCTGACAATGATCGACACCATCGTCCGCGGCAATTCCGCCAAGTTCGGCGGCGGCGCGTGGCTCGAAGAGGACGCGAACGTCATCATCCACCGAAGTCAATTCACCAACAACAGCGCCAGCGAAGCCGGCGGCGGACTCTACCTGCGCGAACCGATCGTCGATCTCATCGACAGCACCATCGCCAACAACTTTGCCGGCCAAACCGGTGGCGGCATCCATGTCGACAGGGCTTTCCTCAATATCCAGTCAACCAATATCGCCGAAAACGTCGCAAGCAGCCTCGGCGGCGGCGTGTTCTTGAAAAGTGATTTCCCGGTGTCCATCGCCGATTCGACGATTTCCGCAAATCGCACCGGCGAACTCGGCAGCGGCGGCGGGCTGTACATCGAATACAGCGAGTCGACCACGATCACGAACACAACGATCAGCGATAACGAAGCGGGCAGCGACGGCGGTTCCGGCGGGGGAATCTACGCCAGCGGCGAAGTGCCGTTCGAGTTCGAAAGCGAACTGACCATCATCGGCGGCACAATCGAAGGCAACTCGGCGTCTACGGGCGGTGGCGTTGCGATTGCGCAGGTCAATGTCTCGATTTCAGGCACGTCGTTCACCGGCAATTCAGCCACGGTCGCCGGCGGCGGGTTGTTGACAACGAACCTCACGACTGAGCTTCCGGCCACGCCAAGCATCACCCTCGACAACGTCCAACTCGTCGGCAACACCGCCGCCTACGGCGCAGGCCTCTGCAACGGCAACAACCAGTCGCTCGCCCTTACCAACAGCCTCATTGCAGACAACACCGCCACCCAACAAGGCGGCGGGGCGGTCAACGATGGTGGATACTTGCACCTCGTCAACACCGACGTGCGCGCGAACCGCGTTGTGCATGTCGGTGAAAGCGGGCTCAAGTCTTCGGCGCTCGGCGGCGGCATTCTCAATGTTTCGTCGACCTCCGATGCAACATTGGTCCTGGAGGGTTCGCAGGTTCGGGACAATGAATTGGAGGTTCACGGGCGGCGAGGCGTGTTCGCCGGGGGTGGCGGAATCGCCAATCAGGTTGGCGGAACGGGAAGCAGTGCAAGGTTGGAGATTCGCGACACCGTCGTGTCTGGCAACTTAGCGCTGGCGACGAATGTCGGTCACTCATTGGCCGATGACTATACCGTAGAGGCGAACGGAGGCGGCATGTTCTCGTCCGGTGGATCCGAGAGCGCGATGGCGTCGGTAGTCATAGAACGATCATCGCTAGTCGACAATCGCGCCGAGGCGATTGCCGACGCCTTGCCCATGTTTCACATTCTTGGAACGGACGCCGCAGGTGGAGGAGGATATACCGGCTTCTACTCGCGGATGGTCGTCGAGGACAGCACGGTCGCTCGCAACACCGTTCGCGCCGTCGATTTGCAGCCAGGAGGCGAACGCGCCGAAGCATTCGGCGGTGGACTCGCTTCGCGGCGAATCGGTTCGGCTTTGGTCGTCAGCAATTCGACGGTAAGTGAGAACACCGTTGTGGCCGAAAGCGACAACGAGCCAATCGCACAGGGTGGCGGAATCTATTCGGACCGGAAGGACTTGACCGTAACCGGGTCAAGTATCGTGAGCAACGATGCAGGAGATCAAGGCTCAGGGGGTGGATTGTTCGTGTCCGGGGGAACAATAACCGCCAGCACAATCACGTCCAACGCCGCCGCCAACGGCGGCGGCGTGACAGTCGATTGGAACGTTTCGGCGGTCATCAGCGACACCGTGATTTTCGCCAACACGGCGACGGTCGCTGGCGGCGGGCTGTTGACGACAAACCTCACCACGGCACTTCCGGCCACGCCAAGCATCACGCTCGACAACGTGCAACTAGTCGGCAACACCGCCGCCTACGGCGCAGGACTCTGCAACGGCAACAACCAGTCGCTCGGTTTGACGAACAGCCTCATCGCCGACAACACCGCCACCCAACAAGGCGGCGGGGCGATTAACGATGGCGGGTATCTGCGTTTGGAGGATTCGGAAGTTCGCGGGAATCTCGTCCTCGTTGAGCAGGGCACAAATGTTACGGCGATCGGTGGCGGCATTTTCAACCGTTCGCTTGCTGGCGCGACAGCGTCCGCTGCAACGCTGGTACTCGACGGCGTTGACATCGTCGGAAACGAGTTGCGGGTGGTAGGCGATGACTTCGCGAATGCATACGGAGCGGGAGTCGCCATGCTAGCCGATGCGTCCGCTGGCGGCGGAGAAGCCGCGATTGCGGTAGCTTTCTTGATGAATTCGCGGATTTCGGGCAATACGGCATGGGCAAAAACTGCCGCGTCCTCCTCCGTCGAGGAACCGTTTGCCCAGGCATTCGGCGGCGGGTTCTACAGTTCCTCCAAAGGGCCGACCGCAACGGCGGACGTGCACGTCGTCAACTCGACCATCGACGGCAACGCCGCGATCGCCACCGCCGACGAATCGTTGAACTACGATGGCAGTCCGTATGCTGTCGGCGGCGGAGTTTTCTCAGACGCAAGTGGCCTTTTTTCCGTCGTCGGAACTACCGTGTCGTCGAATACCGCCTTTTCCGACTTGCCGTTTGACGACAATGCGAAGGCGGCGGCCGGCGGCATCGCGTTCGCGCCTGCATCGCCGGACGCCGTGCTTAGGGTGGTTCAATCGACGATTTCAGGCAATCTCGCACGGGCGCGAAGTTCGGATGACGCTGTCGCGAACGGCGGCGGGATCGTCGTTGGACTGCCGTTCGAGACGCGCTTTCAAGGGCAGGCGGAATTCGTATCGAGCACCATCGCGTACAATCGCGTGACGACGGAAGCACCTGACAATGTCACGGCGCGGGCAAGCGGAGTCGACGTATTCGCGATTCCGGGCAGCGTGGTGCTATACCAGACTCTCGTGGCCGCGAATGTCGTAGCACAAACGAAAACCGGTCTCCCCGATGGCGATCAGACCACGATGCCGGCAGGACGCTCGACGCGCGGGGATATAGTTGACGGAGGGTTCAATTGGATTGTGGAGCAAGAAGCAACGTCATGGCTAGATACGCTCGCCTACAACGGCGGCCCGACGCAGACGCATGCTTTGCTGCCCGGCAGTCCGGCCATCGACGCCGGCGATCCGGCGTTCGATCCGAACGTGTTTACGCCGCCGCTTTCGACCGATCAGCGAGGTCAGCCTCGCGTTCTCGACGGCAACAACGACGCTTCGCCGCGGATCGACATCGGCGCCTACGAACTCTCGCCGACGTTCCTCTTCGGCGATCTGAATGGCGATGGGGTTGTCGGCCTGGGCGATCTGATTGCGCTGCAGAGAAATCTGGCAGCGACGGACGCGACGTATGCCCAAGGCGATCTCAATGCGGACGGTCACGTCGATCGCGCCGATGTGGGCGCGCTCGCCCAACACTTCGGCCGCCGCCTGCCGCCGATTGCTTCGCCGTCGGCTTCGGCTGCCGTCGTTGCTCGTGTCGCCACGCGCTCCGCTGCGACTCCCCGACCGGCCGACAACGCCGGCGACAATACGCGACAGGTGTCCCGCGAAGTCCGTCGCCGCGCCCTATCGGCCGATTCCGTGGATCGTGCCGTGGCATCCACCACCATCGACGCGGCGTCCCAGTCGACCACGGCCAAGCTCCGCGCCCGTCGCCGTTCCATCGACGTGGATTTACGATAGACGACTGTCCGAAAACACCCGACGCGCCTCGGTCACGCGCCAACGGCCGCGCCGGTCATTGCGGCTTCTTGAAAAAAAAGATCGTCGCCTTAGTCTCGCCGCCTTCGACGACGGTCGACACGGTGACCAACTCCCAGCCGTCGTTGCCGAGGCGCACGATTTGCGACGACAGCGGCTGCACTTGGATATTGGCGCCTTCGTGCGTGAGGGCCAGATGTTGCCATTGCGCCGCCGGCTTCGTCGGGGCGTCTTCGGCCGCCGTGGCGGCCAGGCCGTAAGTCGCAGCCGCGACGGCGACGCAACCAACGATTGCGATAGCTCCAAAGCGATTCTTCATTTCGTGTCTCCTTGGGCATGGTTTGGGACCGTCGACATCGCGGACGAACTTGCATCGACCGCCGCGACCCGCAGTATAACTCGTGTCGCCCAACGTTCGGTCGCCGCGTCCGAAAGTTGACGTTCCCCGCGTGCGCCTCTATATTCCCACCTGCGAACGTCTTCCCCTGCGGCGAATCGCGTCGATGCTGACGATGCAGATGCAGTCGACGCAACGCCGCTATATACGCTTGGTCGAAAACAAGGATGCGGCACAATGAGCGTCGGCGAAGGGTCTGGGACCGGCTATTCCACGATGCGCGGCCGCGACTACCCGTCGATCCGGCAGTTCACGGTGTTTCTCGAGAACCGCGTCGGGCAATTGCTGGAAGTGGTCCGCCGGTTCGAGGGGAGCCGCGTGAAGATCGTGGCGCTGAGCGTTTCGGGCAGCGCGGAATGCGCGTT
The DNA here is from genome assembly GCA_029259895.1 of Planctomycetota bacterium. Classification (GTDB taxonomy): domain Bacteria; phylum Planctomycetota; class Planctomycetia; order Pirellulales; family PLA5; genus PLA5. Next base: position 5,540 of record JAJDEG010000199.1, read on the forward strand.
TGCCCGGTTCTTGCTTAGCCACCCGGAGCAGGGTCGCGAGATTCTCGAGCGTGCTGGTCTGGCGCTGATCGAAAGCGACTTGATTGGCGTCGAACTGCCAGATGCGCCGCAGCCTCTCTTGAAGGTCTGCACGGCCCTGCTGCAAGCGGAAGTGAACATCATTCAAACGTATCCGCTCATGCTCCGCCCTCACGGCCGGCCGGTGGTGGCGTTGATGGTCGACAACATCGATATGGCTCAGGAAACGCTTGCGTCGCGGAACTTCACGATGATCGACGAGAACGATCTGCTCGAAGACGAGTGATGCAAGGGCAGGCGGCGGCGATATGCTTGCCGGCCCCGATTTGGCCGTGATTGCACAGGATGTTGTGCGGCGGGTGGTTTTCTCCGCAAAATGCCGGCAAAGTCTTGCCAAACTTCCCATCTGCGTTAAATTCACGCCCGACTTGCATTTTCCTTCCTGGTGACACGGGAACACATTCGAGTTCGAGGCGACGATAGGGATATCCGACAGACCTTTGCTTGGGTTGGTTAGGGCGCGTTAGGGACAACGCAGCCGCGCCGATGCGGTGCTGTGCTTTCCTCGACGAAGCGGGTCGCTTGCGATCCGGACGCCTGTGGTCCGAGTGCTTGCGAGCATTCTCGGTCCGCCGCTCGTGCAACGTTCTCTGAGTGCGGAAATCTCTTTCGCTCACTTCCCGGACGCGGGCGGTTCCCGGAATCGAATTCCGCTTGCAGGGAGGGATTTTGCATGCGTGCCAAACCGCGTATTGGTTTGAACGCCGACTATCGGCCCGCGACGAAGGACGGCCCGGCGTACACGTTTCTGGCGGCCGGCTATTTCAACGCCGTCATTCACTGCGGCGCAGTTCCGGTCATCGTGCCGCCGTTGGTCGACGACGCCGACATCGAACGGGCGTTGGACGGCCTGGATGGCTTCGTGCTGGTGGGCGGGGCCGATCTCGATCCGCAAAACGACGGATTCATGCGACCGCCGTCGGTCCGGCCGATGGACCAACGCCGCGAACGGTTCGATCGCCGTTTGATGGAAATGATCGCCAATCGCCGCTTGCCGGTTTTCGGCATCGGAGTGGGCATGCAATTGATCAACATCTCGCAGGGCGGAAATCTGCACTACCACATTCCGGAAGACCTGCCCAAGGCGCTGCCGCACAAGGATCCGATCGATCCGGGCCATCGCCACGCTTTAGAAGTCGTGCCGGGTACGCTCATGGAGCGGATCTACGGCGACGGCGAAATCCGCGTCAACAGTTGCCACCACATGGCGATCGACGAGCTAGCACCGGGCTTTGCCATTACGGCCCGTTCGCCGGATGGCGTGGTGGAAGCGATCGAGAGCACAACCGACGATTGGTTCGCCATCGGGACGCAATTCCATCCGGAGTCGGATTCGGCGTCGGCGCTCGACATGCGGATATTCGAGGAATTCATCTGTGCGATCACCGGCGAACAGCCGGTGGCGAAACTCGTGGCGTAGGGCCACGGAGAATTGTCGCGACAGGCGTCGCGGAGCGCGGACGGAATTGCATCCGCGACGCCACTTGAATTCATCGCCGCGTCGTCGCGTGGGCTTTGTCCGCCTAAGGCGGTCGCCCTGCTTTCGACGTCGGCGGGCATGGTCCACCCTACCTTGAGCGCGCTATGGCTGGGGGAAACTCCTTCGATTCTTCGGGCGATCGACCGGCGTCGCTGCCGGTGTGGGCGCGGACGGGCGACGTTCCGCAGCGATCCGTGTTGGGTGTCGTCGTGTCGTCGGGTTGCCGGCGGGTGTCGGCGGCGTTGGTGTCGGTGCTCGGCCGCGGGCTGGAATGTCGATCGCAAGTAGTCGGCCACTTGGTCGAGCCGCTCGGTGCCGACGTCGAGACGCTCTACGGAAACATTTGCAGCGGCCGCGAAACGCACCCTGGCGCTCCGGCGACGCTGTCCAATTATCTCGCAGCCGCGGCGGCGAACGTCGTGCAGCGGCTGGCATCGCGCGGCGGCGATGCGGCGGATCGGGCGTTGGCCATTGGCGTGTACGACCCCGGTCTGTGGGATTTCACGACCGGTCGCCGCGCGTACGCAAGCCTGTGCGACGCCGCGCAACTGGCGGATGCAACGAGTTATCCCGTGGTCGACGCATTTCCCGCACGCGACTTGGTGCAGAGCGGTCTCGGCGGACCGGTGCTCGGTCTGCCGACGTGGATGCTGCTGCGGCGCAGCGATCATGCGGCCGCGTATCTCGATCTCGGACGGACGGTGCGCGTTACGTACGTCCCGAAGTTCGAGCCGCGGGCGTCGAACCGCGTCGTGTCGTTCGACGTCGGGCCGGGCACGAGTTTGCTCGATCGACTGGCGGAACAACTTACGTTCGGCGAGCATCAGTTCGATCCGGGCGGCAAGCTCGCGGTTCAGGGGCGGCAGATTCCCGATCTCGTGGAACATTGGCTCAACGACCCGTACTTCAAACGCCCCGCGCCGCGATGGCATCCGTTGGGCTGTCGTCACGAGCAAGAATTGTCCGAGACGGTGCGAATGGCCATCGAAACCGGCTGGTCGGTTCGCGATCTGCTCTGTACGGCTTGCCACTTCATTGCCGAGACCGCCGCTCGCGCGCTGCGAGAGCGGTTGCCTTCGGACGACGCACGAGAACTCATCGTAGCCGGCGGCGGGCAACAAAACGGCATGCTGCTCGGCAGCCTGGCCTCAAGGTTGACCGGATGGAGGCTGACTCGTACTGTGGACTTGGGAATTGCCGATGCGGCCATTGATCCGGCGGCGGCGGCGCTGCTCGCGATGCTGCACATCGACCATACGCCGGCGAACCCCATGTCGCTGACGGGCGCTTCGTCGCCGCGCGTGCTGGGCCGATTGTCGCCCGGTTCGCCGTCGCGGTGGCATCGGTTGCTAAGCGAAATGGCGGCCCATCGTCCGACGATGATGTCGCTGCGAAGCGCGGTTTAAGGGGAATGCGGCTTTTCGATGTTGTTCACCGGAGCGGAAATCGTCGCGGAACTGACGTCGCTCGGCGCGACCGACGTCGTTTGGGTGCCCGACTCTGAAATCGGGACGTGGGAGTCGGCGTTGCTCGCGTCGAAGGATTTGCGGCTGATCCGGGTTTGCCGCGAAGGTGAGGCGTGGCCGCTGGCCGCCGGATTGCACATCGGCGGACGTCGACCGGTCGTGGTCATGCAGACGACCGGGCTGTTCGAGTCGGGCGACGCGCTGCGGAACGCGTTGTTCGATTTGCATGCACCGTTGTTGGCGATCGTTGGGCACCGCAGTTTCCTCGTGGCCAACTCTAGCGATTCAGCAAAGAAATATGCCGAGCCAATTCTTTCGGCCTGGGGCGTCGATTATCGCTTGATCGCCTCGGCTGCCGACAAGCCTGCGCTGGGCGAGCACTTGCGGCAACAACTCGAGGCGGGCCGGCCTGGTTTCGTATTGCTTGCCGAGGGGAGGATGTGATGGCGGGCGACGCGGATGCGATGACGCTGGTCGACGTGCTGACGGTGCTTCGCGACGCGCGTGCCGACCGCGCGATGATCACGTCGATGGGGTCGGCCCGCGAATGGCCGCGGCTGTCGACGCATCCGCTCGATTTTCATTACGTTCCGTCGACGATGGGCGGGGCGATTCCGCTGGCACTTGGCTTGGCGCTGGCCTGCCCGGATCGCGAATTCGTCGTGCTTAGCGGCGATGGCTCGCTATTGATGAACCTCGGCACACTGGTGACGGTGGCGGCGAGCGGCGCGACGAATCTGACGATCGTCTTGCTCAACAACGGCGTATACGAAGTCACCGGCGTGCAAGCCACGGCCGCCGCATGCGCGAACGTGGATTTCGGTCGGCTGGCCAACGACTGTGGAATACGTTCGGTTCAGGCGTTCGACCGCATCGACATGTGGCGGACCGAAGTCGGCGCCGTACTGGCCCTGGCCGGCCCGCGATTCGTCGAATTGCGCGTCGCCGCGGTGACGGACGATTATCGCTTGGAATCGCCCGGTGCGGTTGGGCCGCGTCTGGCGGCTTTTCGTCGGGCGCTCGCAGCACCGGCGGCGCCCAGTTCTTGAATGTCGACGATGCGTTAGAGCTTGAAGTTGAGCGTCTGTTGCAGGAACCACCAGAATCGCTCCGCTGCCGTCAAGGGACGGACGCTGATCTTAGCTTCGCCCTTGAGACCGACGCGCATGTGCGGTGAGAAATCTGTCGCCAAGCGCAGTGAAACTGCCTGATAGGTCGTGCTTTGCGGCTTTTCGAGGCCTTGATCGGTCGTTTCCGTGGCGATGGCTCCGCCGGTCTTGCTCGATAGGCGTCGCGGCACGGACTTGAGAGGGTCGGAGTCGACTTCTCGAATTTGCGTGACGATGTTCGAAAGCGGGAACTGTTCGAGCCGAATCTTCGTGTCCTGCTCCCTCTGGACGAATTCGATGTCCGTTTGATCGATGAAGATGACGGCTTCCCACAGGCTCGGATCGCCGACCTGACACACTTCGTATTTGGCTTGCACCATTACGTTCCGGTTGTGCTCGTCGAAGATCGTGCCCGTCATGCTCGGCAGTCCGCCGTCGACGCGGGCCCTTCCCGGCATCGATGGTGGGGGCAACACGACGCCGGCCGTCGGCGCGCGGAGCGTGAGTGCATCCAATTCCTCTCTGCGCGCCGCGACGACGTTGATGGCGTCGCGCAATCGCACTTCGGCGCGAGGAATGTCGAAAACCACCAGGGGATCGGAGTCGGAGCGAAAGCGGAGGTCGTCCAATTGCGATGCGGCGAGATCGCGATCGTATTCGGCTTTGGTCAGTTGCAATTCGAGTTCTTTGTTGCGGAGCACGGCGATCGTCTCGCCCTCGGCGACGCGATCGCCGGGCCACTTTTCGATTCGCACGAGCGCGCCGCCGTATTCGGCGACGACGGGGCGGCCCTCGAACGGGCGAACGTCGACCGTGCCCATCACGCGATGCGGCAGCGGCAGGAACACCAGCAGGCCGACTACGCCGACCACGGCGGCCAGCGTCGCATAGAAACGAGGCTTTTTCACGCGATCGATCCTCCCGGGAATGTAGAAGAACTTCCCGACCTTCCAGGCGGGCACGCCAACCAGGCCGACCAGCGACATCATGCCGATCGCGTAGCCGACGATCTCCAAGTGGTACGGTTTGAAAATCTGATACAGGAAAAACAAGATCGAAAACAGGATGAACCAGCGATAGCAGACCGCCGCGATCGTATAAGCGATAAAGAAGATCTTGTTGCGCTTCGGCAAAAACGGATCTTCCGGTTCCTCAAGACCCAGGCAGATCTTGCCCAGCCAGGTGCTGAGAATCTTCGTCGACTTCTGCCGAAGATTGGGTATCTCGACGATGTCGGCAAGGATGTAGTAACCGTCGTATCGCAGCAGCGGGTTCGCGTTGAACACGACCGTGCTTACGGAGCAGACGAACATCGTCGATAGGGCGAGGTTGTTGAGCAAGCCGGGCGTCGTGTTCCACCAGATGAACGTGCAGACCGACGCGATGAACAGCTCGACGTACATGCCGGCCGCGCCGATCATCGCCCGCCGCCATTTGCTAGGCAGCATCCAGGAGTCCGAAACGTTGCAGTACAAACAGGGCGTGAGAACGAGAATCATCACGCCCAGCTCGTGGCATTCGCCGCCGAAATGCTTACACGACAGACCGTGGCCGAATTCGTGGCAGATCTTCGTGAGCATCAGCGTGAGGCCGATCCAGAACCAATTCTGCGGACCGAAGAACTGATGGAACGACGGCAGCTTCGATTGAAAAATGTCGAACTGCACGGCGACCAGCATCAGCGCCGAGAGGCACGTGGCGAACCACAGAAAGACGCCGGACTTTGCGAAGCAAAACCGAAACTTCGGCTCCATCCACGTCAGCAGTCGTTCGGGGTCGACGCCCTTGAAGCGAATCGCCAGGACGTTGGTGAACTTGCCGAGGAATTCCTTGCGCTTGCGTTCGTCGCGACGTTTCTTGAGTTGAACGCCTTGGCCGGGCGCGCCGGTGATGACCAGGCCGCTGCGATGCAGCATGCCAATGAACTGTTGCAGTTCCTCGACCGTGATCTTCTGCGGCGGGAATTCCTTCTCGAACTGATCCTTGACGTCGTCGAGGCTCGACTCGCCGTCGAGCATGTTGAGGATCGCGAACTCTTCTTCCTGAAAGCGGAAGTAGTTCAGTCCGACCGGTTCCTTGACGACCCAATAGGCGCGACCTTGATATCGATGTAGGCGCGCGGAGAGATCGGGCCGTTTGCGGATGGGCAATTTCCGCGCGGCGCTGGAAACCAAGCTTTCGGCGAGTGTGGCCAAGGGAGCGGGGGCTGGAGGTTAGGGACTGGAGACTGGGAAGTCACCGATAGGCTAGTCGGTCGCCTTGGCGTCGGCGATGGTCATGGTGGCTTTCATGCCGGGAAGGAGGCGGTAGTGCCCGCGAGCGTCTTTGCGGTTTTCGACTTCGGCCCATGCGACGAAGCGGCCGCCGGCGCGGACTTCGGGATGGACGAACACGATGCGACCCTTGAAGGCTTCTTTGCCGTCGCCAGCGGATTCGCTGGTCACCGAGACGTCACGGCCGGCAACATCCCCGGGCGCGACGTCGGCGATCTTGAGGGTCGCTTGGATTCGCAACCGCTGAAGATTGACGATGCGAAACACCGGATCGCCAGGCTTTACCCACTCGCCTTCTTGGGCAAAGACTTCGACGACGACGCCGTCGATGGGGGAATGGATGTCGCGGTGGGCGAGCGATTCTTCGGCAACGGCAAGTTCGGCTTCTTTTTCGACAGCGGCAAAGGCGAGCTTGGCGAAGTCGTGTTCGGCCTGTTTCACGCGGAGTTTCGCGGCGTGAACTTCTTGCCTGGCCTTGGCTACCTCAAGCTCGGAAATAGCCTTGCGAACATTCTTATTAGCCGCCTCGTAAAGTTCCAATTGCAGTTCGGCAACCTTTTGAAGCGATTCGGCATGCTCGATCGAGAATCGATTGCCGGCGTCGAGCACGGCGGCATCGCGCGCCGCTTTCACGCCGTCGCGTTGCGATGCGGCAATGTTCTTTTTGATGATCGCGAGCGGCGTCGGCGCTTTTCGCTCCGTCGCCGCCAGCTTGACGAGTCCGACCGAGCGGCCACTTTTCGACGCCTCAACGGCCTGTACTTCCTGGCCTTCCTTCACATTGACGGCCGCGAGCTTTCCGGCTTCCTCGGCCGGGACGTTGCGATCGTCGATAAGCGACACGAGGCAGCCTTCGGCCACGACATGCTTGGACTGCTGCGCGCTGGCGATTGGGTTTTCAGCGGCAACGGCAACGCCCAAAGCGTAGACGATCAACGCCAATCGAAATTCGCTATGCATGATGCCGCTCCTGTGCGAATGCGGTGATACGAATCGAATCTCCGCCACTACTCGGCCGGTCGGCGTAGCGTGGCGTTATCGTTGACCTTGGGCGTGGACGTCAGGTCGACGGTCATGCTGGACTTCATGCCGGGCCAAAGGACGTATTCGCCGTCGGCGGTTTGTCGGTTTTCGATGTCGGCCCAGACGGAGAAGCGTCCGCCGGCTTTGAGTTCTGGATTGACGAACACGACTCGGCCGGGAAGCGAAACGTCCTGGCTCTTGCCGTTGGCGTCGGTGACGGCAGCGGTCACGGAGACCTCGCGTCCGCGAACGGTCCGCGGGTCGCAGTCGGCGACTTTCAACGTCGCTTGCACGCGGAGTTTTTTCAGGTTGATGATGCGAAACACGGGATCGCCGGGGCGGACCCATTCGCCCTGATGCACGTACAACTGAACGACGACGCCGTCGATGGGCGAGTGGATGTCGCGATGGTCCATCGCCTGTTCGGCGTTGGCGAGTTCGGCCTCTTTAACGTTCGCGTCGAGCAGTGCTTGATCGCGGTCGTGTTCAGCCTGTTCGATGCGCAAGTCGCCGGCGTCGACTTCAAGCTTGCGTTGCCGCATTTCCATGAAGGAAATCGATCCCGGCTGCTTGCTGTTCGCTTCGTTACCGATGTCCCATGCGCTGCGAGCGACGTCGCGCTGGCCGGCGGCATAACGAATGGAGACGTCGTTCTTGTAGTTTCCGATGGCCTTGATGTATTCCTTAGCGGCGACCTGCTTTTGGAGCATGGGCAGGCTCTTGTCGATTTCGGCAAGCGGCAGAATGTTGTCTTCGGGATAGACCGTTCCGGCTTCTTCGAGGGATTTGGGCTTTAGCCGCGGTGCGCGGCGCTCGAACGAGGTCACTCGGTCGCCTTCGCGGACGTTCACCTTCACGAGCACGCCGGCTTCCTCGGCCGGGACGTTGCGTTCCTCGACGAGTACGACGAGGCAGTTGTCGGCTGTGATTTGGTCGCGGGAGACTTGGGTTGCGCTACGCGCGGCCGTCGACCGCTGACCGACGACGATGGATGCGAGCGACGCGGCAGATACCGCCACGCAGGCGACCACGGCAAGCTTGCTGAACGTTTTCATAGCGTCGGTGTTCCTTTGGAATAGTCGATCGGTGGGCCTCGCTCTTCGCTCGACCCACTCTGTGGATTGCGAAAGCCCGGCTTTACGAAACGGGCCGCGTTATAGGAATTTGAATAAAACGCGTTGGTGGACGAAGTTTACGAGGTCGCGGAACAGGACGTAGCCGACGGCGCGGCGGCCGCAATAGGCTTTGGCCTTGACCGTAGCACCGGGACGGAGTTGCCCCGCGAGTTCCTTTCGGCTTTCGGGCCCGATCGGTACGCGCATCTTCACGTGGCTTCCCTGTTCGCCTTCGCCGTCGGCGGTGAGAGAAACGCTCGCGACGTAGTCGACGTAGTCGTACTTGGGGTTGGTGGCAAGAACGTACTTTACCTCCATCCGCTTCTTGTCTTTCTCGTTCTTGATATTCTCGTTCTCGGCGACGATGGCGGCCATCGCTTCCGAAACGTCGCCGATGCGGTGTTCGGGCATTTTGACTTCGAGTTCCCAATCGGCATCTTCCGACGTGTCGGCGATCGTCATCAGCACTTCGCCGATTTCGACCGGGCGGTTGTACAGCTTTTGTCGCACGTCCCAGGTCGTGACCTTGCCGTCAATCGGCGCGCGGACGACTTCGTCTTTTAGACGCTCTTCGAGCAAGTCGAGTTGGATGAGCAGTCCGCTGAGGCTGTCTCGAGACGTGGCGAGTTGTCCTTCGAGTTGATCGCGTTCGGCGCGATTCATCGGTCCAGAAAGTTGTCGCTCCATCCCCTCAATGCGCTGTTCGGTTTCGCTGACTTGGTTGCGCACCTCTTGGAGGTCGATTCGGAGTTGCACGTTTTCGAGTTCGACGAGCGGGTCGCCCGCCTTCACCACGTCGTCGGTGTCCACCAAGATTCGCTTGACGTTGCCGGGCACAGTGGCGAACACGTCGCGGCGAATCGCCGGTTGGAGCGTGGCGTCGCCTTCGAGGTTGTAATCGGTGGGAACGATGCACAAGGCGAGAATGACGGCCAACGCGGCGAGCGTGATCGACAACGTCTTGGGCAGCGTTCTTGCACGCACCAAGAGCTTCGTCTTGCCGATGGCTCTCCAGACGGGCATTAGGAATAGGTTGTGATGCTCGACGGCGTTGGCGAGGCCGCTGGCCCCGTGTCGGGCGACCATTTCAACGCGCTGGACGAAGCCTTCGCGAAGCTTGGTATCCTCGATTTGCTCGACGACGAGCGCGCCGACGATGTCCTCCGGTTCGTTGTCGCGTTCCTTCGTTTCGTCAACGACTTTTTCCCGGCGCAGCGGCAGGATTGCCACCGTTTTCGAGTGCGATTCGTCGACGTACGCCTGAATCGCGTCTTCGACCTGCGGCGGCATGTCGGCCGTGTCGCCGGTGTACCAGACGGGTTCGCCCTGCCGGGCGACGGCGTTGGTGAGTTCTTGCAACAGCACGATCGTGTTCGATCGCTTGTCGAACGTATCTTGGCCGCTGACGGCTTCGATCTTGCAGTTGCTCCCCCGCATGACAGCGACGGTAACGCGGTCGCAGTCGATCAGCCGTCGGCCTTCGTTGGCCAGCGCATAGGCCGATATCCGTGGATCGAGCGAACGGTGGACCATCCGCGTGAATTGTTCGACCTGGTTGGCGAGCGATTGTCGCGCGCCGTAGCGGCGCAAGCTGCGCGTCTTGAGGTAATCGCCGGCCAGATCGCACATCTGGATGACGAATCGCAAATAGCCCTGTTGAGTCGTGTCGGGCGTACCGCTGCGTTGGAAGATTTCGACGACGCTTTGGATTTCTTGATCTGCCCGCAACAGCCCCAGCACGAGCAGATGGTCGGTGGGATTGGAACCGTCCTCTTCGTCGTCGCCGCCGGCCGCGTGGGGATCGACGAGCAAAGCCTCGCCGCCAACGATTGCCTTCCGCAGCAGCCGCCCGTGGGCTTGTTGGGCGTCTTCGCTGGCGAGCAGGCCGGACTCGCGGAGGCCGATCTCGGCGCCCAACTCGATGCGACCGCCGGAAACATCCCATACGGCGCCGCCGTTTGCGGCGAGCGCGGTCACCACGCGGTCTAGGAAGCCGCTGTAGAATTCCTTTTCGGGGATGTCTTGTTGGGCCAGATCGGCGATCTCGTTGACGAGCTCGCGGATCTGCTGCTTGGTTTGTTCGACGAGTTCCGGATCGACAGAATCTTCATTGCTCATGGCGGCATCCCGACGGGAACAAATGGGGCGCGAATCGGCGATTCTCGCGGCATCGGACCGATGACTTTGGGACAGAACGCCCCGTGTTGGACCGCTGCAAGACCCAAGATGTGCATGCAACGTCCATTCAATCTACACGTTCATTACGCGAGCAACAAGCAAACGGGCGGCCCCGTGCGCGGGATCGGCAAACGTTTATGCCAACCCGCTCGGCGTAGTCGATAGCATCGAAATACTCGGCGAATTTGGTGCGATCGCGCTAGTGGGCGTCAGCGACATCTCGCGATGTCGCTACAGGCACGCGTCGCCGACTCAATGCCCGTCCGTACGCATCCGTTTGCTTCGTTGCAAATGCCATTTACCTCTGTACGGAAACATAAGTCCCTGCCACGTCGAACGCGCCGTCGGCGGCGTCCAAATGTCGGCAAATCGCGACAATCTTCTCAGCTTGCCGGCGTGATTGCCGGGCGAAGCCTCTTATGCGCTGCCCGTTGCTCTACTTGGTCGCTGAAACGTTGCGGAGTGCGGAGCGGAGTGCGGAGCAACGTCGCGTGCGATCGCTTTCTCGGCTCTCCGGCGAGATCCCCGAGATTGACAGAGAATTGACGGCGATACGGACGGCTTGATTTCGCGTTTGCGGCTTCATCTCGGTGCCTTCGTCGTCGCGACCAAGTCCGCGTAGATTGGGCCGCGTGGTTTCGGCTGCGTGTCAAGAGCAAATCGCATGAAATCCCCCTCTATCGGATGGTCATCGCCGGCTGCGGCGTTCGGACCGCGAGGGTCGATCCGGCGCGAGCGACAGCCCATGCGTCGAAGCGGCCGCACGGCGTTTTCCGCGGGAATTTCGGGGTTTTTCGGCCGTATCGACGATCAGGCTCGCTTACTGGGCGAGCCGTTACTCTGGGGTCGCAACGCCAGTTTTTGCAAAACTTTTTCACCAAGTTGTTGACAGTGTGTTTGCCCGTGTTATTCTGAGGGGAACCTGTAGGCAATTTGCGCGGGCTGGTCTGATTATTCGGACGGCCGGCTGAAACTCATCGGACACCCGAGGAAACGCTAATTATCGCCCGCTACGATCGGCCGTTGGCTCCGCTTGCCGCCGCGTTGGTCGTGCTCTTTGCCGTAGTCTGAGTCGGCGCGTTTTTCTCGAAACGCCCTTCAGTCTTTCTGGCAGGGGCCTGCTCCTCGTGCGGAACCAATTCGGGGAGAAGCGGTTGAATGTCGAGACAAGCTAGCTAACCAGTCAGCCGACGGCTTCGTGCCGTCCAGTAGTACATCCTAGAGAGATCACTCGAATTACCCCTTAAACTGCATCGAGAAGTGCACGGAGCCACCTTATGAAGATGACCCTCAGGTTCCTGTCGAAATCATTCCTATTTGCGGCCGTTGGCGCGATGGCGATGGCCAGTCAGGCGCTTGCCGTTGACGTGCTTTTTAAAGCCACCTCGATTTACGGCGGTGCCGAGCCGAACAACGCCGCGAATCAAATCATCGTTTATAATCTGCCTGCTGCGGGCAGCATTTATGCCGGCCCAGCGAGTGGCACGTTTAACGTACAAGCGACCGTCGCGACGCCGGGATCGGAGAACGTTGCCGGTTACGGCATCATCATGGAGCTAGCGACCGGAGGGCCGACGTTTAACATTACGGCGTTGCCGGCTTCGGGCACGCCGAATAACTTGAACAACTCCGTGAGCAACAGTTTTTCAACGGTTACGCAGAATGCGAATTTGAGCATCATCCTGGGTGACACGGGCGTACCCGGACAGGCTGCGGGCAATCGCTCGTTGGGCGTCGTTGGCTTGTTTCCGACGGCCAATGCGAATACAGCGGTTGCAAACAACCACGGTTTGTTCTCGGTGCCGATCAGCGTGCCGGGTGGAACGACGGGGAGTTTTGCTTTGAGTCTCGCGCTTGGCGGGCCAGAGTTCAGCGGTTTTGCTCAAACGGACGGAACGATCGTGACGCCGCCGGGTGCGTTTCCGCAGCACAATCAGACGGTGGTCGTGCGAAATTCTCGCCGCGGCGACATGAACGGCGACGGTGCCGCGAACTTTGCCGACATCGGTGGATTCGTCGCCGTGTTGAGCAACGGCACAACCAGTTACAAGAATCAGAACCCATGGCTTCAGGTGTCCTATATCTCGGACTTCAACCAAGATAACGCCGTGAACTTCGCCGATATTGGCGGATTTGTTGCGGCCTTGGGTGGTGCGCCGAGTCCCGCCGCCGTGCCGGAGCCGTCGACGTTGGCTCTGCTGTGCGTTGGTGGCGTTGCGATCGGGGCGGCAGCGTATCGACGCCGTCGTGCCGGGAAGTAGGATGTTTTGGTACCGCAGCGCGGCAATGCCGAATGGCTTTGCTGGTTTTTGTGGTTGAATTCAGTTTGTGGTCGATTATGCTGGTAATTTGATTAAGGTGACTTCGAGATAATCTTAAAGGGCGTCTTTGTGCCGCCCGTCTGACTTCACCGAAGCGAACAGCAAAAGACATAAGTTTAGGAAAGTGCGAGGTACTTGCTAGTGAACCCCAACTGATTGTGCATTTGAGCTGTACACCTTGGCTGTACACCACTTGTTGGACCAGTTGTTCATTTCACTAGCGGTTCGTACCGCTGCCTCGCATGGAGTACTTTACTTATGTCTAAGTTTTTGCGCTTTGGAATTCTATCTCTGCTCGTCCTCGGCTTGAGTTGGTCGCAGGCCAGCGCCACGCGCTTGATTTTGTCGACTTCGAACAGCACCAGTGGCGGCGGCGTTATCGGCGTTCCGTCGTTGACGGACTTGACGCCCGGACAGGAAATCGACTTGTACGTTTGGCTCGCGCTTGAGTCAAACACCTTTGTTAACGGCTACAGCCTGGATATCCGCGCGACGACGCCGGGTGTCGTCGAGGCGGTTAGCAGCAGTTTGGTCAATTCACCGATCGTCTTTAACGCGCCTCCTCAGCAATTTCCGCAGGGACTTCGTTTTGCGGACAACGATGCCTCGCGCGTCCTCGTCCAACCAACGATTAACTCGAATGGCGCTTTGGCGTATAACGCGAGTGTCGGAACCGTCTCGGGAATGGGGATCGATAAGGCGCGTGGGATTGCGGCAGACGGTAATGGCGTATTGGATACGGGATACGACGCGACGAATCAGACGTTCTTGGTCCAATCGTTGAGGCTACGAGTGCTCGGTTCAGCAGCGGCTGGGGCTTCGACCGGATTGGTCATGAATATCGGTCCTAGTGCGTTCGGTATCGACAATGCAACGGCATCGGTACCCGTATTCTTCGGTACCGGCACGACGGGCGTGTCCAACGCCAATGTCGGCGGCACGGATGGCACAGTCCACGCCATGCTACAAGTGATGGGCGGCGTGGAGCCGATCGTGGGCGTCACGCGGACTGCGCACGACGGTAGCGATACTTCGGGCGACGTTGTGATTAACGGCGTTGGGAATACGTTCCGCGATGCCGGTGGCGCGACGAGTGGCCGGATCAATATCGTCAACTTCACGGGCGACGGCAGCGGCGACTTGCCGTTGTTCTTCGACCTGGTCGAAGGGGCGAACGCCCAGCAGTTGGTCGACGATCTGAACGCCGCCGCGAACGGTGAGTACAACGCGGCGCTGTCGAGCTTCTCCGCTCCGAATCCGGACGCGGGTGGACCCTCGACGGCCGACATCGTGATTAGCTATCCCGGCGTTCCCGCCGGCGGCAGCTTCTTCTTCGACTTCGACTTTGGCGACGTTGGCGTCGCTGCGGTCGGCGTGCCGGAACCGTCGTCGTTGGCGCTGTTGGGCATGAGCCTGGTCGGTCTGGTTGGCTACGGCGTTCGCCGTCGTCGCCTGGCCTAAGGGCAAGTTTGCAGTCGTAGAAAAACTCGAAAACCGCCGCTGGCCTGTGGCTTGCGGCGGTTTTTCATTGCGCGGCCGGGCAGTGGAAGCGCTTTTTCCCATGCCATAGGTTTCGCGGCGATCTGCACTGAACTTTTCTCGCACGACGGCCCGGTCAAAAGCCTCATCGCGGGCCGAACGTCGAACGGCTCGGCCGAGTCCACGACGTTCTTCACGGCGGACGTTCTCCGCGGCGGAATACGCGCGCAAGAAAAAGTCCGCCGGCCGTTGCGGGCTGGCGGACTCGTGCGTTGTCCAAATCGATGGGAGAAACTCGCGGTTTCTAACCGTTTTCCTCAGAGACGGCCTGCTGTTCGTCGTTTTCGGCTTTCGCAGGCTGGGCTTCTTCGGGTTCGTCGCCTCGTTCGAG